>CAMBTV010000112.1 GCA_945870835.1 Chitinophaga pinensis
TGCGCAGTTTTTCTTCGAAACCAATGTAGGAGCTAGTTTACCAATTATTGGATCATTAAATGACTTGCTCCGAAGTGGTGATAAAGTCCATACTATGGAGGCTGTTTTAAGCGGCACACTTAATTTTGTTTTTAATCAGTATGATGGTAAAAAGAGTTTTGCCTCGGTAGTAAAGCAAGCACAGGATGAAGGCTATACTGAGCCAGATCCACGCCTTGATTTAAGTGGTAAGGATGTAATGAGAAAGATTATGATTCTATCTAGAGAGGCAGGAGAAAAAATGGAAATGGAGGATATTGACAATCTTTCATTTATGCCAGCTGCCTGTATGGAAGGTTCTGTTGCAGATTTTTATCAGTCTATGGAAGCGCATGAAGATCATTTTAAAAAATTATATACAGAAGCAGAAACCGCAGGAAAAAAGTTGAAATTTGTTGCCAAGTTTAATAAAGGAAAAGCTCAGGTTGGTCTACAACATATTGATCCGCAACATGATTTTTTTCATTTGTATGGAAAGGATAATATTGTTCTTTTTTATACCGATCGATATGTTGATCAACCATTGGTAATTAAGGGAGCTGGAGCAGGAGCGGATATCACTGCATCGGGTGTGTTCGCAGATATTATCAGAACTGGAAGAATTTAAAATACATCGACTACTTGAAGCGGATTAATTTAAAAATATTTTATTCTCACAAACCTACTTATGGACCTAGCTCATCATCTAACTGAAAATAAAAAGATAAAGCCCAATTATTCAGCCGCAGGATATGTAAAGGTATTAGCACCTGCTACAGTGGCTAACCTTGTCTGTGGTTTTGATGTATTGGGAATGTGTTTGAATGAACCGAATGATTTGATGGAAGTTAAATTATTGAATGAAAAAAAGGTGATCATACTCAGTGCCGACGGATACCCATTACCGTTAGATCCAGCACAAAATACTGCAGGCGCTCCATTGATTGAAATGATCAATGAGCTAGATACACCTACTGGTTTTGAAGTGACTATTCATAAAAGAATTAAACCGGGAAGTGGCATTGGTTCAAGTGCTGCAAGTGCTGCTGGTGCTGTAGTTGCAGCAAATCATTTATTGGGTAATGTTTTTTCAAATAAAGATCTTGTCCGTTTTGCAATGTTTGGAGAAAAAGTCGCTTCAGGGGTTAAACATGCAGATAATGTGGCACCCTGTATTTATGGAGGGATAACATTAATTCGTAGTATTCATCCGCTGGATATCATTTCAATTTCTTCACCCGATCTTTTTGTAACCATTGTTCACCCTCAAATAGAAGTACGTACCAAAGATGCTAGGCAGATTTTAAGAAAAGAAGTATTGTTAAAAGATGCAATCAGACAATGGGGAAATATTGCAGGGCTAGTGGCTGGTTTTATGCAGAGTGATTTGGATTTGATTGGTCGTTCCTTAGAGGATGTGATCATTGAACCCGTTCGAAGCATCTTGATTCCTGGCTTTGATGAAGTTAAAATCAAGTGTAAAGAAGCAGGTGCGTTGGGCGGTGGTATTTCTGGTTCAGGTCCCTCCTTATTTATGCTAAGTAGGGATGAAGCTACTGCAAAAAACGTGCAAACTGCAATGCAAGATATATACAAACAAATTGGATTGGAGTTTAATACTTATGTAACTACCATTAATCAAAAAGGGGTAAAGATTATAGAAGGGTAAGCAGAGTAAAGGAGTTTTAAAAACTATCAGTTAAAGATCATCCGTTATTAAAAATCGCATGAAATATTTTAGTACCAATCACCAATCACCCGAAGTAGATTTTAAACAAGCTACCATCAATGGACAAGCGCCTGATAAAGGCTTGTATTTCCCTGAAAGAATACCAACTATTTCTAAAGAGCTCATTGAAAATATAACTCAATATTCAAATGAAGAAATTGCTTACCAGGTAATGAAACCTTATGTAGGTGATACTATTCCAGAACTTGAGTTGAGGCGAATTGTAGAGGAGACAATCAACTTTGACATTCCGCTGGTGAAGGTTACTGATGCCATTTATTCTTTAGAATTGTACCATGGACCAACGCTTGCATTTAAAGATATTGGAGCAAGATTTATGAGTCGTTGCTTGGGTTATTTCGTTAAACAGTCCGACTTGAATTTAGGTAAAAAAAAGAAGGTAACTGTATTAGTGGCAACTTCAGGAGATACGGGAGGTGCTGTTGCCAATGGTTTTTATGAGGTAGAAGGCGTGGAGGTAGTGATACTGTATCCTTCTGGTAAAGTGAGTTCGGTTCAAGAAAAGCAGTTAACTACTTTGGGTAAAAATATACATGCCTTAGAAATTGCTGGCACTTTTGATGATTGCCAACAAATGGTTAAGCAGGCATTTATTGATGAAGATTTAAAGCAAAAATTATTTTTAACCTCTGCCAATTCTATCAATGTAGCTCGTTGGTTGCCTCAGCAATTGTATTATTTTTTTGCGTATAAGTTATGGGCCGATAAACATAAGCCTCCAGTAATATCTGTTCCAAGTGGAAATTTCGGAAATATTTGCGCAGGTATTTTGGCACATCAGTCTGGATTACCAGTTCAGCATTTTATAGCTGCTTGTAATGCAAATGATGTGGTGCCGAATTATATGCAATCCCAACAGTATGTTCCTAAAAATGCGGTGGCTACTATTTCCAATGCGATGGATGTTGGCAATCCTAGTAATTTTATTCGAATACTTGAAATTTTTCACCATCAATTTACCGATCTAGCAGCTATATTTAGTAGTTGTAGTATTTCTGAAGATCATACCAAATCTACCTTACAGACTATTTACAAAAATTACCATTATTTATTAGATCCCCATGGAGCGGTAGGATTCAAAGCATTGGATCAATATTTACAATCTCATCCTGATCAAAAAGGAATCGTATTGGAAACTGCTCATCCTGTAAAATTTTATGATGCAGTTGAACCTTTGATTGGTGAGTTAGTACCTATACCAGTTAGTATTCAACATCAATTGACTTTGCAAAAGAATAGTATAAAAATGGAGGCTCAAAGTGAAATGTTGAACTCTTTTTTATTGAAACTTAGCGGTAGTTAAAAAAAGGGATCAATTTTGTGAAGTAGCTTGTTCTTTAATATCATCCATATTGATACCGGAATGACTTTCGTCATAACTGCATTCGCCATTTTTGATTAGAATAACCTGGGGGGATTCGTGGAATACTGAAAATTCTTCAGCAATTTTTGTAGACAATTCTCGATAGCTTATCAAATCAAGATAGTAAAAATCTATGTTTTCTGGAGTGGTTTCTCTTTCTAAGCGATTTTTTGCCATTGAGCTAATCGAACAACGGGTACTGTGCTTAAAAATTAGTTGAGGTTTATTCTTCGACTTTTCTTTGATGTCAGCCAATTGATTTGTCGAGGTCAGAGAGATCCAATCCATTTTGAAAATGGGTTTAGTGAATGATATTTTCTGTCATCGGACAGCCAGTGCCTCTTCTGCTTGCTCCACAGGAAGATAGAAGTATGAGTCCAGTGCTGATTAAAAATACCAATATTAAAATCTTTTTCATTTTTAATGGTTTAGATGATTTTACTTCTAAGTTAGATTTACAAATATACAAAAGCTTTTGTTTAGACTATAAATGTTATAAATTCACAGATTAAAAGTTAACTTGCTAGTCAGAAATCGTTAAAGTTGATTTAATCTGACTTATTAATATTATTTAGTATTGATGACCAACTGTTTAATTTTCTCAAATATATAATAAATTATAATACCAACATAGTAAATTTTAAAAATTAAATAGGTATGGCTCTACAATTAGCTCGTCCAATAGCTTTTTTTGATTTAGAAACCACAGGTGTAAATCTTTCTACTGATAGAATTATAGAAGTTGCTATCATTAAAATTTTGCCAGATGGGACTCGACAGGTGAAAAGGAAACTATTGAATCCAGGTATTCCTATACCGCCTGAAACAACTGCTATTCATGGCATTACAGATGATATGGTCAAGGACGCACCCAGTTTTAAACAATGTGGTAATGAGTTGAAGCAGTTTATAGAAAACTGCGATATGGGTGGTTATAATAGCAATCGTTTTGATATTCCAATTTTGATGGAAGAATTTTTGCGAGCTGGGATGGAGGTAGACTTAAGTGCCTGCAGGATGGTGGATGTTCAGCATATTTTTTACAAGATGGAACCTAGAACCTTAACCGCTGCTTACAAATATTATTGTGACAAAGAATTAGTAGATGCGCATAGTGCAGAAGCGGATGTAAATGCTACCATTGACGTGTTTATGTCTCAGATAGAGCGTTATCCCCAGATGGGAAACTCATTGGATTCAATTTTAGCAGTTATTGGAGAGGATAAAGTGGTGGATTATGCGCGTCGTTTTATATTTGACGAAAAAGGGGTAGAAGTATTCAATTTTGGTAAACACAAAGGTAGGCCGGTTGTAGATGTATTAAAAGCAGAGCCTCAGTATTACGACTGGATGATAAGGGGGGATTTTCCACTTCATACCAAGCAAAAGCTAACGGAGATATTGAATCGAACCCTTTTAAAAAATATTTAAATTATTTTAGTATTACTAGTTGTAATTTTATTCAAATTTATATTTAATATTCTTGGAAAAATTAGTAATTATACCAACTTACAACGAAAAAGAAAACGTTGAAAATATAATCGCTGCAGTGATCGACTTGCAGCAAAATTTTCATATTTTAATTATTGATGATGGCTCTCCAGATGGGACTGCAGATTTAGTTCAATCTTTATTCGATAAATATCCCGGACAATTATTTTTAGAAAAGCGCATTGGGAAGTTGGGATTGGGTACTGCTTATATTCATGGATTTAAATGGGCACTTTTGAATGGTTATCAATTCATTTTTGAAATGGATGCTGATTTTTCTCACAATCCAAAAGATTTAGAAAATTTATACCTTGCATGTAAGAATGGTGCAGGTGTTGCAGTCGGGTCAAGATACATTAAAGGTGGCGCAGTTAAAAATTGGCCAGCGAATAGAATTGCTTTGTCTAAAGGAGCCTCCTTGTATACTCGTATCATCACTTGGATGCCAGTGCAAGATCCTACTGCAGGATTTGTTTGTTACAGCAGGAAATTTTTAGAAACTATTAATTTAAATGAAATTAGTTTTGTAGGTTATGCTTTTCAGATTGAAATGAAATTTGCAGCTTGGAAATTAGGCTTCACTATCAAAGAGGTTCCCATTACTTTTATTGATCGTCAGTTGGGAGAAAGTAAAATGAATAAGGGAATTGTAAAAGAGGGAATTCTAGGGGTATTAAAACTGCGATGGATGAGCATGTTTAAAAATTACCGAAAAAAAGTAAAAAATAATAATTCTGATAACTCTGCAGTACTTTCTTAATAATGGTTTTTTAAAATATTTTATCTACATAAAATATTTACTTTTTTATTCCTCTCTTAAAAATTGTATTCTCATTTTGATTTAAATGCCGGATGAAATTGTTGTAAAGTGGATCTTAAATATTCTCTATCTAGGTGAGTATAGATCTCAGTAGTAGTAATACTTTCATGGCCAAGCATTTCTTGAACAGCTCTTAGATCAGCGCCTCCCTCAACCAAATGGGTAGCAAAGGAATGTCGAAGGGTATGAGGAGAGATTGTTTTTTTAATTTCCGCTAGTCTAGCTAATTCTTTAATTATTAAAAAGATCATCACACGGGAAAGTTTAGCTCCTCTTCGGTTTAAAAATAAAATATCTTCATTACCTGGTTTTATAGAGAGATGAATTCGGATATCATTTTTATAAATTTCAATATATTTTGCAGCATCAGTCCCAATCGGTATTAATCTTTCCTTGTCACCCTTACCAATTACTCTAATAAAGCCAAGATCTAGATGAAGGCAACTGATTCGAAGGTTTACTGCTTCGGTTACCCTTAAACCACAGCTATAAAGTGTTTCTATAATTGCTTTGTTTCTTCCTCCTTCCGACTTACTTAAATCTATACAATTGATCATAGCGCTGATTTCTTCAAAACTAAGCACATCGGGCAATGACCTTTTTAATTTGGGTGATTCTAATAGCATTGCCGGACTGGTGGTAATAATTTGTTCCTGTAGACAGTATTTAAAAAAGCTTCTTAGTCCAGAAATTATCCTTGCTTGAGAGCCTGGAGTCATGCCTAGTTCACTAATCCAACGAATAAAATTTTCAAGGTCCTTTAATTCTATTTGTTGAGGGGTTTTGAGATGCTCAGTTTGCTGAATCCAGGTAGTAAGCTTTTCGATATCATGCAGGTAGGCTTCTACAGAATTATCACTCAATGATTTTTCTAATTGAAGAAAAGCTTTGTATCCCTTTTTATATGCCTGCCACATTTGAGTGAGTTGAACGGTTGAAAATTATGAAAATTGATATTGTCTGAGTAATATATTAAGATAAATCTTTAAACAGAATACTTTTAATAATGTAAGTTCAAGTAATAAAAGAAAAAGAATCATTAATATATTTAGGTATTGAAAGATAAGGCTGTTTTTTTATAAAATAGGTTAGGGCTGATTAATTTGTAAAAACTCTTTTAGTTAGCCAAGGTTTCCTTATTTTCGTTTATATTTATTTTAATTTTTACTCACTGATGATGATAAGTTTTAGATCCTTCAAGCAAAAAGTAAGATACCATAAAAAAGCCCTCAAATCATTTTTGACTAAATTAGAAAAAAATCCGCCAAAGGGATTGCATAAACTTATTGATCAAGTTGATAAGGAAGTTTGGGCTGAAACTGATTGCTTAAGCTGTGGCAATTGTTGTAAACAAATGACTCCTACTTTTTCTGTAAAGGATATCAAAAGAATTTCTGCTCATTTTAAACTAACTCCAACTGAATTCAAGGATAAATGGCTAGTCTACGATAAAAAGGATAAGGATTGGCAAAATAAAAAGCAGCCCTGTCAATTTTTAAATTTGACTGATAACAAATGTTCTATTTATGCAATTCGACCCGATGATTGTGCGGGCTTTCCGCATCTTACAAAAAGAAAGACGATAGAATATATTGATGTTCACAAGCAGAATTTACAGTATTGTCCTGCAACTTTTAAAATGGTGGAGAAAATGAAAAATTTGATTGGTTAATACTTTTTTCAAATTGTAATTATAAGAATACGTCTTCAATTAAAAAATATTCCACTGGATGGTTTCGAATTATTAAAATCGATAGGATATTAAATTGTATTCTTTGCCATTGAGGATTTAGGTAAAGGTATTGTTCTGCAGCATTAATCAGATTTTGTATTTTTTTTTGTCTTACACTTTGCTCTGGTAAGCCAAATTTTGAAGTTCTTCTGGTTTTTATTTCTATAAACTGAAGCACCATCAACTTTTCTGCTATAACGTCTACTTCAAATCTGCCATGTCTCCAGTTTTGTTCTAATATCCTATAGGATCTCTCCTGTAGCCATTGAATGGCCATCTTTTCTCCTTTTTTCCCTGTTTCTATGTGTTTTGCCATCTGCTTAAACCCCGTTCTATTTTTTATAAGATTAATTGTTAATTGAGTTCTACTAGTGAGTTTTTTATAAATATTGCTTGCAAATGGATTAATTACTTATTTTTGTTCCTGTTAAATTAAAAAAAATGAAGATAGAAAGGTCAATATTAGTAAGTTTTGTTTTATTGGTTTTAATTGCTTCCTTTTATCGATTGCTTCCGGGAAGGCCCCTTGGCTTTGCTCCTCAAATTGCCATGGCATTATTTAGTGGGAGTATTATTAAAAATAAGCGTTATTCTTTTTTGCTACCTATTTTATCAATGTTATTGTCAGATGTACTGTATGAAATTCTATTCCAATATAAGATTTCTCCTATTGCGGGTTTTTATAGCGGTCAAGTATTAAATTATGTATTATTTGCCTCTGTTACTTTAATTGGATTTTTAATTCAAAAAAATAATTGGTTCCAAATATTAGCTGGTGGACTTTCAGGGGCTAGTTTTTATTTTTTAACTTCAAATTTCTTGGTTTGGATATCAGGTGGATTGGGTCTTAATAATTTGCCTTATGCAAAAACTTGGGATGGGTTAGTAAGTTGTTACACAGCTGCCATTCCTTTTTATTTAGGTAGTTTGTATGCAACTCTAATTTTCAGTGTTATTTTATTTGGAGGATTTCGACTTTTTTCAAAATATTCAGTTCAATCTAAGGTTACTGCTTAAGATTTTAATAAACTTACAAAAAATGCCACTCAATTGAGTGGCATTTTTTGTAATGAATCTTCGTATCCTTTATCAGTTAGCAATTGCTTTCCTGCTGCTGCATTGGTGGCCAATTCGTCGCATCTATTGTTGTGGGGATTATCAGCGTGACCTTTTACCCATATAAATTTAACGGTAAACTTTTTTGATAATTCAAAGTAATGCTTCCAAAGATCTTTATTTTTTTTACCTCCCTTAAAATCTGTTTTAATCCAAGTATTTAACCATCCTTTTTCAACAGCGTTTACTACATATTGACTATCGGAATAAACTGTTATTGGCAATTCATTTTTTTTGATGGCTTCTAATCCTGCGATAACAGCAAGCAGTTCCATTCGATTATTGGTAGTGAGCCGAAAACCTTGTGATAACTCTTTGTGGTGATGTCCATACATTAATACTGCCCCATAGCCACCAGGTCCTGGATTGCCTCTTGAAGAACCATCTGTGTAAAGGACTATTGTTGACATGTGGGGTTTATTTTATCTTTTTTATAAGATATTGGTTAGGGGAGTCGTAGAAATTTAAACTATTGATCAACTAATTCAATCGAACTATTTTCATCTATTCCGCTTAAAATTTGAATATAATCTTGTGTTTTAATTCCTGTTTTAACTGCTACTTTTTGATGATTTTTTGAAAGTGAAACAGAATCGCCATTTAATAAATAATCAGTTGGTATTACCAATGCAGCTTTGGCCTCTTTGATTAATATGTTTACTTGAACTTTACTTCCTAAGGGTAGTGGATCAGCGGAAGAATCTATGTTGGCATCCACTATATACGATTGTAAAATTTCATCAAAAATTGGATGAATTTTTGTAATTGAACCTTTGTAAGTTTTACTTCTGTCAATTGTAGATACGATTAATATACTTTGGTTTACAAGTATGGATTTAATATCTTCTGCGGCAATCAAAAGCCTTAAAATGGATTTGCTCGAACCAACGCGACAGATGGGTTCACCTTTTCTAATTAAATCACCCTTGGATTTAAATATTTTTAAAATGATAGCTCCATCATTTTCGATGGACACCTTGCTATATTTCATATTTTGCTCCTGAATTCTTAATTGTGATTTTGCGTTTGACTCATTCAAAGATACCATCGCCTTGAGGTCTTCCAATGATTTCTGAAGGATGGTTCTATTGGTTTGGCTATTGAGAAATTCAATTTTTGTTCTCTCTAAATCTAATGCAGATACAGCATGTTTATCAAAAAGCTTTTGATATCTAATTACGTTTAAACTGTCAGTGTTACATTTGGATATCGCTTGATTGATCTGCTCTTTTAATTTAATAATCTGTGGAGCATTTTCTTGTGTATTTTTTTTGGAGAAATTGTAATTGACCTCTGCATTTTCTAATTGAGTTAATTGTAACTCATTTCCAATTTGGCATACAGGTTGACCTGATTTGACAGTATCACC
>CAMBTV010000113.1 GCA_945870835.1 Chitinophaga pinensis
AGGTGTGGAGATGCCATTGGACAATGGTAACCTATCTCATTGGGCAGAGCAAGGCATTTTATTGTTGAATGCTTTTTTAACGGTACGACTGAACGAGCCAGCAAGTCATGCTAAAATTGGCTGGATGGATTTTACGGATGCGATAATTAAAAAAATCTCCGATAATAAAAAAGGGGTTATATTTTTATTATGGGGTAATTTCGCTCAGCAAAAACAAGCACTGATTGATGAAGACAAACATTTTTTGTTGAGAGCAGCGCATCCTTCACCTTTTAGTGCCAATAAAGGATTTTTTGGTTGTAAGCATTTTTCAAAAACAAATGAATTATTGATTCAGCAGGGCTTTTCTCCCATTGATTGGAAATTGTTTACACCCATTCAACAACAAATTAAATTCGGAAATGAAGGATAAAAAGAGTGAAAGTAAAAAGACGAATAAAGTCGTTACTTTTTTAATGGATATGTTTGGTAGCTTTTGGGCTTTGTGGGGCTTTGTGAGTTTTGCAGTTAGTTTCCTTATTATTTTTTTACCATCGATGGTTGCATATTTAATACCTGGAAAAAAAGGACAGGATTATTTTATCTGGGTTTCTAGATGTTGGATGCAAAGTTGGTTGTATTTAGTAGGCTGTCCGGTAACTGTTAGGGGGAAAGAAAATTTCAAAAAAGGGGAGACCTATGTGATTGTCTATAACCACAATGCGCTAATTGATGTTCCCCTGTCAGCTCCCTTTGTTCCAGGCGGAAATAAGACCATTGCAAAATCATCCTTTGCTAAGGTTCCAATATTTGGTTGGTTTTATAAAAGGGGGTCTGTTCTTGTGGATAGAAAAAACGATCAGAGTCGTCGAAAAAGTTTGGAAGTAATGCGTTCAGTATTACAACAAAATATTCATATGTGTATTTATCCAGAAGGAACTCGCAACCGAACGGATCAACCACTTAAACCCTTCTATGATGGTGCTTTTAAATTAGCCATCGATGCAAAAAAAGAGGTTATGCCTTGTGTTATTTTTGGAACCAAAGAAGCGATGCCCATTAGTAAAGGTTTTTATTTTGTTCCCAAACGTTTAGAAATACATTTTTTACCTACAGTAGCTTCTACTGATATTACGGCTTCAGAGTTAAAAGATAAGGTTTTTGTTATAATGAAAACACATTATTTAAAGGGTGGTAAAAACTTATAAATAATTTTTTTCAGAAATTTAGTTGTAGACATTTGGGTAGATATTTTGTCGAAAAACCGAAATCAACCGAATCTACCCGATTTCAGTAGGTATTATTCTTACGTAGAATCATTACGATAAATAGTAATTGAAATCGATGCTATATCTTTAGTCAACCTGCAAAAGAAAAAAAACTTATGAAAAATAAAAGATATGTTATATTCTGCTTGATAATTATGTTGACAGGAGCATTTTATTTTACCGTGCAAGCTCAGCAAAAAAATTATATTCATCGCCCTAACTTTTCTGGCGAATGGAAATCCAAAGAGCCGATAAGTATGGGTGGAAATATTTTTTGTGCCTTTACAGTTGGTGATCGTATGAATTCTAAATCAATGAAAATAGCCGATCAGGAAGATGCTTTAACCATAGAAACACCTTACTCATCACCAGATAAAATAATGGTTAGAAGGCAAGAGAAAATAGCATTCGATGGTAAAGAAAATGAAATTGATTATGGCCAGGGAATAGGAAAGAAGTTTACAGTAATATTATCACCTGATGGACAAACAATGACTATTAACTCTATTGCACTCCAGAGACAAGTCATTCACTACGTAAAGGAGGTTTGGAAATTGAGCAATGATGGTAAGTCAATTATTGTTTATTCCAATGCAAAATCAAACGTATGGGGTGAAGAGCGTTCTTGGAAAACCGTTTTCGATAAAACCAATTATTAATAGATAGGTCTGCCACTTTTTTAAAATGCTTTAAGGCGAGAATGGGATTTAAACCAATTCAACCGAATGCGGATTTAAATCCTAAAGTGTCATATGGGTTAAAAAATAACCCTATTGCTACTTCCAAAGGCCTGTAACTCAGCTCATTTTCTACTTTGTAGCCTTTATTATATCATTTTTTATAAAATACAGGTACTGTATTTGTTTTTTTCTTACCTTTGCCGCCCGAAAAAGAATTTTCTTTTTCACACATTTCCCACAAGGCTCTACAAGTTCCCGTCTGTTCGGGGCGCCAGCAGGGAGTAACTATAATAAGTTATTAAATGCCAAAAGTAAAAACAAACTCAAGCGCAAAAAAGCGTTTTAAAGTTACCGGTACAGGGTTAATTACCTACCAAAAACCCTTCAAACGTCACATCTTAACCAAAAAGTCAAAAAAACGCAAGCGTGTAATGAGAAAAGACGGTTTAGTTCATTCAACTAACCACGATTTCGTATTGCGATTATTGCGCCTGAAAGGGTAATTTTTCAAAAAATTATTGGGTTTTAATCAAAAAATTAACATTTCAAAAAATTAAGATATGCCACGTTCAAAAAATGCAGTTGCATCTAGGGCTAGAAGAAAAAGAGTACTTAAAGCAGCTAAAGGATATTACGGTAAACGTAAAAATGTATACACCGTTGCCAAAAACGTAATGGAAAAAGGTTTAACGTATAGCTACGTTGGCCGTAAATTAAAAAAACGCGAATACCGTACTCTGTGGATCGCTCGTATTAATGCTGCAGTAAGAGCTGAAGGTATGACCTATAGCGAATTTATTCACAAATTAGCTGTAAAGAATATCGATATTAATCGTAAAGTTTTGGCAGATTTGGCCATGAATGAACCAGAGAGTTTCAAAAGTTTAATAGCTCAAGTTAAATAGTGAATGAGGTAATGAGTAGCTTGGAAAAATTCAGCATTCGACTTATTACTTTTAAATTATAATAAAATCTACCGGGTGTAACGATGTTGCACCCGGTTTTTAATTATTAAATGTGTCATTGAACTACATTTACATAAAATTTAAACCCATTTACGGAAATGAATAACATGAATAATACTTATGCCGATTTGGTTGACCAAACTTTTAATTTTCCACAAGAAGATTTTAAAGTTGTAGATGAATATTTACAATACAATGGACAAGATATAAAAGCATTAATAGACAAATACGGTACTCCGCTAAAACTAACTTATTTACCTAAAATTGGTAACCAAATAAAAAAAGCGAAGGACATGTTTGCCACTGCCTTTAAAAAGCATAAATATGAGGGTAAATACAATTACTGTTATTGTACAAAGAGTTCTCATTTTTCATTTATAGTTGAAGAGGCTTTAAAAAATGATATTCATTTAGAGACCTCTTATGCATATGACATTGATATCGTTAATAAATTATACGCAAGAAGGAAGATTCATAAGGACACATATATTATTTGCAATGGTTATAAACAAAAACCTTACACAACAAGAATTTCAAGATTGTTAAATACTGGTTTCAAAAACGTAATTCCTATACTAGATAATAAAGAAGAATTAAAGGCTTATAAATCTGTGAAGACTCCCTTTAAATTGGGTATTAGAGTAGCTGCTGAAGAAGAACCTAATTTCCCTTTTTACACCTCTAGATTGGGAATGAGGGCCAAGGATGTTTTAGAATTTTATGTAGATGAAATTGAAGGGATGGAGCATAAATATCAATTGAAAATGCTGCATATTTTCTTAAACAAAGGTATTAAAGATGATATCTATTATTGGAGTGAGTTAAATAAAGTAATCAATCTTTACTGTCAGTTAAAAAAAATATGTCCCGAACTAGATTCTATTAATATTGGTGGAGGCTTTCCAATTAAGCATTCTCTTGGTTTTGATTATGATTACCAGTTTATGATTAATGAAATTGTAAGAAATATAAAAGTTGCTTGTAAACGTAATAAGGTTCCAATGCCTAATATTTTTACAGAGTTTGGAAGCTATACAGTAGGAGAGAGCATGGCACATATTTACAGCGTGATTGGTGAGAAAATGCAAAATGATAGAGAAATATGGTATATGATTGACTCTTCTTTTATTACAACCTTACCAGATACTTGGGGAATTGGAGAAAAGTTCTTGATGTTGCCAATCAATAAATGGAAAGAAGAGTATCAACGGGTAACACTTGGTGGTATTACCTGTGATAGCCATGATTATTATGACTCAGAGGAACATATCAATGAAGTTTTTCTACCTAAGCTTTCCAATGGCGAACCTTTGTATGTAGGTTTTTTTCATACAGGTGCTTACCAGGATCAAATTAGTGGATATGGTGGCATTAAACATTGCTTAATCCCTTCTCCAAAGCATATCATTTTGGGACATGATAAAAATGGTAAATTGGTAGATTGGGTATACGCAAAGGAACAGACCGCTCAAAGTATGTTGAAGATCTTAGGGTATTAAATTTTATTATAAAAAAAGAAGGATGGCTTTTAGTCATCCTTCTTTAATGGGGGAAATATTTTATGAATATAAATTTGTAGGAATTAAATTTATTTCTTTTTGACTCTATATTTTTTGTTAACCTTAGGATTATTAAAATAGGCATCTAATTGCTTACTATTTAATTTTTCATCTGAAAATGGGATATCAATTAATTGAATTTGCATTTGTTTAATCTCATCCTTTATTTTCTTCTCTTTTTGTAAAATTTCAGGATCTCTATCACCAATCAGTGGGTTGTCTTTTAAAAGATATTCTAACCTTTTAATACTATTTCTAATCAATAATGCAGTGTTTTGATCAGAAGTTACATTTGGTGAGGTAGCTTCTTTTACAGGAACCAATGCAACACCAAGACTTGGTAAAATTTTCCCGACAGTTTTTTGGTCAGTATTGGGAAGCGATGAAAATACTGTTCCTCCCAAACCAGTGGCAGCTGAACCTAAGTCAAATGCTGTTCTATTCTTTTTTGTTTTTTTTATTTTTTCATCTGTCAGTTTGAAACTACTTTTTAATTGAACAATGTAATTCTCCACTTGTTTTCTAAGTTCATCATATTCAATTACTCTCTGAGGATAGTTAATATTGTCTTTTACATAAATCTTAATGGTGGTAGTATCTCTTATATTAAATTTGGTTATCCCAACAAAATACAATTCTAGCATTTTTAGCTTATCCTTTTCATTGTCTTTGATAAAATCGAATGGGATAAACCAAGTATATTCATCATTGCATTTAGATACGCTGGTAAGTGATTTAGCAGGATAGTTACTAAAATAGGTAATTTCATCGATAGGGAAACTTCCATCATCACATTGTAGTCTAAAATTGATTGTATCCCCCTCATCTGCATAGATTACATTGGTTACAGTAGGCTTAATTACTGAAGGTATAATCTCTGTATTGAAAAATAATAGGATAAATGAAGTGTCAATATGGTCGAGAGGATTATCTAAATTTTGTATTCCAATTTTCACTTTATACTCGTAATCATATTTTAATTTACCAGAGAGAAAAAATGATTTCTCAGCTTTAAAAGTTAAAATGCCTGTCTCCCTATTAATTTTTACACCTACAGGAGAATTTTTCAGATACCAGTAATATTTGGAAGGGTCTTCCTTGTTTATTTCAAAATCATAAATTAAGGTGGAATCAACATGAAGGGTGAAATAAGGATTGATATTTTTAATCCTCAAAATAGTATCAGTATTTATAACCTCCTTAATAGTAGAATCTGTTAAAATCTGTGCTTTAGAGCCAATAGAAAAAATAAAAAATAGAGATGCAATTATAATTTTTTTAATACCCATGTTGTGTTTTATAATCAGATTCAATAAAATTACTAGTTTTTAATATAATAAGTAGCTACTCATTAAAAGAATCTGCAAATATTTAACTTTTAACTTAGAAATTAACTAATTTAATATTACTAATTTTTTAATTTTTAGCTATATTCTACACTGTTCTATTATTATTTGGATTCAAGTGTGTAAATTTGTATTTCTACTAAAAATTTTATTATATGTATCCAGCAGAAATTGTCGTTCCAATGAAAGAGGAGTTAACAGAAAATGGTTTTGCAGAAATGTTGACCGCTTCTGAAGTAGATGAAAAAATAGCAACTGAAGGGACTACTTTAGTGGTGATAAATTCAGTTTGTGGCTGTAGTGCAGGTACTGCACGTCCGGGTGTTTTAATGGCTGTTCACAATAGTGAGAAAAGGCCTAATTTACTTACTACTAGTTTTGCAGGTTTTGACGTGGATGCGGTTAAAAAGATTAGGGAACATCTTTTACCTTATCCTCCCTCATCTCCATCAATCGCCTTATTTAAAAATGGCCAATTGGTTCATTTCATAGAGAGACATAATATTGAAGGAAGGAGTGCACAGATGATAGCTGAAAACCTGATAGGGGCTTTTGAGCAGCATTGCAACTAATTTTTTCCAAGCAAATCAAGTAAAACCTGCAGTCTCAAGCTGCAGGTTTTTCATTTGAGTAGATACCTAATTCATTGTATTTTCTTTCCGAAATTCTACAAATTTTCAGCTTTACACTAAAGGTAAATTCAGCGTTAAATGGGTATATTTGAATATCTTGCGGAATATATTTTAAAATAGTATTACAATGTACCCTAATTTATATTACATATTTAAAGACTTTTTTGGTGTAGAGTGGGAATTCCTTAAAATTCTAAACACATTCGGCTTGTTAGTTGCCATTTGTTTTATTGTTGCAGCTGTGGTAATCAACAGTGAACTTAAAAGAAAAGAGAAACAAGGTCTTCTATTTCCAAGGGAAGAATTTATTACTATTGGTAAACCGGCTTCCTTTTATGATTTATTGATCAATTTTATAGTTGGCTTTGGCTTTGGGTTTAAATTTATAGGTCTAATCTTTAATAAACCAGCAGAAATTAGCTCCCAAACCTATGTTTTCTCTTCCGAAGGAAATTTTTTCGGCGGTTTAATACTCGCCATTTTGCTTGCAGGTTTAAAGTGGTGGGAAAAAGATAAACAAAAATTAAAATCTCCTGAAAAAAGATCTGTTCGTATTTGGCCTCATGATAGGGTAGGTGATATGGTAATTTTAGCCTTAATCTTTGGAATTATAGGGGCAAAAATTTTTGATAATCTTGAAAATTGGGATGATTTTATAGCTAATCCAATTGAGAGAATCTTTTCAGCGGGCGGATTAACCTTTTATGGAGGTTTAATTTGTGCAGGTATAGCTATTTGCGTTTTTGCTTACAAAAAGGGTATCAAGCTAATTCATCTCGTTGATTCTATTACTATTTCATTACTACTTGGCTATGCAATAGGTCGTATTGGTTGCCAATTGTCTGGAGATGGCGACTGGGGAGTGTATAACAGCGCTTACATAACAGATAGTAGTGCAAAGATAGTCCCGGCTCAAAAGGGAGCATTTGAGGCGCAGTTAGCACTTCATAAGACCTACTTTCTGGATGGTATGGTGCTAGATTCTGGCAAAAATACCCTTACCTATGTAACGGATAGAAAAAGCTCCAGTCTTGATCTTGTTCCACATATTGAGTTAAAAGCTTATTCTTTCATTCCTACTTGGATGGTAGCCTATAATTACCCTCAAAATGTTAATGATGATGGTATTTTGATTCCAGGAAATAATGAAGACCACAATAGAGTTCTTCCAATCCCTGTTTTTCCTACTCCTTTTTATGAAACAGTTATTTGTGGCTTTTTATTTTTAGTTATGTGGATTTTTAGAAAACGAATCAAAACTGCTGGAACTATATCTGGTATATACTTCATTTTCAATGGATTAGAAAGGTTTATTGTAGAAAAAATTAGAGTAAATAATCGCTATGATTTTTTGGGTATTCATCCTAGTCAAGCTGAAATCATTTCTTTTTGCCTGATCTTATTTGGATTATTTATTCTTGTGAAAGTTCGGCTGAAGGCTTCTAATGATGAAGGTTAATTTAGTTTGACAGTTTTACATTTAGATTTTTGTTGATGATAAAAACAAAAATAGTCTGACTGATTTTTTAATAGGTTTTTTTATATTTGTGTCTGTTTAATATTAAATACTTTTTTTATGCCATCATTTGACTTTGCCAGTAAGGTTGATTTACAAACGCTTGATAATGCGATCAATACCGTTAGTAAGGAAATAACGAATCGATTCGATTTTAAGGGTTCTCATGTAGTAATAGAACTTAATAAAAAGGATTTTAAATTAAATTTGGAAGCAGACAGCGAAATGAAGCTCGTCCAGATTACAGACGTACTAATTAGTAGGAGTATGAAGCAAGGTTTAGCTGCTGAGATTTATGATTTGAGTAAGGAACCTTTTCAAAGTGGTAAAGTAGTTAAAAAAGAAGTGATAGTAAGAAACGGTATCAAACAAGAGGATGCGAAAAAAATTGTAAAATTAATCAAGGATAGTGGTCTTAAGGTTCAGGTTGCCATTATGGATGACATTATAAGAGTAACTGGCAAAAAAATTGATGATTTGCAAGATGTAATTCAAGAGTCTAAAAACTGGAATATTGGAATTGCCCTACAGCAAACCAATATGAAGAGCTAATTCCCATCACTTTGCGTGTATTTTGGTTAATTAATTATATTGGCCTATATTTGCATTCCTAAAAAATAGCATGGCAAAATCCATGCACAAATACTTATAATTATGAAAAAAGATTTGCATCCAAAAAACTATCGTTTTGTGATTTTCAAAGACATGAGTAATGGTACTACTTTCTTAAGTCGTTCAACTGCTAATTCTAATGAAACTGTGAAACACGAGGACGGAAATGAATATCCTGTTATCAAATTGGAGATTTCTAATACTTCTCATCCATTTTATACTGGTAAGAATGTATTGGTTGATACTGCAGGTCGTATTGATAAATTTAAAAAACGTTACGAAAAGAAAGCAGGGGTTTAATATTGAATTCCTTACTACACTTTTTGATTCCATAATCTATTTCCCTTCGGTTTACCGAGGGGATTTTTTTTAGATATAGTTTTAAACACTACAGCCTGTTGATAATTTTATTATAATTTGATTAATTTTGAAAGGTGAAAATAATACTGGATGATACCAAGGTAGAGCAGGCATTGTATCCATTTACAGCCAATCGCCATGCTGCTGATATCAGAATTGGTATATTAACGATCAGAGAAAAGTGGTCTTATTTAAAACGCTTTCAGGTTGAAACAAATAGCGGATCGTTTTTTTTAGACAAAACTTCTGACAATAATAGCCCCATCGCAATTTTTGATGCCAATTTAATTCCCACTATGGATTGGCTAAATGCTCTAGAATCTCCGGTTGCTATTAATAATATTGTAGAGGACGATACGATCAAACTATTAAACTATCCTTGGCAAATTTTTCAATACAATGACTGGGCAATTCGAAAAGATTTTGAAATGATCACGACTGGGAGGCTCTCTCAACCTATTTCCCTCACCAACCGTGTTATAGGTAGTGAAAATATCTTTATAGAACAAGGTGCTATTGTTGAGCAATGTATTTTAAATGCATCTACTGGTCCTATTTACATTGGCAAAAATGCAGAAATAATGGAAGGGTGTATGGTTCGTGGCCCATTTGCCTTGTGCGAAGGTGCAGTGCTTAAAATGGGAACAAAGGTTTATGGAGCTACTACAATTGGTCCTTATTGTGTAGCA
>CAMBTV010000114.1 GCA_945870835.1 Chitinophaga pinensis
TAGTAACCAACCTAAGTAGCATTGCTGGATATGGTGCAGATTCAGTGATGATTGAGGTTACTATTATACCTAACGGATTTAGTGGTGACATTGATAATATAGCTGATGTGGAAGCAACTACCAAATGGGGTGCAGTTAAACGTCAGTCAATTGATACGGTTCGATCAGCTGGAAGATTGACAGGTAGCGGAGTGGCCAATCGATTCAATATACCGAAGGAAAAAATTATTATACCAGAAGCGTTCTCGCCTAATGGAGATGGTTTCAATGATTATTTTGAAATTATACATCCAAGCTCTACCACTATTTCATTGGCCATTTATAACAGATGGGGTAATGTGGTATATATGAATGCCGATTATCAAAATGATTGGAGAGGAAAAGGAAAAGGTAATTTCTTGGGACAAGAACTTCCAGAGGGCACTTATTATTATATTATTAATGCTACTGAAAAATTCACTAAGAAGGTAAGCAATTTCGCAGGATTTTTAAACTTAAAACGTTAATCAAAAATCAGCGAAAAAAATTAGGAATATGGAAATGCGAAAGATAAATATAGGCGTACTACTTAGCATGCTGTTTTTGTTGAGCTTCAGTAAAGTGAGTGCTCAGACAGAGCCTATGTATTCACAATATATGTTTAACATGCTCAATGTTAATCCCGCATATGCAGGTAGTAGATCAGTGCCGAGTCTTACCAGTTTATTTCGTAAGCAGTGGATGGGTATTCGCGGTGCTCCTCAAACCAGTTCGATATCGCTAGATATGCCAATGAATAATGATAAAATTGGAATAGGTATTCAACTGCTTGATGACCGGTTGGGTGTGGAAAGAACTACCGGCGCTCAATTAAATTATGCCTACAGAGTACCCGTATCTAATAACGGAATTCTTTCAATGGGTATTCGAGTTGGACTGCTTAATTACCGAGCTAATTATTCTCAACTATTTACCATCCGTCCAAATGATCCTGCGTATTATCAAAATGTAAATGGATTTTTACCTGCAGCAGGAGCAGGTATTTATTATATGACGGACAAATTTTATGTGGGTGCTTCAGTACCCTCATTGCTTCAAACCAAATTAAATTCCGACCAACAAGCAGAAGTAAAATCTAAAGTTAGCAACCTACATTTTTTTGCAACGATGGGAACAGTACTCAAAATTAGTGACGACCTGAATCTGAAACCTTCCGTGCTAATGAAGTCTGTCAGTGGTGCACCTATTCAGTTTGACTTTAACAGTAACCTTTGGTTGCAAGATAGAATAGCGATCGGATTTTCTTACAGAACAGGTGATGCGATAATGGGTATGCTAGAATATCAACTCAATGAAAAGTTGCGTTTTGGTTACAGCTATGACTACACCATTTCCAATTTAAATCCATATAATTTAGGTACACATGAAGCGATGATCCGATATGAATTTAGTAAAGACAAAACAAATATTCAATCAACCAGATACTTTTAAGTACACCAACGAATGGTTATGATAAACATTAAAAAAAGCAGTGTTTCTTTTCTGGTAAAAACTTTGGTAGTAGCATTGTTATTACCAATACTTAGCTTGGATGCACAATCTAAGAAAGCAACAGTTACCAAAAAGATTTCTGTAAAGACTCCCTCTGCTGCTTTGAAACCTTTATTAGTTCTTGCTAAAACAGAAATTAATCAGTTACGATATTCTTATGCGATACCTTTTCTAAAACGTTATTTAAAACAAAGTCCACCCGATAGTATTAGTTTGGCTATGTTAGGATACTGCTATAAAATGCAAAACCGATTTGATAGTGCAATTTATTTTTATGAAAAGCTAGACAATTTGGTACTAACGAATGGCAATGAATTACCTGAACTATATGCTACAGTGGGCAATTATGAATCAGCCATTGCAACTTATCAAAAGCGTTTAGATAATATAACTGACAATACTACCACCACTTATCAGCTTTATCAGAATAGACAAAAGGGCTTTATAAATAGAAAAATATTTAATAGAGATTCATTAGATTATAGTATAAGTTATTTAAGTATCAATACACCTTACAATGAATTTGGTGCTGCATTTTTTGATAGTGGTTTTGTATTTGAATCCAATCGATCAAAGCGGCTTACCAGTAGTAATGAATTTGGTTGGGATGGTTTACCCTTTACCAAATTATATTATCAAATAAAGGCCGAAGGTATTACTACGGATAGCATACAATATGGAAATTGGAAAGAAAAGAAAATAGGAAAGGGGCTTTCAGATAGAACGACTGCTACCGTGAATGACAACAAATCTTTACAAAAGCAGTTTGATTTTCAAAAATTAAAATCTGCTCCACCAGTAGAGTCTCCCTTGTTTGCGCCCGGCTTATCTGGTGATTATAATTTTGGCTCCATCAGTTTTACTGCTGATGGCAGAGAAGCATTTTTTACCCGTAATCAAACCAATACAAAAGGGATAAAAAGGTTAGAAATATGGACTACTAGACGCATTGGACAAAGCTTTACAGCACCTGTTAAACTTTTCTTTAACAATCCTAATTACTCTTATTTTCATCCAGCTGTAACAGCTGATGGAAGTCGTTTATTTTTTGTGAGTAATGAGCCAGGTGGTATTGGCGGTACAGACATCTACGTAGTCAATAGAAAAGAAGATGGAGGATGGGATGGAACTTCTAATGTGGGTGGATTTATCAACACACCGGGCAATGAATTATTTCCCACCTTTTATGAAGGTGATTTATACTTTAGTTCCAATGGTCATGAAGGGTTGGGAGGGCTAGATATTTTGAAATTTTCTTTTGATAATGATCCTTATCCAGTTCCAAAAAATTTGGGCAGACCGATTAATAGCGAACAAGATGATTTAGGATTTAGTATCAGAGATCAAAAAGGATATTTCAGTTCCAATCGTTACGGAAGCGATGATATTTTTTCTTACAACTATCAAAAGGTAAAGGTTTCAGTGAATGGGGTATTGACGATTGATGGAGTAAAAAAATCTGGAATTACTGTAAAGATTGTCAGCAAAGGGGAAGATGGAATAAGGGCTGGAACTATTATTGACAGTGTGTTGACGGCTGAAGATGGCAGCTATGTTTTCAATGTACGCCCTAATAGAAACTATCAAATTTTGATTGAAGATGGAAAAGGAAATAAATCTAAACATGATATTACCGCCTCAGATTATATTAATCAAAACTATTTATCTCAAAACATACATTCTAATAAGATTGGTGGTGATAATAAAAATATTTATTCTGTAAATAACGGAGTAAGTCAACAGGGTGACAGTGGCGGTTTAAATCAGAATAAAACAGGTGGCGATGATAAAAATATTTCTTCTGTAAATAACGGAGTAAATCAAAAGGGTAACATTGGCAGTTTAAATCAGAATAAAGTAGGTGGGGATGATAAAAATATTTCTTCTGAAAATAACGGAGTAAACCAAAAGACTAACAAAAGTGGAGAGAATCAGAATAAAGCATTAGGTAATGATAAGAATATTTCTACTAAAAATAATGGAGTAAATCAACAGGAAAACAATAGTGGCGCGAATCAGAATAAAGTAGGCGGGGGTGATAAAAATGTTTCTTCTGTAAACAACGGAGTAAATCAACAGGGTAATAACAAAGGAAATAGTCCAGACAAGTCTTCTAGAGATAGAACCTCCATTACTTCTGTTAATCAATCAGGCAATATAAATAACTATACCAAGGATTTAGGGTTGATTAGCTTTGTTACACCCAATCCTCCCAAGCCAATAGTTGCTCCTCCAACAGTAGAAAAAGTAACTGCTGCTAAAAGAACATTTATATCGGTAGTAGACTCTTTACAAACTGTAACCAAAGACTTTTTATTAGTCCATCATGAATTTGACAAAGTGAGAATTTTTAAAGAGGATCATGAAGCCTATAAAGATTTAGTAGAGAGAGTCAGGAAATTACGGGGCGTTAAAATAATCATTGTGTCTGCAACCGATTGTTTGGGTACCGATGCTTACAATGAAGCATTATCAGAAAGAAGATCTCATAAAATTAAAATAGACCTTTCTAAAAAAGGTAGGAATGAAATAATATCAATACCAGTGGGAGAGAAGCAATTGGTCATGGAATGTTCAGATGCTGATAAGGATAAGAATAAGCAGGTGGAAAATAGATACAGCTATATATTTATTATAAAATAGTTGTTAAAGAGTGATTAATAAAAGTAAAAAAGATAATTTATTAATAGAAACCCCATTCAATGAATTTTTTAAAATCAATGCAGGTATTTATTTAAACACAGCACAAATTAATAAATGAGACTATGAAATTCAATTTTCAGTGGTTGTTTCAAAAGGCCAAAAACCATTCAGTTAAAGTCACTACCTATCGCATAAAAGTAGAGGTAAGCTTTTTAGCTAATTTTTTTGTGCAATATGAAAAAGAGCCTAATGTGCCGATTATTAAAGAGTTTTATGCTACTGAATGGCATAAGGAATTGGTTTTTTCTGAAGGCTACAATCTTGCTTTTAAAGTATTTGTTCGCAACCCTTCCTCCATAAAAAAACCAACAGTAAGTCTTAGTATTGAGAATATGAATGATGATGGGGGTATCGTGGTTAAAAAATTTGATCTTGAAAATAAAAATATAGGCGCTGAAGCTGAGTGGTTTCGAATTTCACTTTACTAAATTGTTTGCTGAATAAATATATTTCCTTTATTATCTCTATATCTATCTCTTTGATTAAATTTTTATTCTTACAAAATTAATTTAACAGGTCGACCCTCAAAATTTAGTAAGCGCCCATTCATTGACGCCCTCGAATAAAAAGTGCTAGAAATTTTAAATGTCGGCCGTTAAAAAATCAAGGCTGTCTGAGCCGGTACGCTCTTTAAAGTAACATACTCTACCGGCGAGTTCCTTGATTTTAGGCTGATATTTAAAATTTCAGCCTTTTTATTCGCAGGCTTGATTTTTTTTGTTACTTTTTTGCATCAAGGCAAAAAAGTAAAAGCACTCTATTTCAAATGAAATTTCAAGCCTATATACCTAACTTTTATTTTACTAAAAAGTAATACGAATGATATACTAATCATTTGACTAGTAGTTTAATGTCGATTCATTTTGATCAAAAGCGTAATCTATATTTTCATTCATTCTTTTTACCTATTTTTAATTATTCAATTGTAAATATGAATAAAATTAAACCTGGTTTAGATATTGTTTTGGATGTATTGAAAGCTTCTCTAGCGGCTTATCCAACTTCTCAATTTATTGAAAGCCTTTTGTTTCAATACCAAGAAAGAGGTAGCCTCAGCAAAAAACAATTGGAAGGTTTATACCAAAAGGCATGCAATGTCCCTTCATTGCCGCCTGGAAAATTGGCTACCTTGGAAGCCATTATTTTAAAGAAACCCAATCGTTTTAAATCACCTCTGCCTTCCGCTGTGAATCTGATTGAAAAAGATGAATTGCTTGAAACCAGGATCAAAGAAATTCTATTAAAATATCCGCAGCATAAGAGAGTGCTCTTCATTCAAACAAAGCTTCAAAATAATGAGGCTATTGCAACGCTAGAAAAATCAGAGAT
The DNA here is from genome assembly GCA_945870835.1 of Chitinophaga pinensis. GTDB lineage: Bacteria > Bacteroidota > Bacteroidia > Chitinophagales > Chitinophagaceae > Ferruginibacter > Ferruginibacter pinensis_A. Next base: position 5,563 of record CAMBTV010000114.1, read on the forward strand.
TGAACGGTTTTATAAATTACTGATGAAGTGATTTCTGATGTCTGATGTATGATGTCTGATATTTGTCGTCTGATTTCTGATTTTAAAACTAAATCAGACAACAGGCATCATCTATAAAAAAATCAGACATCAGACATCATACATCAGACATAAAAAATCAGACATAAAAAAATCATACATCAAAAAGGTTTTAGTAATCAATCACCTGCTCTTCCATCACCTTTGGCATCGCCCTAAATTCATATTGTTGGTTGCGTAGTTGTGGTTCAAAGCCCGCCTCTTTAATGGCATCTTGAATACTTTTGCTTGTAAATCGATGCGGCGCCCCTGCAGCACTTACCACATTTTCTTCAATCATAATACTGCCAAAATCATTGGCACCTGCATTGAGACAAAGTTGCGCTGTTTTCTTTCCTACCGTCAGCCAACTGGCTTGAATATTTTTTACATTCGGCAACATAATTCTACTCATCGCAATCATTCGAATATATTCTTCCGCAGTTGTTAAATTATGAACGCCTCTAATTTTTGAAAGTAAGGTATCTACATCTTGAAAGGTCCATGGTATAAATGCTAAAAAGCCTTTTGCATGCGCTGGTTTTCGACTTTGTACCTCTCTTAATTTTACTAAATGCTCAAATCTTTCAGCGATCGTTTCCACATGCCCAAACATCATCGTGGCACTGGTAGTTATATCTAGTTTGTGCGCTTCATGCATCACATCTAACCATTCTTGGCTACCACATTTTCCTTTACTGATTAGCCTTCTTACTCTATCGGTTAAAATTTCAGCACCTGGTCCAGCTAAGCTATCCAATCCAGCCTCTTTAAGTGCTATCAAAACTTCACGGTGCGTACTCTTTTCTAATTTAGTAATATGTGCTACTTCAGGCGGACCTAAAGTGTGCAACTTTAAATTGGGGTATAAACTTTTTAGTTCTCTAAAAAGATTGGTGTAATAACTTAAGCCTAAATCAGGATGATGCCCACCTTGTAAAAGCAACTGCTCACCACCAAAACGGAAGGTCTCTTCAATTTTCTTTTTATACGTTTCAATATCTGTTATATAAGCTTCTGCGTGACCAGGGACACGATAGAAGTTACAAAATTTGCAATTCGCGATGCACACATTGGTCGTATTCATATTTCGATCAATGATCCAAGTAACCTTACCATGAGGGACCTGAATTTTTCGTAACTCATCTGCCACATACATCAACTCTGCAAGGGGAGCATGCTCGAAAAGATATACCCCTTCTTCTACTGATAAGTTTTCGAAATTGAGCGCTTTTTTAAATAATTCATTTATTTCCATAACTGCCATTCTAAATTTTTACAAAAATACACCCATTCACTTGAAAAGTAATTTATTGCTTACTCAAGAATTAATTTTGCCTGTTTTCTTTTAAATCTTGAAAGGATTGGTCAAATGTTAATAAATAAAGGATTCTCCTAGATGGATTCAATTTTATCTCTAATAATAATACTCAAACAGTCCTTAACTTTGCAGTATGATTCAATATGAAAAATTTACTCTTGAAAATGGCTTAAGAGTGGTGGTGCATCCAGATGAAAGTACACCCATGGTGGTGGTAAATGTTATTTATGATGTAGGTGCCCGGGATGAAAATCCAGAAAAAACGGGCTTCGCTCATTTATTCGAACACCTGATGTTTGGAGGAAGTATTAATATTCCCGAATACGATGAACCCTTGCAAATGGCAGGTGGCGAAAACAATGCCTTCACTACCAATGACCTTACCAATTATTATTGCCAGCTTCCTGCCGAAAATATTGAAACAGCTTTTTGGTTGGAAAGTGATCGGATGCTTAGCTTGGCTTTCGATAATAAAAGTTTAGAAGTACAACGCAAAGTGGTATGCGAAGAGTTTAAAGAACATTATATCAATAAACCCTATGGAGATGTTGGGCATAAAATGAGGGAATTGGCTTACACCGCTCATCCCTACAAATGGATGACAATCGGTAAAGAATTAAAGCATGTAGAAGATGCCACCTTGCAGGATGTAAAAGATTTTTTCTATAAACATTATACTCCAATCAATGCTATTTTGGTAGTGGCTGGAAAAATTACGGTAGAAGAAGTAAAAGTATTGGCTAATAAATGGTTTGGTCCTATTCCTTCTGGCACTAAATATAATCGTCAATTGCCTGTAGAACCCCCACAGACTGCTCCTAGGTCGATGGAGATGAAAGCGAACGTTCCGTTAGATGCATTGTTTAAGAGTTGGCATATTTATTCTAGACTTGATAAAAGATATTACGTAACTGATTTGATTACTGAAATTCTTAGTGGCGGTGGTTCTTCAAGATTGTACCAGGCATTGGTAAAAGAAAAACAATTATTTAGCAGTATCGATTGTTCTCATTATGGCAGTTCGGATGCTGGACTTTTAGTGATTGAAGGCAAGCTAGTAAAAGGAGTTGCTATGAAGGATGCCGAGGAAGCGTTAAACATCGAACTTAACAAATTGCAAGATGAGGGTATCAGTGAATTGGAATTGCAAAAAGTAAAAAATAAAACAGAAAGCATGATGGCTTTTGAAGATATGAGCGTTATGAATAGAGCTTCTAGTTTGGCTATTTATGAATTACTGGGTGATGCAGATCTTATTAATAAAGAATTAGAAAGATATCATGCAGTCACTTCAGAAGAGTTGATGAATGAGAGCAGGGTAATATTTAATGAAAACAATTGTAATACATTGTATTACTATGCTGCAAGCTAAAGCCTCAGTAAATAAACCTCCACCAATTAATTTAGGTAAATACTAAAAAATAAAAATGATCGATAGAAAATCGGCTCCCTTTATAAAAGACGCCATCGAATTTGACCTGAAGCTAAAGCCCTACCAAAAGATGGTGCTCAATAATGGCGTAGAAGTATATGCAATCAATGCAGGTGAACAAGAACTGCTTCAATTAGAAATTGTTTTTTATGCGGGTAATAGTTATGAAAAAAATAAGGGGGTTGCATTGGCTACCAACTTTATGTTGAAAAATGGAACTTCTAACAAATCGGCTTTTCAAATCAATGAACATTTTGAATATTACGGTGCTTATTGCAATCGATCTTGTTACAATGAAACCGCCGTATTATCCTTGCACACTTTAAGCAAGCATTTGAATGTGCTACTACCGGTAATGCGTGAAATGATTACCGACGCTGCTTTTCCTGAATCGGAGTTAGATATTTTTAAACAAAATAGCCAACAAAAGTTACAAGTGAATTTAAAGAAATGTGATTTTGTTGCTAACCGTTTAATCGATGCTTATTTATTTGGTGAAGAACATCCTTATGGAAAATATTTATCTGCTGAAAATTACCAATCCCTTACTACCGATCAGTTAAAAGAACACTTTCAGCAATATTATGTAAATGGACGCGCAGTGATTTTTGTAGCAGGTAAATTACCAGCTGATTTATTTGAACAACTTAACCAACAGTTTGGAGATTTAGCGATTACTAAAAATGGACAGACATTACCAGTTCAATTGGTGATTCCTGCTGTTCAAAAAAAGCAACATATTTCAAATGATCCAACTGGAGTGCAGGCTGCCATTAGAATTGCTAGGCCTTTTCCTAATCGCCATCATCCCGATTTTATGAATGTGATGGTTTTGAATACAGTGTTTGGAGGATTCTTTGGATCGAGGCTTATGAGTAATATTCGTGAGGACAAGGGCTATACTTATGGCATACATAGTTATGTACAAAATCATATTCAGGAAAGTGCATGGATGATCAGCACCGAAGCAGGTAAAGATGTTAGCGAGGCTACGGTTACAGAGGTATACAACGAGATGGCTTTGTTGAGAAATACCTTGATTGATGAAGAAGAATTGTTATTGGTTAGAAACTATATGATTTGATCAATCTTGGGCGACTTAGATGGACCTTTTCAAATTATCGGCAGGTGGAAGAATATTATTTTAAATGATTTAGATGAGCAATATTTTT
>CAMBTV010000115.1 GCA_945870835.1 Chitinophaga pinensis
AACCAAAAGCTGCTACCCAGGCTGCATAATCACTCTCTTTCATCAATTCATTGTAGTCTTGAATTGATAATGCCCAAGGACGTCCAACAGCAACAAAATCATAGGCTAGCTCTTTTTCAGGAGAGATTTCACCTATTAAACGATTAACAATCTGGTTGAGAGAGGATGAAAATTCTTCCAACTTTAATTCTGAAATAAAAATGGTGGGCAAATTTGTATCGGAGTGCTCAAAATGTTTGGCATATAATTTTTTATCTGTAAAATGATAGTCGCCGCCGTAAGTATAACCTGCTGCTAAAAAAGGACGCGCTAAAATATCAATGTTTACGCGCGGATGATTAAAAGTTCGCAGTGCTATATGGTCATTCAATATCAGTTCACCCTCATTAGTAAAAAGGTCATAAATTTTTTGTGCTAATGGATTTATCTCAACATAGTCATTCCACATTTTATCCAATAAAGCAGGTAGGGTTTGAATAGGCATAATCAAGTTTTAAAAAATAAATTTTCTTGGTTTAAAAATAATAAAATTGTGAATAGTAGAAAAGAAAAAATCTTTTTAAAGCTCACCTCCATAAAAAATAAAGTAGCCTCCGAAGAAGGCTACTTAGTAAAATATTTTTTCAATTAATTACTTTTCTTTTCTTGGCAACTTATCCTCTCTCTGAGCAGCATTGTAAGCAAAACCAGCAACAATCACAGCCATTTGTTTTAAATCATCTTCAATTAAATGATCATACACATCCATATTGCTGTGATGCGTTTTGGTACTATATTCAATAGGGTCTTGAATGAATTGAAACCCAGGTAATCCAACTCCATCAAAGGATAGATGGTCGGTACCACCTGTATTACTGATGGTAATTGTTTTAGCACCTAAATCATTAAATGGTTCAAACCACTTGGTAAAAATAGTTGCACAGGCTGCATTTCCTTGCAAATAAATCCCCCTTATTTTACCTGTGCCATTATCGATATTAAAATAACTAGAAAATTTTTCATGAGCCGCATTAGGTTTACCCGACTCATCCATAAATGTTTTTTTAACGTATCCTCGCGATCCTAATAAACCTTCTTCCTCTCCACTCCACAATCCAATACGAACCGTTCTTTTGGGTTGAGCGCCTACGGCTTTTAAAATTCTCATTACTTCCATCATTACAGAAGAACCTGAAGCATTATCAGTAGCACCTGTTCCTGATTGCCAAGAATCTAGATGCGCACCAATCATTACCACTTCATTTTTCAACGCTGGATCAGTTCCTGGAATTTCTGCAATCACATTATATCCTTGTAAATCCTTGTCCTGAAATTTAGTTTTTACCTCAGTTTCCATTTGTACATCCGTTCCTGATTTAGCCAATCTCAATAAAGTATTGTAGTCTTCAATACCCATAGAGATATCTAAAAAATTAGCAGGATCAGTCCCTTTGTAAGATCCACCACCTTGGGTAAAGATGGTACCATCATGATTTCGTAAACTGGTGGTAATCATTCCCACCGCACCTTCTTTCATTGCCATGGCTTTCAATATAGCAGTAAGTTTTGCGATTCCCATTAATGCACTACGGGAAGAATTACCAGAATAAGCACGAGCTCCTCTTGCTTGTGGTGGCTCAGCAGCAGCCATCTTAGCTAATTCATCGTCTGTATACCTTACAGCATCTGGTTTAAAACTTTGCTTGTACGTATCTAACTGGTCTATGATAATTAGCTTCCCTTTTAAGCTTCCACGCAAGGATTCTAAACTGGCAGAATCTTTTAATGTAACTACTAACAACCCGCCTTTTTTCAAACCTTTTGTTCCAGCTGTCCATGTTTTAGGCCAAGCCAATAATGGTTTATAATAAGGCGCTGTCATGGCGAGATACATTTTTTTCAAATCCCAACCTTTACCAAATTCGCCCCAAGGATCGATGGTAGCATTTTGAATACCCCAGCCCGTCAAAGTTTCTTTGGCATAGTTTGCTGCACGCGTGTATCCTTCAGAGTTAGTTAATCGGTTACCACTTTTATCGGTTAAATTAAAAGCAATCTCCATCAGTTTTGAATTCTTTAATCCCTCTTCTCTAATTTTTTTCATCATTGCTTGGTCTACATTTTCTTGAGACAAAGCATAAAAAGGAAGTGAGAAAAAGAATAAGATTGAATACAAGTTAAATTTTTTCATGTTTTCTATTTTAAGTCGATTAGGTCTTACAAATTAAGGAATTCAAAGGAATTGAAAAATAAATGATAGATTATTTTTAGATAGGAAAAGCGATATAGACCAAATAATTTAATAATCAAATACTAAAATGCAAACTCGACTTTACTAAAAATCTACCAATTTGATTTGCGTAACCTAAAGGAACTATCCATTAAAAGCCTCTAATACTCCTTTGTTCAAAATCTTTCCAGCGCAAATATTTAATCCTTTTTCTAATGCTGGATTATCAGCACAGGCTTTTTCCCATCCCTTGTTTGCAATTAATAATGCATAGGGTAGCGTTGCTTGTGTTAAGCCGCGAGTGGAAGTTTGAGGACTAGCACCGGGCATATTTGCTACACAATAATGCAATACGTTGTCTACCATAAAAACTGGATTTTCATGAGTGGTTGGGTGACAAGTTTCTATACATCCACCTTGATCTACTGCCACATCTACGACTACTGAACCCGCTTCCATAGTTTTTAAATCACTCTCTTTAATTAAATGAGGTGCTCTGGCACCAGGTAATAAAACTGCCCCAATTACTAAATCCGTGGTGGGTAATTTTTCTCGAATAGCCATTACAGTTGAATATTGAGTCACCACATTGGCTGGCATCACATCCGATAAATATCTTAATCGAGTCAAATTAGTATCCATAATAGTAACGTTGGCACCTAATCCTGCAGCCATTTTAGCTGCTTGGGTTCCTACGATTCCACCTCCAATAATTAATACTTCCGCAGGTTTTACGCCGGGCACACCGCCCAATAATTTTCCTTTTCCACCAAATGGTTTTCCTAAATAATAAGCACCTACATTAATTGCCATTCTTCCTGCTACTTCAGACATGGGAATTAATAAAGGCAATGAACCATCCGACAATTCAACGGTTTCATAAGCAATACAAACTGAATTTGATTTGATCATGGCTTCGGTTAATTCCTTGGAAGCAGCAAAATGAAAATAGGTAAATAGTATTTGACCTGATTTTATTAAAGGATATTCAGCTTCCAAAGGCTCCTTTACTTTTATGATCATGTCAGCTATTTCGTATACTTGTTGGGCGGTATCTAGAATGGTAGCACCCGCAGTTTTATAAGCATCATCCAAAAAACCCGAACCTTCACCAGCAGTAGATTCTAAATAAATTTGGTGGCCTTGTTTTGATAATGCGTCTACACCTTCTGGGGTAAGGCCTACTCTATACTCTTGCACCTTAATTTCTTTGGGAACACCTATTTTCATAAAATTTGTTTTGATTTCAATACAAAGATAGATTCAATTTCCGAGGACCATACATCTAGCAATCAATAAGCATTAAAAACAAAAAAATATTAACAAATTATTTCATCAACTGTACTTTAAATTATTTTTTGATTCATCTTTCCTACTCCGAAAATTTGGATAGAAACAAACTATAATAGAACGTAGGTATTTTTTATCTACCTACCAGATTTTAATTTTTAAAGGGGAAACAGCAATGGATAAAGATAAAGGGGTTCATTAAATGAAATTAATTCTCATCTCATTCATTTTTTTAAAAAAATTAAGGGTGCTCAAATAAAACTAGGTTTTATTTTTTTGAATATCCATTATTCAATCAGTGCAAGTCCAAGTGATAAGTGTAATTTTTCTTTATATCACTTGAGTAGGTAATTGATGATTAAAATTTAATCTTTCGGAATAAATAAAAATGATCTGAAAATGAAGTAGCTTCACAATAATAGACGATTCTTGAATTTGTCAGTCAAACTTAGCTTGTCAGAGCAAAAAATTACCCTATTCAGACTTTATATTAATTTGGTAAGCGTTTTAAAAAAACTATCTTTAAACAAATGCTTCATGAGTTACAGTGAATTTATTCAATTTTTTAGTATAATTGTTTTTTTTATCCTTTCCATTCACTTGTTCTTGAGTGATTATGGAAATAAGTTATTAAATATACTTTTAGGTCTACTTTTACTTGAAGATTTTGCAAAGTTGCTTTTTTTAAATTTCTTAAAACAAAGGCCTAATTATCATCTTGATATACTTGTTTTTCCCTCTACTGTACTTTTTTTATTAATCCCTGCCATTTTCTATATTTACATTAGGTCTTTTGTGAAAGATCAATCTAAACTCAGGCAATTTGATTGGTTACATCTTTTACCTGTCATCTTAACTTTAATCTTTGTATTATTTCAGGGGATTGATTTTTTTGGAACAAATAAAGTGAGCGTATTTCAAAATCGGACCAATGATGTAAATTCAAGCTTAGCAAGTATTTTGATCACCTCCCGGATAAGCCTTGAGCTAATTTATTTAACATTAGCTATTAAAATTCTTCTTAAATTCAATACCAAGGGGTCAACTAAGTATTATAAAGATGGTTCTTTTTGGATATTTTTTTTGGTAACCTTAAGAATTGTAAAAAATCTGCTGGTCATACCAATCTTTATATTTCAGTATAAGTATTCAATAAAATCTATTAAAACACCGCATATAGACCTAGATTTAATTGACAGTCTATTTGCGTTTACAATGGTTTTATACTTACTAAATAGACCGATTATTAAATTTGGAATTCCAAGTATCTATTCTGATCAAATTTTAGTGGATCCCTCCTCTAAAACATTGATAAACGAAGAAAATAAAGTTACAGAAAAAATAAATTTCCCAGTTCTAACTTCCAACTTATCCATTTCGGTTGATGCTTTTAGTAAGGAGATCACTAATTATATGGCTACTGAAAAACCCTGGCTTGATATTGACTTTGACATCAGTAAAATGGCAGCTGACCTTAAAAGGCCCATCCACCATTGCTCCTTTACTATAAAAATGGGGCTCAATAATTCTTTTAGAAATTATATTAATCAATTTAGGGTAGCTAATTTTATTAGTGACCATAAAACAAATTCTAAAAACCTAACCTTTGAAGCCTTGTCATTTGAGTCAGGCTTTAGAAATCAATCTACTTTCTATAGTGCCTTCAAAAAGGAAAAAGGGGTGAGCCCAAAAGTTTTTTTTGATGATGCAACTAATTTATAATTTGTTTAATCTGTATTGAATTCTTTTAATAAAATACCCTACTCTTGATTGGTATCTCTATTCCCCTAAGAACCAAAATATTTTAACTTTAATACATAATAGACCTCATTGTATGGTTTTTAGTTAATTGTATATGATTTTTCTAAAATCATATAGACTTCATTCTAGTGTATTTAGATTCATTATCTACAAAATTGCAAAAATCACATAAAGTTCAAGGTAAATTTTAAACTTTCTAACATTAATTGAATTCATTTTGGTTAATGAGTAGCCCTTCAAAATTGTCTTTCAGCAAATTTTTATTTTATAAATTTTTTTATTCTTGCAATCATTTGTTCAAAATCACGGCTTGCTTTTTTTTTCCGCTATTACTTGCCACTAGCAATGTAACTGGACAAAATATTTCTACCGCTATAGTAAATGCTGCTGGCAAGACTAGTACTGTTGGTAATTTTTCATTGGCATGGAGTGTAGGTGAATCTTCTGCCATTACCACCATGGAAAATAGCAATATAATTCTTACCAATGGCCTCTTGCAACAATATTCAAAAATTAATTCAGATTATAACCTAGTTGGTAGCTTTTTATTGAGTGACATAACGATATATCCCAATCCAGTAATAAGCATTTTAAATATTAATATACTGTACCCCGATAGTGGCTATTATCACTTAGCGTTATTTGATATAATTGGACAGAAGTTGAAGGAAGTAAAATTAGACAATGGTGGGATGATTATCTCCGAAGAATGGAACCTTGGTGGTTTGCCTGCAGGTTCTTATATTTTGAATATTCGGCTAATAAGCCGAACAGGGAGGTTAATGAAAAAAAGGGCATATAAGATTTCCAAATTAAACTGATATCTGATTAATTGAAAACTAACGGTTTTTAAAATAAAATTGAAAAGTTGAAAATACTTTATCTAATCACGTATACTCAAAATAAATAAGCTATGTACCAAATACATCCTCAAACAAATAAAGTGCTTTTATTTATGACTCTTATTGCCATTGGCTTTGCAAGTTATGGCCAAGCACCTAGTTTATTAAACTACCAAGCCATAGCCCGAAATACGAATGGCTATTCATTGCCAAATCAAGTAATGAATATTCGCATTTCAATTATTGATAACTCCCCTTCTGGAAATTTACTATACTCAGAAATTAGGGCTGTAAAAACCAATTTGGTTGGACTGTTTTCCTTAATTATCGGAAGTACAGGTGCAATCAGTTACAAAGGCAATATTGGCAATATTAACTGGGCTACTGGAGATAAATATTTGCATGTAGAGATCGATCCTACTGTTGAGAATGGCCGTAATGTGGGGAATGACCCCATTGCCATTAATGATTTTTTAGATATGGGAATAGTTAAATTAGTCAGTGTTCCTTATGCCCTATTGGCTTCCTCAGCCTTTAGCGCTGCTACTGTTACCACCAATGCCAACTTATCGGGAGCTGTAACAAGTCTTGGAAATTTAACAAGTATTGCTCCTTCACCCAACTTAGAGGGTTTACCAACCGCACCAACAGCTGATTTGGAAACTAGTACTACTCAAATTGCTACTACAGAATTTGTTCACGCTGCTGTAACAAAACATTTAGTTGGTTTTACTGGACAAATAGGAGCACAAGGATTGACCGGATTAACTGGTGCAATTGGAGCAACAGGAATTCAAGGATTGACTGGAGCAACTGGAATAAAGGGTGCTGATGGAGCAAGAGGGATACAAGGATTAACTGGAGCAAAAGGATTAACTGGAGCAACCGGAGTAAAGGGTGCTGATGGAGCAAGAGGAATTCAAGGATTGACTGGAGCAAAAGGATTGACTGGAGCAACAGGGGTAAAGGGTGCTGATGGAGCAAGAGGAATACAAGGATTGGCTGGAGCAAAAGGATTAACTGGAGCAACTGGAGTAAAGGGCGCTGATGGAGCAAGAGGAATACAAGGATTGACTGGAGTGCAGGGTATTGATGGAGTAAATGGAATTCAAGGATTAACTGGAGCAACAGGACTAACAGGTTCAAATGGAGTAAAGGGTATTGATGGAGTAACTGGAATTCAAGGATTGACTGGATTAACTGGAGCATCTGGAGTAAAGGGTGATAATGGACCTACAGGAATTCAAGGATTAACTGGTGCAACAGGACTAACAGGTTCAAATGGAGTACAGGGTATTGATGGAGTAACTGGAATTCAAGGATTGACTGGAGCAACAGGACTAACAGGATCAAATGGAGTACAGGGTATTGATGGAGCAACAGGAATACAAGGATTAACCGGTGCAACAGGACTAACAGGATCAAATGGAGTACAGGGTAATGATGGAGTAACTGGAATTCAAGGATTAACCGGAGCAACAGGACTAACAGGATCAATTGGATTACAGGGTATTGATGGAGTAACTGGAATTCAAGGATTGACTGGAGTGCAGGGTATTGATGGAGCAAATGGAATTCAAGGATTAACTGGGGCATCGGGATCAAGTGGAGTAGCAGGTATTGATGGAGCAACAGGAATACAAGGATTAACCGGTGCAACAGGACTAACAGGTTCAAATGGAGTGCAGGGTATTGATGGAGTAACTGGAATACAAGGATTGACTGGATTAACTGGAGCATCTGGAGTTAAGGGTGATGATGGAGCAACAGGAATACAAGGATTAGCAGGTGCTGATTTTAAATTTCCAATTACAGCAGGAGATACCTCGCAATATTGGAGATGGGATAAAACTTGGCAAACTATAAATTCAACAGTAGTTGGGCTAGGCAATGTGAATAATACAAGTGATTTAGATAAACCTATCTCTACAGCTACACTAGACTATATTTTAAAAAATACAGATAGGTACAATGCAATTTCATCAGGCTCTGAAATTTCTACCAGCTCCCCATCAGATGTGATTGTTGATGGTATGACATTAACAACTCCTAACCCAGGAACGTATCTAGTTAATTTTAATAGCCAGTATACTTTAGAACCTTCAAACAGAACGGCACAAGCAATCGCTGAGCTAACAGCAGCATTTAACTATTTAATGGCAAAACCAATTACTAATTCAACACATGCGCTTGTCTATGGAGCGGGTGAAACACTTGCTCCTGGGGTTTATTATAACGCGGGAGCCGTTACAGCATCCGGATCAATTACCCTTGATGCTGGAGGTAATCCAAATGCACAATTCATTTTTCAATTTGGAGCAGCATTTAGCACAGGTACCAGTTTTAATGTTACTCTTACAAATGGAGCTTCGGCCTGCAATGTATTTTGGGTTGCAGAAGGAGCTATTGCATTTGGAGCATCTACAATAATGAAAGGTTTTATCTTTTCAAATAATGGAGCTGTAACCATAGGAAGTATGTCCAATGTTGAAGGGAATATATTTAGTAGTGGTGGAACAATAGGATTAGACGCATCTACCATTACTCGCCTAGCGGGTTGTTCAAACAATTTTGGTAGCATAAATAATTTTGCTGTTTTTTCTAAAAGCGGTAATATTTCAAATGTTGGTGCTACAAACATCACTGGAGACATATCAACTAATTCAGGAAATATTACGGGGTTTGGATCTGCCACAATAAATGGATCTATCTATCCATCAGGAATGAGTAATGCAACTGCAAGTTTCAGTGTTTACCAAAATGGAATACAAATACCTTTCTCGAGTCGCAGAAGAAGTAGTTCAAATAAATTAGGTGAAATTTCATTACAAGCCATTGCAACGGTGGGCAGCAGTGAAAATATAGATATTAGATGGAATATAGATTCAGGTTTTATAAAACTTCAAAATAGAATACTCACATTATTAAGTGTTAGATAATTAAATAAAACATACAGCATAATCTTTATTACTCTTATAAATATTTGTTGAACTAGAGCTAGATGAATACAAAACAAACCAAAATTGTTCAAAAGCTTTTTTTCAAAAAATCTAGATAGCCTCTTTGAATGGTTTAAAGATAGCAATGACAGTTGCCGTGAAACATTGCTAGTTATCCATTCAATAGATTCATCTATTAAGGTTTGCAAAGGTTTTAGAATTATAGGAAATCATTCTAAATGCCCTTCCGCATATTTAAATGATGTGGATGCAACGCAGGTGAATAATATTTATATCTAAAAAAAATCTGATAGAAAAAATCTGTTGACGAATGATTAAATGTATTTCGAATTTGCAAATTAGGAAGTATAAAGTTTCAAGTCCAGTAAAGTCTGTCACTTAAAACTCAAACAATTCAAAAAGAAATTTGATGAAATTATCTAAC
>CAMBTV010000116.1 GCA_945870835.1 Chitinophaga pinensis
ATAAAAATGCCTCCTCGAAAATTCGGGAGGCATTTTAGAGAGAATTTTATTTCAATCTAATCAAATATGGAAGGATTTGAGGTAATTCTATTTAGTGGCAGATAATTTAAATTGCTTCCAATTTTTTGCCATTGGAACATAAAATCTAATTTTTTTCCAACCAGTAACCAATATTGTAAAAACCTTCATCTAAGGAATTTAAAATATAGTTTTACTGATATTTCATTGAAATGCCAACAATTGCTTTTTTCAAAATTGCTAATTGTCCTAAATGAAAACTTTCGTGTTGAGCAAAAAAAGTAATTAAACCAGCATTTGAATCGTCGCCTAGTAAAGGAAATTTCATGGGTGCTTCTTTTTCCCAAAAATCAGGTTCAATTTTTGAAAAACTGTTTTGTAAAAGATCCGAAGCTTTTTTCCATTCTTCTTTAATTTCAGCTAAGGTTTTATAATCATCCTCTTTATTGGTAGGTCTAAAATCTTCAAAAAGACCAATATAGGGATTATTAGCTGGTGGATTTCCCATTATATTGCTTGCATTATATCTAGCCCAAATGATATGTGCAGCTACCCATTTAATACTATTTGTATCTGGAGAAATTGTAGCATTCGATTGCTCTTCAGTTATTCCTTCAATACAATTTGTAAATAACTTGGTGTTAAGATTAAAGATGGTTAGATTGTTATTTTGTACCATTTTATATATTTTAGTAAATATAAGTATCAAATTGATATTAAAAAATATAATTTAACTCCCTAGAAAATTTATATTATTAACAATTAAATAATGATACCAACCTCATGCAGTCCTAACGCAGAAAGTAAAAATTACCTTCGAATTAACCTAAGTCATTGATTTTCATTTATTGAAACTTGGATTTGAACTCAGTCCGCCCCAGGAGGATATTAACCCTTCCAAACCAATTTATGGCACATTAATATATTTATGAATCTGCAACGAAAGCTCCCACTGAGGATGCTCTTTAATATACTCAATGATTGAGGGTGTAATGCTAGAAGCCTTGTCCCATTCTGGTTGTAAGTAAAGTTTGCATTGGGGTGAAACTTGTGAAGCGTATTGTTCTGCCCACTTAAAATCTGATTCATTAAAAACTACTACTTTCAATTCATTGGCAAAAGGAACGACTGCTGGTATGGGAGATTTAAATTTTTTCGGAGACAAGCAAATCCAATCCCATGTTCCGCTTAGTGGATGTGCACCTGAAGTTTCGATATTGGTTTCAAATCCTTTTTCTTTTAGCGATAGGGTTAATTGTGTAAGATCATGCATCAAAGGTTCGCCGCCTGTAATTACTACGAGGCCTCCTGATTTGCCATTCGAAATGGAGGCTGCATTTTGTGAAACAAGGGATACAATTTCATCGACTGTTTTTTTTGGATGTGCATCTGCATCCCAACTATCTTTTACATCACACCATACACAGCCTACATCACAACCGCCTAGTCTAATAAAATAAGCAGCTCGTCCTTGGTGGAAACCTTCACCTTGAATAGTGTAAAAGTATTCCATTACTGGGAGTGATTGAGAAGGGATGTTTTCTTTTTGATTCATTTGTATAGCGAAAAATATTCTGTTGATTTTGGGGATTCAATTAATTTGACGGATTAAATTTTATTTAATCAGTTAAATTAATTGAGTTAAATTTTATGGAATGTTGGTGATTATTTATTTTTTGCAACACAAGCATTATAGGTGTTCATCATCAATGCAGCAATCGTCATTAATCCAACTCCACCTGGTACAGGGGTTATAAAACTACATTTTGGCGCTACGTTTGCATAATCTACATCCCCTTTAATTGCAAAGCCACTTTTTTTGGAAGCATCAGCTACTCGTGTAATACCTACATCTACTACTACCGCATTTTCTTTCACCATATCGGCAGTTAAAAATCCTGGTCGGCCCAAAGCCGCAACAATGATGTCGGCTTGCAAGCAAATATCTTTTAGATTGGGGGTATGACTATGACAAACGGTAACCGTACAGTTTCCTGGATAGGTATTTCTATTTAATAAAATACTGATCGGTCTGCCTACAATATTACTTCTTCCAATCACTACTGCATGTTTACCTTTAGTCTCTACTTTGTAATGCTCTAACATCATCATAATTCCATAGGGAGTAGCCGGCAAAAAGGTAGGGAGTCCCTGAACCATTTTACCTGCACTCATCGGGTGAAAACCATCTACATCTTTATCTGGATGAATAAGGTTGATAATTTTTTCTTCACTGATTTGTTTAGGTAAGGGTAGCTGAACTAAAATACCATCTACGTCAACGTCTGCATTTAGTTTTTCTATGGCTTCAATAAGAACAGATTCTTCAATATTAGGATCTAGTCTGATTAACGTACTCTTGTACCCGATTTCTTCGCAACTTTTTACTTTGCTTGCTACATAAGTTTCGCTAGCACCATCTGATCCAACTAAAATAGCTGCCAAATGAGGAGTTTTTTTTCCTGCTGCTAAAAGCAAGGATGTCTTTTCTTTTACCGCATCTTTTACTGCCTGCGATACTATTTTACCATCTAGAATTTGCATAGCGCAAAAATAGCAACAATTGTTTAAGAATATTGGGTAGTCTTTATGAATAAAAAATCACTTCTATAATTTATAGGTTTGGAAATTATATAACAAAATATTATTATATTACTTTAACATAAAATAAACGCGTATTGAAAAAATATTTGCTGATCATCATGGCTATTTTTCTTTTGAAGATGTCCAATGGTCAATCTTTTCGACAGCCAATTTCAGCCATTTACCTTGGTCTGGGGGCTTATAGTAAGCATCAAGGGGATGTGTTTTCTTTTGTAAACAACCAAGCTGCTTTGGCACAAATAAAAAATGCCGCTGCCGGTGTGTATGGAGAAAGGCGATTTATGATTGCTGCTACGAGCATGTATTCAGCGGCAGTTGCGGTTCCGAGTAGCCATGGCAATTTTGGAGTGAATCTTTTATATGCTGGTTTTAAAAATTTTAATGAGTACCAATTAGGTTTAGCGTATGCTCGAAATTTAGGATCAGTGGTAGATATTGGGGTGCAATTTAATTATTATGGCTACCGAATTCCAGCTTACAGCAATGTCAGTTTAGTAACTTTTGAAATGGGTGCAATGTATCATTTAACAGATCAATTAAATGCTGGCATACATATTTATAATCCAATTGGTGGTAAAATACTTAAATCAGATGAGCAATTGGCTGCTGTTTACAAAATGGGTCTTGGGTATGATGTATCCAAACTTTTGATGATTGCTGCAGAAATGGTGAAGGAAGAAAATAGTCTCGTGAACTTGAACGTAGGTATTCAATATCAAATGGCGAAACAATTTTTTGTAAGGGTAGGAATTTCTTCTGTAACGGCTTCGTCTTATGGAGGGTTTGGAATTTGTTGGAATAATATGCGTTTGGATATTAGCGGTAGTTATCATCCGCAATTAGGCTGGTCGCCGGGTTTGTTATTATTATTTAATTCAGAAAATGGGAGTCTTTCTGCTCCTTTTTTATCAAAATAATTTTGATGTCATTTAGTAAAATATGACAATAGTTTTTTTGGATAAAAATTTTAAATGATAGTATAACAATAGATACTCTTGAACAGGAGAAAAAATAAAGTAATTATATTTTGAGATGGATACAGTTCGACAGGGTTGGCTAATGATTACGTTCATACAATTTAGGCGGTTGAAAATTAATCCTTTGTTCAAATTTTTTTTTATTCTACTATTACATCCTTTTGCTTTGCCGGCTCAACAACCTGAATCTACCTCTTCTGATGTAGAACAACAGTTAGAATCAATTACAGAAAATTCGGAGGACAATGAAACCGAAGATGATTCTTTTATTCAGTCGATGCGACAGTATTTAAAACATCCGATAAACCTATCAACAGCAAACCTTGCTACTTTGCAGGAGCTTTCGATATTTTCAGCTATTCAAATTCAGCAATTGATTAGCTACAGGAATAGGTTAGGAAATTTTATTAGCATCTATGAACTTCAGGCCATACCTAGTTTTGATCTAAGATTGATTGAAAAAATTCGTCCGTACGTTACTGTTAGTGTTCTAGAAATCAGTCGAGAGCAAGTAGGTAAGCTTATGAGGGCAGGAAAGCATTCACTACTTACTAGGGTAACGCAAATGATTGAAAAATCAAAAGGATATTTGATAGATCCTCGCAGTGGAAGAAGTTTTTATCCAGGAGCCAATCAGAAATATTTATTTAGATATCAATATCAATTTAAAAATATATTACAGTATGGAGTCGTTGGTGAAAAAGATGCGGGAGAGAATTTATTTAAGGGAGTACAAAAAAGTGGATTTGATTTTTATTCAGCACATTTTTTTGTAAGAAATATCGGTCTCATTCGCTCTTTGGCAGTAGGGGATTTTACGGTTAATTTGGGTCAAGGACTTATTCAGTGGCAAAGTCTTGCCTTTAAAAAAAGTTCTGAAGTAATTAATACCAAACGTCAATTAGCAGTTTTGAGACCTTATCATTCTGCAGGTGAGATTATTTTTCATCGAGGAGTTGGAATTACAGTTGCCAAAAATAAAATGCAGGCTACTGGTTTTTTGTCTTACAAAAAAATCGATGCTAATATTATATTTGATAGTTTAGGCAAGGAGGATTTCATTTCTTCCTTTCAATATTCAGGTCTGCATAGAACTTCTTCTGAATTAATTGACAAGGGAGCTCAGCGACAATTAATTGTAGGTGGAAATTTGGCTTATAGGACTAACCGATTTCATGTTGGATTCAACGCGGTTCAGTATCAATTTTCGCTTCCTATAAATAAAACTTCTGACCCATATAATCTCTATTCACTTTCTGGAAATAAATTGGGAAACTATAGCATGGATTATAGTTATGGATATAGAAATACTCATTTTTATGGAGAGGTAGCCTTTTCGAATGCATTTGAAAAGGCTATGATTAATGGATTGATTGTTAGTGTAGATCCAAAAGTGGATCTTAATATTTTGTATCGCAATATTTCTAAAGGTTATCAGTCTTTGTATACAAATGTATTTACAGAAAGTACTTTACCAAATAATGAAAAGGGTTTTTATACTGGAATAAGTGTTCGTCCTTGGGTCGCTTTGCGTGTGGATGCCTATGTAGATTTTTATGAATTTCCCTGGCTAAAATATCTGGTAGATGCGCCTTCTTTTGGTAAAGATTATTTGTTAAAAATGGTATACAAGCCCAATAAGCAACTTGAAATTTATATTCGTTACAGAACAGAATCTAAATTTAAAAATTTCAATCCTGATAATTTTAATTTATCACCTGTTCTATCTACACTTCGTCAAAATATTCGAACGCAAATAAATTTTAAAGTAAATTCCACTTTTACCTATAGAAATAGGGTAGAGATGGTTTGGTTTAGTAATCGACCATCCGATTCAAAAACAGGCTTTTTGTTATTTTCAGATTGTATTTTCAAGCCCATGATGAAAAGATATTCTGGAGGTATTCGGCTACAGTATTTTGAAACGGAAGATTATAATTCAAGGATATATGCATACGAGAATGACCTCTTGTATAGTTTTTCTATACCCGTTTTCTACGATAAGGGTTTTCGGTATTATTTAAATTTTAATTATGGGCTCTCCAAAAATAGTACAGTTTGGCTCAGGTGGTCACAAACTATTTATAAGGATAAATCTTCCATCGGTTCTGGTTTGGATGAAATAGCTGGAAATAAAAAATCAGAAATTAAATTACAGTGGCAATTCCAGTTTTAGTAAAATATTAGGCAGGTTTAATAAAACTAAATCATTTAAAATAGATTTATTATCAATAGAAACTATGGAATATTGATATAATTATTCGCCGTCATCATTATTAATTCTCTTTGTAATTATATTTGCATCAAATAATAAAATATTATGAGCAGTATACCTGAACAACCTGGTCAACTAAATATCGAAATTTCAGAAGAAGTTTCAGAGGGCACTTATGCCAACCTTGCTATTATAACTCATAGCCATGCTGAGTTTGTAGTTGACTTTGTAAATGTGATGCCAGGTACTCCTAAAAGTAAAGTAAAAAGTAGGATTATCCTTACTCCTTTTCATGCCAAGCGTCTTATGAAAGCGCTGGTAGAAAATATTAATAAATTTGAAGCAGCCAATGGAACTATTCAGGATATGGAGCAAATTGAAGTTCCATTTACCTTTGGTGGACCAGTTGCCCAAGCCTAATTGTTTTTAATTTCTGCAGAGAATTTTAAAATAATTTAATGAATTAATTTAGTAAATTATTTATTTCAAGAACAGTTTTTATTCGGCAGAAGCTAATTGCTTGAATAGGTCTATTTGTTTTTCAGTTAGATTGGTTGGAATTTTAATTGAATAGGTAATGTATAAGTCACCAAATTCACCTTCTTTTTTATAAAGCGGGAATCCTTTTCCTTTCAATCTAGTTTTGGTGCCGTTTTGTGTTTCGGGTTGAACTTTTAATTTTATTTTTCCGCTCATGGTTTCTAATGTGATATCTCCTCCCAATACAGCAGTATATAACTCTAAGTCTTCATTTAAATAGAGATCATTCCCTTTACGTTTAAATCGAGGGTCATTTGCAATAGCAAAAGTTAGGTATAGATCACCACTAGGACCACCATTTGCACCAGGAGCACCATAGCCTTTTAGTTTAATGGATTGACCATTTTCAACCCCTGCAGGAATTGTAATTCGGACCGTTTTTTCATTAATATTCATTGTTTGCTGGTGAGTGGTGTAAACATCTCTCAATGAAAGTTGTAATTGACTATTGTAATCCTGACCTCTATACTTTGCTTTACTTCGGCTACCACCTCCGCCAAACATGGAAGAGAAAAAATCTGAAAAATCATCTCCTTCAAAACCATCTGCACTTCCTTGTCTTCCGTTTCTTCTTCCTGATTGGCGAGCTTGTTCATATTGATCAGAATGTTGCCAATCTTTTCCGTATTGGTCATATTTTTTTCTTTTAACAGGGTCGCTCAAAACTTCGTTGGCTTCATTTAGTTGCTGAAATTTTTTATTGGCATCTTTGTCATTTGGATTAAGATCGGGGTGAAGCTTTCTTGCTAATTTTCGGTAAGCATTTTTAATCTCCTCCTCAGTTGCAGTTTTTTTTGTACCTAATATTTCATAATAATCTATGAATTCCATGTGTATAATAGTTATTTAAATAATTTGATTTTCGTTTGTATTCCAGTTAATGATGTTCAATACTGTATAAATATCGATTAGATATTTTTAAAATTAATTTTTTTAAGTGGTTTATTTTTTGATTTTTTAAACTCTATTTTATTTACGGGATAATATCTCAGTTAATATACGCTATTGTGCTCAATTGGCATTGCAGCTTTTATACTAGGTGATGAAGATTTAAAAATGGTTGTATATTTTATAGAATTTAAAGAAAACGGTAAATTGAAACAAGGGCAGAACTTTCAACAGTTAAATCAT
Organism: Chitinophaga pinensis; assembly: GCA_945870835.1. Classification (GTDB taxonomy): domain Bacteria; phylum Bacteroidota; class Bacteroidia; order Chitinophagales; family Chitinophagaceae; genus Ferruginibacter; species Ferruginibacter pinensis_A. The sequence continues at coordinate 7,486 of CAMBTV010000116.1, forward strand.
TTATGATATAAGCTTAGGTATTGTCTTAGTTTTGATAAAATGTCCCTTTAAAAAGAGTGATTTCAATTATCTTCGTGATACATTATGTCAAAATTTCTCATAGTAGGATTGGGTAATATCGGAAACGAATATGCGAACACACGTCACAACATAGGTTTTGATGTGATCAACGCATTGGTACAAAAGCATAGCGGTAGTTTGCAAGTGGAGAGACTGGCCTATGTAGCTGAGTTGAAATTGAAAGGTAAAAAGTTGGTTTGTATTTGCCCTACTACCTTTATGAATCTTAGTGGCCGTGCGTTTAAATATTGGATGGATAAAGAAAAAGTGCCTTTAGAAAATACGCTTACTATTGTTGATGATCTTGCCTTGCCTTTAGATAAGATTCGACTACGTGCTGGAGGTTCACCTGCCGGACACAATGGATTGAAAGATATTCAGCTAACAATTGGTACAGATCAATATCCAAAGTTGCGATTTGGAATTGGTAATGAATATCCAAAAGGGATGCAGGCCGATTTTGTTTTAAGTAAATGGTTGAATAGCGAATTACCTACCGTAAAATTGAAGATAGATAAGTGCATAGAGATTATTGAAAATTTTGTCAATATCGGTATCGAACAAACGATGAATGAGGTAAACAAGTTGTCAATCAAGGCAGATTAATTCTCAGTTGGAGGATTAATAAAAATCAAGTATACATATATTCGTTTTTTAAATATGATTGTTCTATATTGGCAATTCTTTCAAATATTTTTAATTTCAATAAAGATGAAGATTATATGTGTAGGTCGAAATTATTCGGCACACGCCAAAGAGCTTGGCAATGAAATACCTGAGGAGCCGGTTATTTTCATGAAACCCAAAAGTGCTTTATTGCAGACTCACACACCCTTTTATTATCCAGAGTTTACCAATGAGCTTCATTATGAATGTGAGTTGGTGTTGAGGGTGTCAAAAAATGGAAAATACATCCAAGAGCGGCAAGCTTCCAATTATTACGATGCCATCACTACGGGTATCGATTTTACAGCGCGTGATATACAGAATGAGCTTAAAAAAAAGGGTTTACCCTGGGAAAAAGCGAAGTCCTTTGATAATTCTGCTGCAGTAGGAAAGTTTATTAATATAGTACCAGGTTATATAGAAAAGACCATTAATTTTAGTTTTTATAAGAACAAGGAGTTGGTTCAAAAAGCCAATTCAAGTGAAATGATTCATCATTTTGATTATCTTCTTTCGCATATTTCCAACTATTTCTCAATCAATATTGGAGATCTAATTTTTACAGGTACACCCTCTGGGGTGGGTGAATGTGAACCGGGCGATGAATTGGAAGCCTATATTGAGGATGAGATGCTTTTGAAATTAGAGGTAAAATGATAAATTGAGTATTAGTTAATAAGCTTTCTGCTATTTACTAAAAACGACTATATTTGCACCCCTAAATGTCGGGGTAGCTCAGCTGGTTAGAGCATCGGATTCATAACCCGAAGGTCGGCAGTTCAAGTCTGCTTCCCGATACTTACCGAAACCTAATATTCAAAAAGGTTTCGGTTTTTTTTTTGCCTTTGGTTTGATTTTTGGAATTTAATTAGTTACAAAAAAGAGAATGAGATTTCGGTTAGGCTCGGTAGCAGGGGATTTATATCCGCCGAGGCGGACGGCAGTTCAAGTCTGCTTCCCGATACTGAGACTAATTTATTTATTGTAAAGGAGTTAGGCTTTTTTTTGATTATTATGGCGTTAGAGTTAACTGTAAGGTTTTCAGGTCGAGTCACTTTTAATATAATCTCTGTTTTCTTCTTTATTTAGAGTCTTTATTAAACAATTCTAATGCTTCGGTATCCCTGTATTCAATCATTTTTGCCTTAAGTTCAGACTTCAATTTTTTGATAACTCCTGCGTAAGCTTTGTCGCCATATAAATTCTTCATGTTCTTAGGGTCCTTTTTGATG
>CAMBTV010000117.1 GCA_945870835.1 Chitinophaga pinensis
CGATGGTAGCACTATTCTTTTTCAATAATTCGATTGCTTCTTTATAAATATTGACAACGGCTTCATTCCCTTTTAAAAAAGATTTTTCGATGCCAATTCTTTTTCCTTTCAGTCCTTCCTTATTTAGAAAGCTGGTATAATCAATTTTATCTTTTTTGTTATGCTGGGTAGTGATTGCATCGGCTGTATCTTCACCAGCCAGCGCTCCTAATAAGATTGCTGCGTCAGTAACCGTCCTAGTCATAGGCCCTGCAGTATCTTGAGTTGCAGAGATGGGTATAATACCAGATCTACTCCATAATCCAACGGTAGGCTTGATTCCAACAATGCCACAAAAAGAAGAGGGTGCAATGATAGACCCATCGGTTTCTGTTCCAATAGCGATGGTGCAAAGGTTGGCGGCTACTGCTGCAGCTGAACCCGAACTAGACCCACTGGCGTTTCTATCAAGGACGCAAGGATTTTTTGTTTGTCCGCCTCGGCTGCTCCAGCCACTGCTAGATCTAGTAGATCGAAAGTTGGCCCATTCGCTGAGGTTGGTTTTACCCAAAAGCACTGCTCCTGCATCGCGAAGTTTTTGTATGATAAAGGCATCTTTTGTCACTACATTTCCCTTCAATGCAAGCGCACCTGCTGTAGTCATCATTTGATCACCGGTGTTGATATTGTCCTTGATTAATATTGGAATACCGTGTAATGGTCCTCTCAATTTTCCAGCTTTTCTTTCCTGATCCATTTTATCAGCAATGTCCAAAGCGTCTGGATTAATTTCAATTACTGAATTGAGCAAAGGCCCTGATTGATCAATGGCAGTAATTCTATTGAGATATAGTTCTGTTATTTTACGGGAACTATATTCTCCTTCTTTCATTTTTTTTTGAAGCTCAAAAATGGTGATTTCATTTATCGGAAAATCATCTTTCTCATAGTTATCAGCTTTGTTGGATGAATTTATTTCAGCTGATTTAGTAGCATTATTACAACCATTTGTAATTGCTGCAAGAGATAAACCAGCAAGTGATCCATTTTGTATAAATTTCCTTCTGTCCATTTTATATATTTTGAAATTGAAAGCAAATTAGAAATGATTGATGAATGCTTAGTTTAAAAATTTTTTTAATTTTTTATTTTAATTTAAAGAAGGGGCTTTTAATTTTTTAAACAAAAAATCCCAAATTTAAGTTCGGGATTTTTTGTAATAAATAAGCAAATATTATTTTCAATTATCTTTTCTTAATTTACTATTTTTTCTGCTGTATGCAAAATATACAATCAGTCCAATTGCCATCCAGATGAAAGCAACTTTTAGGGTTTGTAGGTCTAATGCTACAATCATTCCTAGGCAAACTAGTGCACCCAATGTTGAAACAATGGGAACTAGTGGAGCTCTAAATGGTCTCTCAATCTCAGGTGATTTTATTCTTAATATCCAAACACCAACACTTACTAGCACAAATGCAAACAAGGTACCAAAGCTAGTTAGATCACCTGCTACACTACCAGGGATAAATGCTGCAAACAAGCCAACAAATACAAATAGAATTAAATTGGCTTTGTAAGGAGTTTTATATTTAGGGTGCAAATCACCAAATGCTTTTGGAATAAGTCCATCATTACTCATTGAAAAGAAAATTCGACTTTGTCCCATTAACATTACCAATATTACAGATGAAAAACCAGCAAGAATAGCGACTGTAACACTCGATCCAAGCCACTCGTAACCTTTCATATAAGTTTGGATAGCGTAAGCAACAGATGCTTCTTTACCAGCGGTGCTAAATTCCGAATAGTTAGCAACACCAGTAAGTACATGACCAAATAATATATATAGGATGGTACAAACTACTAAAGATCCTAAGATACCTATTGGCATATCTCTTTTAGGATTTTTAGCTTCCTGAGCTGCGGTACTTACTGCGTCAAAGCCGATAAAGGCAAAGAACACAATTGCAGCACCTCCAAGTACACCTCCCCAGCCCCATTTAAAAAATCCATCATGACCGATGGTTCCTTTCGGAATCAAATAGGGGGTATGATTTTCTGGTTTAATAAACTGCCAGCCGAATACGATAAATAGTAATACAATGGCCACTTTTACAAAAACGATAATCATATTAACAAAAGCAGATTCCTGAGTTCCTTTTATTAACAATAAAGTGAGCAATAATAAAATAATTAGTGCGGGTGCATTGATCATTCCTCTTGTAATTTCAACCATTCCGGTTAAATTGGCAGGTAGGGCTTTAAATTGATCATCACTTAAAATTAGGACACCATTTTTTACATTCTTAAGTGTTTCCGGAATGGCTACAGTAATTTGATCGATTGCGGCTCCAGTTACTTTATGCAGTGCTTCAAAAGGGGAATGGCACCATTCATAGGGTATAGCCCCTCCAAGAAGGTTATTTAAATATTCACTCCAAGCAATTGATACAGTAGCGGCACCGAGGGCGTATTCCATTATTAAAGCCCAGCCAATAATCCAGGCTACCAATTCGCCCATCGTTACATATGAATAGGCGTAAGCGCTACCTGCAATAGGTATCATAGAGGCAAATTCAGCATAGCAAAGTCCTGCAAAAGCACAGCCTAAAGCGGCTACAATAAATGATATTGTGATAGCAGGACCAGCAGCCTCAGCAGAGGCGGCAGCAGTTCTTACAAATAGACCAGCGCCTATGATAGCGCCAATTCCCAATGCAATTAGATTGCCAGCACCAAGGGTCCTTTTCATTCCTTTCCCATCATCGTCAGCCTGCGCCATCATTTGAGCAAGGGATTTTTTTACAAATAAACTCATATTCAATTGTTGATTTGATATAAAATTAACTATAAATTTTTAAATTACCCATCTAGCCTGTTTTTTTGTGCCTTAAGCAGTTTAACAAGTATTAAATATTATATTGCGAAAATAATGTTTCAAATATGAGTATTCAACCTTCTAAGAAAAGCCATTTGACTTTATATATTGGCATTGCTCTAATTGCTGGGGTGATAGGAGGATTTATTTTAAATAGAAGTTACGTTGGAAAAGAAAACGAGCAGATTGCATTAGCAGATTCTAAATTAGTGCAACTTCAGGTGGCAATGAGGTCCTATGAATTAATAAAAGATAGTGTTGGTTATAATCGATTGCTTTCTCTTCAAAAAAATATCCTAGTTCAAAAAAAATTGGCCTCTTCCGAATTATTAGAAAGTACAAATCAGGCGGCTGTTTTAAATCAGATCAAGTTATTGTCGGACTCACTTCAGTCGGTTAATGTTATGCTCACTTCGTTTTCTGATACTTCCAATAGGATGTATCAGGAGTTAAAAAAACAAAGAGAGTCTGTTGCAGCTCAAAAAAATGAAAGCTTTAAACAGAGAGATAAGAAATTAGAATGGTTTACCATTTTGGCAGATATCTTTTTAAGGCTGATTAAAATGATTGTTGCGCCACTAGTTTTTACTACGTTGGTAGTAGGGGTTGCTAAACTAGGAGATATAAGCGCGGTAGGTCGTATAGGAGGCAAAACATTGCTTTGGTTTATCAGTGCCTCTCTAATGAGTTTGTTGTTAGGAATGGTATTGGTTAATTTTTTTAAGCCGGGTATTGCCATGCATTTGACTCTTCCAGAAGTGAATGCCAATAGCGGTATCGATAAGGCTGCTCTTACTATCAAAGATTTCTTTTACCATGTTTTTCCTACAAGTTTTATAGATGCAATGGCAAAAAACGAGATCCTCCAAATTGTAGTATTTGCCTTATTTTTTGGTGTAGCTGCTGCTTCAATTGGAGAATTGGCAAAGCCTGTAATTCATGCAATTGATGTGATGGCTCAAATTATTTTAAAGGTGACAGGATATGTTATGAATTTTGCGCCGCTTGCAGTTTTTGGTGCAATGGCTGCCATTATCGCTAAACAGGGCATAGGTATTTTAAAAACGTATTCCATTTTTATTGGAGAATTTTATTTTGGTTTGATTCTATTGTGGATATTTTTAATTCTTGCAGGGTCATTATTTGTTGGAAAAAGAGTTATCCATTTGATCAAAAGAATGAAGGAACCAATTTTATTGGCCTTCAGCACCTCAAGTAGTGAAGCAGCTTTTCCAAAAACAATGCAAGAGTTAGAGAATTTTGGGTGTAAGAATAAAATCGTGAGCTTTGTTTTGCCGCTAGGGTATTCTTTTAATTTAGATGGTAGTATGATGTACATGACATTTGCTTCGCTATTTATTGCTCAGAGTTATGGAATGGAAATTCCTATGGCAACTCAGCTGACTATGTTGTTGGTATTGATGCTTACTAGTAAAGGAATTGCAGGAGTACCGAGGGCTTCATTGGTAGTAATTGCAGGCACACTGGCTACCTTTAATATTCCCGAAGCAGGTATCGCCTTACTTTTGGGAATAGACCCTTTATTGGATATGGGAAGAAGTGCTACCAACGTGGTAGGCAATAGTATCGCAACGGTTGTAGTGAGTAAGTGGGAAGGAGATTTGATTGATATCGAAAAGAACTAGTAATAATTACAATAAAAATAGAGTTGATTCATCAGCAATGGTTGGTCATCAAAATTTAAAAATTTCTCATTAAAGCTTAACCAAACGCATGTTCGATTTTATTTTATTATTTCACTGGACTGAATTATTGCAACCTCAATGGTATATTGATAATGGAGGTTTGTGGTTCATAGTATTTGCAGTATTTGCTGAGACTGGATTATTTGCAGGATTTTTTTTACCAGGAGACTCCTTATTATTCGTAACAGGAATCTTTAGCGACAATCTTATAAAAACAGCATTGGGAATTGGCTCGCAAAGTTCTTTTTTTAATTTAGTATTATTGGGGGTTATCATTTCTTTGGCGGGTGTTATTGGAAATTTTGCTGGATATTGGTTTGGTCAAAAAAGTGGACCCTATTTATTTGAAAAAAAGAATAGCTTATTATTTAAGAAAAAATATTTATTCCAAGCCAAGGATTTTTATGAAAAACATGGGGCAGGAGCGATAGTAATGGCTAGATTTTTACCTATTCTAAGAACCTTCGCACCCATTGTAGCGGGGATTGTTGGTATGAATAAAAATAAATTTATTTTTTATAATATTGTAGGTTGTTTTGCTTGGGTTTTCTCCATGTTGTTTGCCGGCCATTACTTACAAATACTATTCTTGAATTGGTTTAGTTTTGATTTAAAAAAACACTTGGAAGTAATTGTGATAGGGATTGTTTTAGTTACGACCGCTCCGATAATATTGAAATTATTCTTTAGTAAAATAAAAAAATCCTCTTAGAATTACAGAATAAATTAAAAATTGATGAATAAAAATTCCAATTCCATTTTTAATATTACCGTTCTGGTAGCAGCGCTTGGATACTTTGTAGATATCTACGATTTATTGTTGTTTCAAATAGTTAGAGTAGATAGTTTAAAAGATATGGGACTCTCCATTGATCAGGTAAAATCTGAAGGAGAATTTATTATCAGTGTACAAATGATAGGCTTGCTGTTGGGAGGAATTATTTGGGGAGTGATGGGTGATAAAAAAGGGCGATTAAGTGTATTGTTCGGATCTATTGTTTTGTACTCTATCGCAAATATTATAAATGGATTTGTACAAACTCCTTTTCAATATGGTCTTACTAGATTTTTTGCTGGCATAGGATTGGCGGGTGAATTGGGTGCGGGCATAACGCTGGTATCTGAATTGGTGAGTAAGGAAAAAAGAGGTTTGAGTACTTCTTTAGTTGCAGGAATAGGCTTGACAGGCGCAGTATTGGCTTATTTTATTTCTCAAAATTTTCATTGGAGGATATGTTATTTTATAGGAGGAGGTTTGGGCTTTTGTCTTTTAATTTTAAGGATATCAGTTTTGGAGAGTGGAATGTTTACGAGATTGAAAGAATTGGATGTACAGCGAGGTAATTTTTTCATGTTTTTTACTAATGGAGTTCGTTTTAAAAAATATTTACTTGCAATTTTAATTGGATTACCTACCTGGTATGTGATTGGTATTTTAGTTGCTTTTTCAAATGATTTCGGAAAGGCATTTGGATTTTCAGAGGAGGTATTGCCTAAGAAATCAACATTGTATGCTTATGCCGCTATTGCATTAGCCGATATGATGGTTGGTTTAATTAGTCATTGGTTAAAGAGTAGAAAAAAAGTGTTATTCATCTTTTATGGTCTTACCATATTATCTATTATTCTTTACTTTAATCAGCAAAATGGATCTGCAGAAAACATGTACTTGATTTGTTTTGCTATGGGCTTTAGTGTAGGGTTTTGGGCCATTTTTGTAACGATGGCGGCAGAACAATTTGGCACTAATTTAAGATCAACTGCTACTACTACGGTACCTAATATGGTGAGGGGTGCACTGCCTTTGATGTTTCTTTTGTTTAAAAATTTACAATTGGCAACAGGCAATTACATAACTGCTGGCTGGATAACCGGTGCTATTGTAATGACTATAAGCTTTACTGCTGCATGGTTTACAGAAGAAACATTTGGCAAGGATCTTAATTATGTCGAAAATTAAAAATCCGAACGCTGAGTGAAATTAGCTTGATCTATTAGCATTACACATTTACAATTAGTACAGGTATTTTTAATTCATGCCGAACAGTATTTACTGTTTCGCCATAAATTAAATCTTTAAATCCTGTATGGCCATGTGCGCCTGCCACTAGCATATCGGCATTTAATTCTTTTACGATGCGCACAATTTCTTTTGCCCTATTTCTAAAACCTAGATGTCCCTCAACTGAATGGCCAAGTTGTTGCAATTGGTCGACGTACCAATCCATTCGTTCCTTATCTTTTCTTGTTTCATAATCATCGCTATCATTACCCAATAATTTAGCGGAAGCACTTTCAACAACATGAACCAATACGTATCGAGTATTTTCTTTTCCTTGTCCAATTGCAAAGGCGATTAATTTTTGATCTTTTTCACTAAAATCTAGGGCGATGGCGATCACTTTAAATTCAGGAATTGTCAAGTGATTCATTTCCTCAATCTCAGGATGCATCTGAATAGAAGCTGTTTTTTGAGAACTCTTAAAGAGGGGAAACAAGAGTGTATAAAAAAGTAAGGCTAGAGAAAATATACCTAATGTAATTATTCCAATTTTAGAAAAAACTGTTGCGTTGCTCCAAGTGCTAGCTGCTTCATTTATCAACATTTTTAAATTTAAAAAAATCAGAATTCCTGCAATTGCCCAAGCAGTTATTTTAGTGATGGGTTTGATTACAAAATCTCCCATTGTTTTTTTATCGCTTACAAAATGTATCAAAGGGATAATCGCAAAGCCTAGTTGCAAACTCAATATAACCTGACTTAAAACTAGCAAAGAATTAACTTCTTCTTCTCCGTAAATAATTATTACTATTAGGGCGGGCAGGATGGCTAATAGTCTAGTGAGTAATCGCCTAACCCATGGGTTAATTCGTAAATTCAAATACCCTTCCATAATTATTTGTCCCGCTAGCGTACCTGTGATGGTACTACTTTGGCCAGCTGCTATCAGCGCAATGGCAAATAATTTGGGCGCGAGATCACCTAAAAAATTGGGCAATAAACGATGGGCTTCTTTGATTTCAGCAACCTGCGAATTACCAGTCTTAAAAAAAACAGTAGCAGCTAAAATTAAGATAGCGGCATTTACAAAAAATGCAAGATTAAGAGCAATGGTAGTATCAATTCGATTAAATCGTAATGCTTGTTTGATGCCAGCATTGGACCGGTCTATTTTTCTAGTTTGAACCAATGCGGAGTGAAGGTATAAATTGTGAGGCATTACAGTAGCACCTATTATTCCTATTCCAATATAAAGTGCTTCATCAGATAATGCAGATGGAATAAAGCCTTGGACAATTTCACCTAAAACAGGAGCTGCGAAAATAATTTCTATTAAAAATGAAATAGCTACAATGGCTACTAGAGTAATGATGAAAGCTTCCATCTTTCGCATCCCCATTTTTTGTAAGTATAGTAAAAGAAAGGTATCTAATACAGTAATGGATACGCCCCAGGTGAGTGGTAATCCAGTTAACAATTGAATACCGATTGCCATTCCTAAAACTTCTGCAAGGTCACAAGCTGCTATAGCAATTTCTGCTAGAATGTATAAGGCTAGGTTAACAAATTTGGGATATGCCTCTCTATTAGCTTGCGCAAGGTCACGTCCTCTTACAATACCCAACCTAGCGGAAAGTCCTTGAAGTAGCAGGGCCATAAGGTTACTCATTAGCAATACCCATATTAAGCTGTATCCAAACTTGCTGCCACCTGCAAGATCAGTAGCCCAGTTTCCTGGGTCCATGTATCCTACACTAATTAAATAGGCGGGTCCTAGAAAAGAGAGCATTTTTCTCCAGCCTCTTTTTTTTACAGTAGTATCGATGCTCTGGTTTACTTCACTTAATGAAGATTCCGGATTAGAATGTTTATTCATGATGTACAAAAATATTTTTAGCAACTAGTTCACTAATGATACAGGGGGCATATTTTCCTACTTTAATTTCTATCGATCGATCGAAACTAAATCGTTGGTTTATTTTTATTTCTGTTCCTATGTTGATGTGATAATGATTCAGTAATTCTAATATTGCAGGCGACTGGTTTGCAACGGAGCTAACAATTACCTTTTTATTTTCTATTACATCGGCAATGCTGAGTTGGTGAATGATGGGTATTTTTCCATTCCCATCTGGTATTGGATCTCCGTGCGGATCAATTTGTGGGTGGTTGAGAAAGCGATCTAATTTCTGAATCAGTTCTTGATTACTTACATGTTCAAGTTCTTCAGCTATTGAGTGTACTTTATCCCATTCAAAGCCTAGTTTGGTAACCAAAAAAAATTCCCATAATCTATGCCGCCTAACAATATTAATGGCTACTTTATTGCCTTTATTTGTCAACCGAAATCCTTTGTATTTTTCATAGTCTAGCAAATTTTTTATTTGCAATTTCTTGAGCATATCGGTTACCGAGGCAGGCTTGGTTTGTAACTCAAAGGCAAGTGAATTGGTATTGACCAACTCAGATTGCTGTTGGAGGTGGTAAATATTTTTGATATAGTTCTCTTCAGTAATTGAAAAATTCATCTCGACTAAATTTATTTTTAGACAAATCTAAAAAATATATTCAAATTTTCAAAACAAAACATATTTATAAATTCATTACGTTTCTTTAATGCGTCTTTAACTGGTA
>CAMBTV010000118.1 GCA_945870835.1 Chitinophaga pinensis
ATTAAACTCAAAAAATAATTTATAATTAATTCAATAAACACTTTGTAGATATCTAAGAAAACTTCCAGTGTTTACTGATTCAACAGCAAATATAAATGGAATGGTTTCCCTATTATACAAACTGCTTTATAATGCTGATTCCCAATGAAGGGTAAGTATTATAAAGCAGAAAGTAATTATAATTTTAAGCTAATTAAGTTGCCCAAGCTTTATCTCCTTTTTTATATGGATATGCTCCATCATACTTACCAGGAACAGGTAAATAGCGCAAAGCCTGTGTGGCCCCTTCTTTGGAACTAAAATAACCCAAAACAGAAAGCTCTTTCATCATTCTAAAATAATGAGAGGGAGCTTCTTTTGTTTTAGTTGCTTGATACTCTTTTTGTTCTTTATCTAAGGCTTGTAACAATTCTGTACGTTGAGCAGCAGTAACTTTTACGAATGACTTACTGAATTTTTTTTCACTTAATTCATCAATTTTTTTAAGCCCCTCCATGAATATTTTTTGGTTGGAAGTTTCATAACAATCAAAGACCATCACCGACATAAATTTACCAACGTTAGCCGTTTTAGCACCAGGACTTGAAGTAGTCGGTAAAATGGTATCAGCGATTTCATTCATAAAATCTACTTGACTTTGACTAAACAAAGCATTCACTGCTTTATCAGTTGAATTACAACCGGAGATGCTGAAAACTGAACCTCCAACGATAGACCCTCCAAGTAAAATTGCTACATTTTGAAGGAGATCTCTTCTATTCATATTCATCTTACAAATTATTAATGATTATTACAAATTTCCTTTCTTTAATTCTTCTACAGCAAAGTTAGCAGCTCTTGCAGTCAAAGCCATATAAGTAAGTGATGGATTAACGCAAGCTGCTGAAGTCATGCATGCACCATCGGTTACAAAAACATTTTTGGCATCCCAAACTTGGTTATTAGCATTCAACACCGATGTCTTAGGATCCTTACCCATTCTAGCAGTCCCCATTTCATGAATACCTCTACCAGGTGTTCCATCTCCATCACGTCCTTTTACATTTTTAACTCCTGCGGCTTCTAACATTTCAACAGCATCACTGATCATATCCTTTCGCATTTTCAACTCATTTTCCTTGAGCTCACAGTCAATAGCTAATACATTTAGTCCCCACTTATCTTTTTTAGTTTTATCCAGTGTTACTTTATTTTCAGCATAAGGGAGAATTTCGCCGAAACCTCCAATACCCATTTTCCATGAACCAGGCTCTGACAAGGCATCTTTAAAATCAGCCCCTATTGACAATTCTGCAATCTGTCTTTTCCACCCATCACGACTTGCACCCCCTTGGTATCCGAAACCACGCAAATAATCACTTTTATTTCCAAACAGATTTCTATATCGCGGTATATAAATACCATTTGCGCGACGTCCATAAATATATTTATCTTCATAGCCTTCCACATCCCCACTGGCGCCAACTCCCAAATGATGATCCATTAAATTATGTCCTAAAGCATTGCTGCTACTGCCTAAGCCATCAGGCCAGATTTCAGTAGCAGAGTTCATCAATAACCAGGTAGAATTTAATGCAGAAGCATTTACAAAAACAATCTTACTAAAAAACTCATAGGTCTGATTGGTTTCTGCATCCAATACTTCTACTCCCTTTGCTTTTTTTGTATCCTTGTCATAAATAAGTTTGGTAACAATTGAAAAGGGGCGAACCGTAAGATTACCCGTTTTCATTGCTGCTGGAAGTGTTGCAGACTGGGTACTAAAATAGGCACCAAAAGAACAACCTAGCCAACATTTATTTTGATACTGACAATTAGTACGTCCCTCATGAGGCACAGTTATATTAGCCGTGCGACCAATGATCATGGTACGAACATTGTTGTAATGTTTTTTTAGTCTAGCAGCTACATCTTTTTCCACGCAATTTAATTCCATTGCAGGCATAAAATGACCATCGGGTAATTGAGGTAAATTTTCTATTGAACCACTAATGCCTGCAAACTTTTCAGCATACTCATACCAAGGAGCAATATCCTTGTATCGAATGGGCCAGTCAACTCCAAAACCATCTTTTGAATTGGCCTCAAAATCAAAATCACTCCAACGATAACTTTGACGACCCCAGGTTAATGAACGTCCTCCAACATGATATCCTCTAAACCAATCAAAGCGTTTTACTTCAGTATAAGGACTCTCGCTTTCTTTTACCCAAAAATCAAGATTCATTTCATTGAGAGGATAATCTCTTTTCAAAACGGGATAATCTTCAATCATTTTTTGAGTTCTTCCTCCAGCATGAGGAAATTCCCAAGGCGCCTTAGCTGGACTGGGGTAGTCTTTAATATGCTCGATATTTCTACCTCTTTCTAGCATTAAAACCTTCAATCCTTTTTCAGTCAATTCCTTCGCTGCCCATCCTCCACTGATTCCTGAACCTACTACAATTGCGTCATACTTATTTTCAGCCATTTCTTATTATTTATATCTTTTGAAAATATTAAAATAATTCAAAGAATTTTATACATCGCAAATTTTGATTGCTTCTTTCAACGATTGCATTTTATCCTCCTTTGCAGGGATAAACTCTTGCGCAACATAATTTTTAAACCCTGTTGCCAAAATCGCTTTCATGATTGCTGGATAATACAACTCTTGAGTATCATCAATTTCATTTCTTCCAGGTACACCGCCTGTATGGTAATGACCGAAGTATTGATGATTGGTTCTAATGGTTGCTATTACATCTCCTTCATCGATTTGCATGTGATAAATATCATAGAGTAGTTTGAAATTTTCAGATCCAACTCTTTTACACAATTCCACTCCCCAATTAGATTTATCACACATATAATCTTTGTGATCCTTTTTACTATTTAGTAATTCCATATGAAGAATAACACCATGCTGCTCGGCTAATCCAATGATTTTTTTTAACCCTTCGGTTGAATTAACTAAACCAGTTTCATCATCCATGCCCCTACGGTTGCCGCTAAAACAAATGAGGTTTTTATAACCCGCCTTAGCTACCAAAGGAATCATTTCTGTATAATTCTGAATCAGCTTTTCATGAAATTTCTTTTCAGCAAATCCATTGTTCAAACCAGTTTCTGCTCCATTACACATAGAAGAAAATATTCCATGTTTTTTCAAAATTGGCCAGTCTTTTGGACCCACCAAATCAATGGCGGAAAACCCAATTTTCTTAACACCTATACACAATTCTTCAATGCTCATTTTACTGTAGCACCATGCACATACTGAATGATTTATATTCCCTTTAAATTTTATTTGAGCTTCATCTAAGTTTTCATTCTCTTTGAAAGAGCTTAACATTGAAGATGAACCAAGGGCAGCTGAACCTACCAATATATTTCTAATGGCCTTACGCCTATTTTGATTGTCTGTCATAGTTAAATAATTAGACGATTAAAAACATTAGCTTATGCAACAGAGGTTGCTTTTTTAGATTTCATAAACAAAAATAAACCAGCAAATGCTACGATTAATATAATTGGAATAATTAGCGTAACATTAATGATTTCTGGACCAGCCGCTTTTTTAGCTTCTTCCAATCCATTTTCCATATGAGACGCAATTAGTTTATCATAATATCCGCCCATAAAAATCATATAGATAGATACTGCAAACATACCGGCAGCACCCATTAAGTTCATACCCACAGCTCCAGTTTTTGGTAAATTTTCAGATACAAAACCCAACATGGTTGGCCAGAAATAACATACGCCCATACCAAATAAAATAGCGCCCGCGAAAAGCATGTTTCCAGAAGTATGACCAAGAAGATATAAACCTGCAGCAGCCAAAACCGATGATATTAATAATACACCAAGGGGAGAAAATTTATGAACAACTGGACCAGCAAAAGCACGTCCAATAACCATTACGCCAGTTTCTAATGTTAATAACAAAATGGCATTATCAGTAACATTCTTTAATAATACATCAATCCATTGACCAGTAAATAATTCAGTAATAGCAGTGCCAAACATTAAAATGATAAAAAGTAGAAACAATGGATTGAGCAAGGATTTATACATTTCTGCACTAGAAACTCCACTGGCTACTCTTTCAGTTACAGGAAAATCTAGTTTACTAAATAAATAACCATAAATAACTGTTGGAATAACCATCAAGCCTACCTGCACTTGCCATCCAATGCCTACTTTATCTAAAAAGAATACTAAAAGTGTTCCAATAACTATGCCCCCTGGAAACCACAAATGGAAGTGATTTAATTTAGTAGTTTTATTGTCGCTATAAATTGTAGCTACCAATGGATTACAAGCCGCTTCTACCGTGCCATTAGCAATTCCAATCAACAATGTTGAGATGAACAAACTCCAGTAGCCTGTTGCGAAAATGGTAAGTACTATTCCAACTAAATGAAATACAAAAGCTGCAACCAATAATTTTTTCATACCTATTGCATCTACTACCATACCCCCCACTACTATTGCAAGGGGGAATCCCCAGAATGCAGTTGCTGCAATCGTTCCTAGTTGCTGGGTATTCAATTCAAACTGAACTCCTAGACGACCTAAAATACCGGCACGGATTCCAAAAGAAAGAGAAGTTACTAATAGTGCCAAGCAACTGGCTACAAATAATTGTTTTTTCTGAAGATTGGCTAGCATAATCGTTAAATTTTAAAGGGTTTAAAAAAAGTACATAAACAAGAATAGTGTAATATTATTGATTTTTATCTTAAAATGATTGAATCAACAACTATTTTTTTAAACAGCTTATTCATCAATATTACCCTTTAAATCGTACTATTTTCTCCAATCAAAGTAATTTCGGAACATTGGGTAACAAAAAAGAAGAATTAATTGTGGATAAATATTGCCAATAACTAATATCTTCAATAAAAAAGTTGTGGTTAGCTAAGTAGAATATTTTATTAAAGGTTTATTAGAATTTATCCGTAAAATTGTAAAAAAAAATATCTTGATTTATATAATAAAACTTAAAATTTACTAGTATGAAAAGAAAATTACGAATGGGTATGATTGGAGGAGGTAAGGATGCATTTATCGGATCAATACATCGCTATGCGTCCAACATGGATGGCTTGGTTGAATTGGTTTGTGGCGCATTAAGTATTAACCCAGAGATTGCAAAAGATTCTGGCCAATCATTATTTCTTCCTGAAGACAGAATTTACCTGACCTATCAGGAAATGATAGAAAAGGAAAGTTTGCAACCTGCAGATAAAAGAATGGATTTTGTAACCATCGTAACTCCCAATTTTGCTCATTTTGCCCCAGCAAAAATGGCTTTGGAAAATGGTTTCAATGTAGTTATTGAAAAGCCAATCACTTTTTCACTAGACGAAGCAAAAGAATTAAAAAAATTAGTAGAACAAACAGGACTGGTCCTTTGCTTAACTCATACTTATTCGGGATATCCATTAGTTAAGCAAGCGAAAGCGATGATCAACGACGGAGTTTTAGGTAAGGTAAGAAAAGTATTGGTTGAATATCCTCAAGGTTGGTTGACCAAATTATCAGAGAGAGAAGGAAATCAACAAGCTGCTTGGAGAACAGATCCAAAGAAAAGTGGAAAAAGTGGTTGTATGGGAGACATTGGAACCCATGCTGCTCATTTATCAGAATATGTTACTGGTTTAAAAATCACTCATTTATGTGCTGATTTAAATATAATGGTAGATGGTAGAGCTTTGGATGATGATGGAAATGTACTCCTTAAATTTAATAATGGTGCTGCGGGTGTGCTGATGGCGTCTCAAGTAGCTGCTGGTGAAGAGAATGCTTTAAAAATAAGAGTATATGGAGAAAAAGGAGGCATCGAATGGGCGCAACAAGAACCCAATACTTTAATACTAAAATGGCATGATGCGCCTACACAAATTCTTCGTGCAGGATCAAATTATGGAGATCGTCTCTCTACTTATGCTACCAGTAATTGCAGAACTCCTGGAGGCCATCCAGAAGGCTATCTAGAAGCATTTGCAAACATTTACAAAAATTTTGCAACTACCTTGTCAGCCAAATTAGAAGGTAGCATAGCTAGTAAAGAAGCCCAAGATTTTCCATCAGTAGAAGACGGAATAAGAGGGATGGCATTTATTGATAATGTGGTACTCTCTGGTCAATCTGATAAAAAATGGACTGAATTTGTTGTGTAGGTCTAGGTGATTTTAAATAAATAAATTCTAATAAAAATCATTCATCAATTAACTAATTAAATTTTATGCAAACAATAAAAGGTCCAGGTATTTTCATCGCTCAATTTGCTGGAGATACTGCTCCCTATAATTCACTTCCAAGCATTTGTAAATGGGCAAGTGATAAAGGATACGTAGGTATACAAATTCCTTCTTGGGATAAAAGATTTATTGATTTAGAGAAGGCTGCTAAAAGTAAAACCTATGCGGATGAAATCAATGGAATTGTTCAACAAGCAGGTTTACAAATAACAGAATTATCATCTCATTTGCAAGGTCAATTGGTTGCAGTAAATCCTGCCTACAACGATCTATTCGATGCATTTGCACCTGATGAAGTCAAAGGCAATCCAAAAGCAAGAACTGAATGGGCGATTCAACAAGTTAAGTACGCAGCAAAAGCCTCCCAAAATTTAGGCTTAAGTTCCCATGGTTCTTTCAGTGGTGCACTATTGTGGCAGTTTGTATATCCTTGGCCGCAGCGTCCTGCAGGATTAGTAGA
Source organism: Chitinophaga pinensis (assembly GCA_945870835.1). Taxonomy (GTDB): domain Bacteria; phylum Bacteroidota; class Bacteroidia; order Chitinophagales; family Chitinophagaceae; genus Ferruginibacter; species Ferruginibacter pinensis_A. The sequence continues at coordinate 6,712 of CAMBTV010000118.1, forward strand.
TACTTGCTTTACAGAATTAGCTAATAGATGGCTTCCAATATTGAATGTTTTTGACGAATGTGGTGTGGATCTTTGCTATGAAATTCATCCAGGAGAAGATTTACATGATGGCATTTCTTATGAAATGTTTTTGGAGAAAGTAAACAACCATCCCCGTGCATGTTTACTCTATGATCCCTCCCACTTCGTTTTACAGGGTCTAGATTATCTTGCCTACATTGATCACTACCATGAACGCATCAAAGCATTTCATGTAAAAGATGCTGAATTTAATCCAACTGGAAAACAAGGAGTTTATGGTGGATATCAAAGTTGGGTAAACCGTGCTGGTCGCTTCCGCTCTTTAGGCGATGGTCAGGTTGATTTCAAATCCATCTTCAGTAAACTTTCTGCTTATGACTACAAAGGATGGGCAGTACTTGAATGGGAATGTGCGATAAAAAATTCAGAGGATGGCGCAACTGAAGGAGCTCCTTTTATTAAAGATCATATTATCAAAGTAACAGAAAAAGCATTTGACGATTTCGCAAGTGCTGGAAATAATGAGCAATTTAATAGAGACCTTTTAGGAATCTGATTAAATATCCAATTATAAATTCTTTAAAATATTAAATCGGGTGATTGGAGTCAATACTTCATCACCTGATTTTCTTAAAATCAGGTATTTTTATTTTAATAAAATACGATTCGTTTAGTCTAGTTAATATCTTATCTTCAGATAATTAAGATTTATATTCACTATTTAGCCAAAGTGAAATCCTGAAAAATCTAATTAATACTATATGGCTAGTTACCAAATAAAAAATAAAATGAAAAAATTGCTTCCTAAAATTTTATTGTTAATCACTTTAATGTCTCCAATTTTTTGCACCGCTAATCCGCAAGTGAAAGATGGAGAATTTTATCAAATCACTGTTTATCATTTCACAAATACTACTCAACAAGAGCTTATTGAGCAATACCTCAAAGATGCCTATTTACCAGCTTTACACAAACAAAAAATAAAAAATATAGGAGTATTTACAAGTATTGCAAATGACACTGCTGTTGATAAAAGAATATATGTAATCATCCCCGTGCAATCATTACAACAAGTTATTACCATCAAAGAAAAACTTGATAAAGATGAAGCATACCAATTGAATGGAAAAGCTTATTTGGAAGCTCCCTCTAAAAAACCAGCTTACAGTAGAATGGAAAACATACTTTTGAAAGCCTTTCACTTAGCGCCTTTCTTGAGCCTACCAAAACTTTCCTCACCTAAAACTGAAAGATTTTTTGAGCTAAGGAGCTATGAAAGTCCTTCGGAAACTTACTTTAAAAGCAAAGTAAAAATGTTCAATGAAGGTGGAGAAATTGAATTGTTTAAAAGACTGAATTTTAACTCCGTATTTTATGCTTCTGTAATTTCAGGAAGCCGTATGCCCAATCTAATGTATATGACCAGTTATGAAAATAAAGCAGACAGAGATGAGCACTGGAAAAGTTTCATGACAGCTCCTGAATGGAAAGTAGTTTCTGCATTACAAGAATACCAGGGCAATGTTTCAAAAAATGAGCAAATTTTCCTTCACCCCACTTCTTACTCAGATTATTAACTAACCAACGAAATTTAATTAAGTAAAATACTTCTTACCATTATTCATTAATTTTTCTCTTAATACTAAACAATAAATTTAATTTAAAATTGCTATCATGAACACAAAACGAATTTTAAAAACCACTCTCCCACTCCTATTATTGATCGGTGTTTTATTTGCTTTTAAAAAGAAAGATCCAAGTGTTTTGGTGTTTTCTAAAACGGGTGCCTTCAGACATGGAAGCATTCCCTATGGAATAAAAGCAATTAAACAACTCGGATCAGAGAATAATTTTTTAGTAGATGCAACCGAAGATTCACTTGCTTTTACCACTGAAAATTTATCTAAATACAAAACAGTAATTTTTCTTTGCACCACCGGGAATGTTTTAGGTGAGGAACAACAAAAAGCTTTGGAAAACTATATTCAAAAAGGAGGTGGATTTGTTGGAGTTCATGCTGCTACTGATTGTGAGTACGACTGGGCATGGTACGTAAAGATGGTAGGCGCTAGCTTTCTATCTCACCCAAAACAACAAATGGCTAAATTGATTGTAACAGATAAAAAATTCATTGCTACTAAACATTTACCTGAAGTATGGGAAAGAAAAGATGAGTGGTACAACTTTAAAAACATGAATCCAGATGTACATGTACTTTTAAAAATAGATGAAACATCCTACGAAGGTGGTAAAAATGGTGACAATCATCCAATGGCTTGGTACCATGCTTATGATGGCGGAAGAGCATTTTATACTGAACTAGGTCATACCAACGAAACCTATTCTGAACCTTTATTTCTTCAACATTTATTAGGAGGAATTAAATATGCACTAAAAAAATAGAGTGATTATTAACTCATTAAAAAAGCCATTGAATAATTATTCAATGGCTTTTTTAATGAGT
>CAMBTV010000119.1 GCA_945870835.1 Chitinophaga pinensis
AGCTTGTATCCAATATCTGTTAATGGATTGTTGACTGAAGGAGATGGATTATTTACAGAATTTAAATAGGTAGCAGGTGACCACAAATATTGTAATTCAGTTCCAGTTACCAAAGATGACAAAACTATGGAACCACCTTCTAACACTACTCTATCGGGTCCAATATCAACCGTTGGATTTGGATTTACAATAAATAAATTTTTAACAGTATCACTCACACAACCAAAATTATTTTTAATCGACAGACTTACTTCAAAAGTACTAGCAGTTTTATATAAATGTTCCGGGCTGCGGTTAATATCAATTTGGCCATCTCCGAAATTCCAGCTCCATGCAGTTGCAACAGTATCTAATCCACTTAACATGGACGAAAATATAACTTTACTACCTAAACAAACATTGGGTAAATCGCTGCTTATAATTGCCTTAGGTTGCGAATGAATATCATTGAATAAAATGGTTGTATCACTCACACAACCATTGCCACTGGTAGCCTTTAATTTTATATTGTAGGATCCAATTGACGAATAGACATGCGTTGGTGAGTTAGCAACAGAAATATTATTTAAACCACTCAGTGGATCATCAAAAACCCAATCATAGGTTATTGTATTTTCAGTTCTATCTTCAATGGTAGTCTGATTAATGAATTGAACCGATGCATTTGGCAAACAGGCAGTTGCAGGTACAGAAAAATTTGGTCTTGGTAATGGCCTAACGGAAACCTTTAATTGCTTTAAAGAACTTACACAACCATTAGAAGTAGAGACCTTCAATGCCACAGAATAATCACCCGCTTTTGAATAAATATGAGAAAAAGACTGAGGAGTATTTTTTACCACTGGCGCTAATCCATCTCCAAAATCCCAATTAAATTGTGTTAATTGGCCTACCGATGCAGAAGAGGTACTATTGAAAAAAATATTTTTTGTTTCGCAAGCAGGTTGATCAAAAGTAAAATCGGCAATAGGTGGAGCCATCACTGTAATCAGCTGAGATGCTGTATCTACGCATCCTCCAGCCGAAGAAGTATAAGTATACAAAATTCGATGCGTACCTGCTCCTGCTATTGCTGGACTAAAAATCCCAACATTTGAAACACCTAAACCACTAAATTTAAATGAGCCGGAAATACCACCTGTCTCAGAAGCTTGTGTAATTTGATAAGGCAATGCATCAAGGCATAAAATAGGAATACTTCCAAAAACTACCTTAGGAGATGCATTAACAGTAATCGTTTGTAATTTATCTTGTACGCAAACTGATCCAGAATATGCCCTGAATCGGATGACATAATTTTTGGTAAGCGGTGTTTGAAAATTAGGATACAAATGTTTGTATATTTTTCCAATTGATGGAAAATCATCTAACTCAAATAAATTCGGTGCCCCAGTATTATCCCAATATATTTCTACCTTGGTTACTGAGCCAGGAAATACAGAGGAAAGATTGGTAATGCTCACAGAATCATTGGCACAAAGAGTAACTAAATTTCCCACTGTAAAATCAGCTCTAGGATTACTTGCATTGACTATAAAATCTTGGCTGATGCTATTAGCACAACCTCCAATCCCTGTTACCGTTAAGTTTACTGTGTAGGGTCCTACTACTGTATAACTGTGTTTAGGATTTTGCTGACTTGATAAATTCAAGGAACCTGAAACTGGATCTCCGAAATTCCATAACCAACTAACGATAGAACCTGTTGATATAGAGCTGGTATCTTTAAATTCGGCATAGCTATCACTTAAACAGACCTCAGGAGAAATAAATCCTGCTATAGGATTTGGATGAATGACAATATTCTTACTAGCTACCAAACTTTTGCAACCAGTATTCGTTACCACTTTCAAAGAAACTGTTTTAGAACCAGAGGAATTATAACTATGTGAGCGATTTGATTTTGTTAGAACGGTATCATATACTCCATCTCCATAATCCCAAAACCATTTTACGATGTTTCCTACTTCGTTCGAACTTGAATCTGTTAACACAATTACTTTGCTTGTACAAATGGTATCGGTCATCAAAAATTGAGCTTTGGGGACCGTACTGATTGCAATAGGAATGGTGGTATCTGCAATACATCCAATATCATTGATCGAAATCATTTTAACAGAAAAAGAACCAGGTGCTGCATTGGAATATCTTTTTACGGGATTCTTTAACACATCGAATGAGGCATCACCAAAATTCCAAATCCACTTTACCGTTGGCCTTCCACTTCCAATGGTTGCGTCAAAAAACTTAACATCATCTGTAACACAACCTGTTTGCGTAATAGTAAAATTGGCTTTGGGTGAATCATAAACTAATACATCATAATTAATTTCTTGTAATCCGCTGCATCCATCGGGGGAAGGATTATTGGCTATTACCTTAATGGGAACCGTTCCTTTAACAGTAAAATTATATTTACCTGGCAATTTAAAGACATTCAAAGTTCTACCATCTCTAACAAATACACTGTCGGGAACAGGCGCATTGTTAATTACATTTGTATTAGGACTAATACCAGAATTATTGGCAAAATCCCAAGTCAAACTTATCGGCAAATAAGGTAAGGTGATAGATAAATTTACAGGAGTTCCTTTGCAGGTTGCTGGAAAATTGATAGAAGCATATTGACTTTGAAGAGTAATATATTGATAAAGGTCCTTCACATTAGTACCTGCATTATAACCATAAGATTCTACTGAACCATAACCATAGGCAATGCACATGAAACCACTGTCTGAAACTATTCGGTGATAAGGATTAGCATTGGTAGAAGAAGTTACATCTTCCTGGATATATGAATAACCTGTACCACCAATAGCAATAGGTACTGCAGAGGGAGGAGCATTGTCAATTTTTAAAGAATTGAAAGTGCTTGTCTTGAAAATAATATTTAAATAATGATTATCGATTTGTGTATTAGGAGGAGTCAAATCCTTTCTTGCCGACATCACTGTAATATCACTTAGCGTTTGCTCAATTGAATTTAATATAATCATCTCAGGATCACTCGGTACATTGTCACAATTTTGTGCAGTCATATATTGCAAAACACAAATTGGTTTATTGGAACTAATTACTTGGGCTTTATTATTTCCAGAAGTATTTATTTCATAAAATCGATTACCAATTATGGTAGATTGATTTAATGCAACCCCATCTACATATACTTTCTCTAATGGATCTTGGACAAAGATTCTAAAGATATCGTAGGATTTATTTTTAAATGGAGCGGTATAATAAATTTTCCCCCAAGATGAAAAAGGAAACATCTGCTGATATAAATTATCTCCGGAACTAGCATTTGAGCATCCCATAAAAGTCCTAGTGGATCCCGAAAAAACAGCAATTGGCTTACAAGGAACTGTAGAAGAGGCAACCGATTTGATGTAAGAGCCTGTTAGATCATTGCTACTCTGATATTGATAAACATCCCCTTTATTGAGTTTCACTTGAAAAGAAACATTGGCAGCTCGCTTATTGGATAAATCAGGTTGTGTAGGAACGATATCCACCGTTGTGCTATCTTCAGTAGCTACAATAGCAAATTCAGAATAATTGCCCGCTCCAGAACCTACAGATTGGTAACCAGCAGCATAATACTCTCTACCCAAAACAGCAGTAGGAATAACAAGAGTAGATCCAGACCTTGCAGCATTTAGAATATGCGCATACACTGCAACGTTATGGGTGCTAGTAATATGAATACCTTTTTTAGTACCGATTCCTTCAGATTGAGCATTGTAAGCTAGCAAATTACTCGGTGTAGTAGAACTAGTAATTTGAATGGTTGTTACTTTATTTGCATAAGCAGTGACTGGTGTGGAAGCAACCCCATTTACTTCAACAGTAACAATCGCATCTTGATCTGAGGTAATGTATAAGGCCATCCTGGAGGTAGTTCCATCTATATGACCAGTATAGGCAACCCAAAAATCCTTTCCTTTATTACTAAAATCCTGTGAAAAGCTGGTAAATGAAACGCACAAGATCAGAAGTACCAACAACCATTTTTTCATAAGAATAAATATAATTTAAGTATATGCAAGGTCATATTTAAATAATAATACCTATATATTTTTAACTACAACCAAAATAACACACCATCTAGGACATATTAAACTTACAAAAGTTTAATACAATTAAAAAATTTAGCATGATATATCAAATAAAAGTTATCTAACGAGTCGGTTAATCAAATCCCTGAGCTGTTGGAATTGTTCTGTCAATAAATCCTTAATTGAAGTCAAAAAATTGATATGTTAAAATTGATAACTCTTGATATAAATACATTCAGTAAAATTACTTTATAAAGCTTTACAACTAAGTCAATTTCTAAAATACTGCAAGGCCTTCTCACAATTTATTAGCTTTGCAGCCTTATGACCTTTAGGAAGGAAGCTTTTATAACTTGGAAATTATCTGCCCCCATCATTCTAGGAGAGCTAACTCAAATGGCACTTGGCATTATCGACAGTATTATGGTCGGTAAAATTAGCTATCAGCAATTGGCTGCTGCCGCTTTAGTCAACAGTGTACTTAATATTCCTTTTGTTCTAGGCTTTGGGATGACGATGTCAATTTCTCAAACGGTTTCTATGGCCAATGGCCAAAAAGACGAATCAAGAGTATCTCATTATTTATACAACGGATTTTGGTTGTGCACCATTGCAGCAGTAATCATTGCAGTGACCTTACAGTTCAGTAAAAATATTTTATTTCACCTCAATCAGGATATTGATGTGGTTACTTTAGGCGCTCCCTACCTACAAATTATGGGCTGGTCAATCATCCCAATGATGATGTTTATAAGTTTAAAACAATTTGCAGACGGATTGGAAAGAACCAAAACAGCCATGCTTCTTTCCATAGCTGCTTTACCTATTAATATTTTCATTAATTGGTTGTTAGTGTATGGGAATCTAGGATTTCCAAGACTTGAATTAAAAGGTGCAGGATATGGAACTTTAATAACCAGAATTTTAATTTTATTAATATTTGCAATCGTTCTATTAGTAAACCCTTTTTTCACCAAATACATGGCTGTTAGGAAAAATCAATGGATCATTAGAAAACAAACTATCAAAGAATTATTAAAAATTGGAATTCCAAGTAGCCTGCAGGCTACCATGGAGTCAGGCGCTTTTGCTGTTTCAAGTATTATTATTGGCACCTTAGGAGCTATTCAATTAGCTGCACATCAAATAGCAATTAGTTGTGCCTCACTTGCCTTTATGGTTTCCTGGGGTTTAGCTCAAGGAGGCTCAATTAGAGTAAGTAATGCATTGGGCAGAAACAATTGGAGAGACATACATATTATCGGAAAAAGCACACTGGTTAGTAGTTTAATTTATGGCATGTTTGGTGTTCTATTTTTTATTTCATTCAGAAATTTTTTACCGCTTGCTTTTAATAACAATCCTACTGTAATAGCACTAGCTTCTGTTTTAATGTTGCTTGCAGCTCTTTTCCAAATATCAGATGCATCACAAGCTATAGCGGTAGGATTATTAAGAGGCATAAAAGATGTAAAAATACCCACTTTATATATTGCGATAGCCTATTGGGTGGTAGGAATTCCGATAGGATGCTTGATGGCATTCACCTTTAAAATGGGTGCAGCAGGCATGTGGATTGGATTCGTTAGTGGGCTTACTTTTAGTTCTGTTTTTTTGAACTATCGCTTCTTTAAATTATTAAAGAACAAAAATAAAAGTTTGTTACAATAAATTATTTCAATGAATGGTGAACAGTTTAAAATTAAATATGATTAATAAAATTTTATTCAGTTGTCGCAATGAACGAGCCTAAGTTTCGATACTATATTATCAATAAGCCATACAATATGGTATCACAATTCATAAGCTCACATTCTGTTGGCTTGCTAGGCGATTTAAATTTTAAATTTCCAGAAGGAATTCATGCAGTGGGTAGATTGGATAATCATTCAGAAGGTTTGCTTATTTTAACTACTAATAAAAAAATCACCCGACTATTGTTCCTTGGTGACTCACCGCATAAAAGAACTTATTTAGTGCAAGTGAATAATATTTTAAGTGAACAATCGTTGCACTTACTTCAAACAGGTGTTAACATTCGAATTAAAGAAGGAAAAAATTATACCACTCCCCCTTGCGAAGTAAGTATTGTAGATAATCCAGAAAAGATATACCCCTTTGCTATCAATCCTTTGGCTCATGGTCCACATACTTGGCTAATGATTACTTTAACAGAAGGTAAATTTCACCAGGTAAGAAAGATGATGGGAGCTATTCACCACCGTTGTAAAAGATTGATAAGAATTTCTATAGAAGATCTTTCATTGGGAGCACTAGCCCCTGGAGAAGTAAAAGAGATAGAAGAAAATATTTTTTTTAAGCTATTGAAAATAAATTTTAAATAAATAATTAATTAAAAAAATTAAATGAAAAAAGCATTGGTATTAGGTGGTACAGGACTTGTTGGACAACAATTGATTGAATTATTACTGCAGGACAATCATTACTCAGTAACTGCTTTAGTCAGAAAAGCTTTGCCTATTCAAAATGAAAGACTAGCGCAAGTTATATTCAATTATGAAAGTCCTAATTATGAATTAATCATTGCAGATGAAATATTTTGTTGTCTAGGAACAACTATAAAAGTTGCAGGTTCTCAAAAAGCTTTTTACAAAGTAGATTTTGAATATCCATACGATATTGCAAAAAGAGCTTACTTAAATGGTACTAAAAAATTCGCATTGGTTTCTTCCCTAGGAGCTAATAAAAAATCCTCCCTATTTTACAGCAAAACGAAGGGTGAAATTGAAGAAGCCATTACCAAAATTGGTTTTGAAAGTCTGTTTATTTTTCGCCCTGCATTGCTATTAGGAAATCGATCAACCCATAGAGCTGGTGAACGTATCTTCCAATTATTTTTCACAAAGCTCTCTTTTTTAGTCCCCAAAAAATACAAAGCCATTCAAGCAAAGCAAGTTGCAAAGGCAATGATTGCTTGCATGAAAATTGATCAAACAGGGGTACAAATAATTGAGTCTTATAAAATTGCGGAATTGTAAAAAAATTATTTACAATAAAAACACTATAACATTTGTTCCTTTTCTAATTCTCCTAATTCTTCTTCCAAATCAAAGTCATCCGATAATTCTTCTGAATTAATAAACATGGAAGAATCATTTAAAATGACAATCAAAATAATAACTCCTGTGCTAGCTTCTTCTTTTAAAAAATTCCATTCTTCAATTTGCCAACCCTGATATAGCAATTCGTTTACCCCTTCAACCTCTTCAATTTTAAAATTAGATTTAGCACCTTCAATTATTTGCTTTGCATTTACGGTTACTGTAAGTAATTTTTGCATTTTATTTTTTTTATTGATTAATAGTTGATAAAACAGTTGCAATTGATATTATTTATATAACAATATATTGTAATATAATATAAAATATTTATCAATGCAAACCAAATTATTACCTAAGGGGGTACAATAAATAGAACAATAAGGATGTAAAAAAATTATATTAGAGCGCACAATGTTTAATACAGCTAAAAATGATTTACCAAAACTCAACATAATTAGGCAAATTCTTGTTATTGTTGCAATATGCAGGTTACTCTTACGATTATACGATACCCAAAAAAATATATTTATTTCGCTTTATTGGCAATGGCGATTCACCGATTCCCTCTGTGGTTCAATAAAAAAATTTCATTTTTCAAATTATTGGGTTGTGGTAAAAACGGAACCTTTGATAAAAATCCGGATTGGCAGCAATGGGGCATACTAACAATAAACCCATTACCTAAAGAAATAAATTTCAGCAATCAAGATAAAATGATTGCTGAATTATATGGTAGTTTTATTAGTGGCTGGTTTAAATTTTTCAAATGCGAAACTTGGACAATTTATTTAAAGCCTATTGAAGGGCATGGTACTTGGGATGGAACAAACCCATTTGGGAAAATTGAAAAAGCAACTGACTATGATGGACCGATTGCCATTTTAACAAGAGCAACCATTAGAATTAATAAATTAAAAGCTTTTTGGAAAAACGTAAATGGTGTAGCGGAACAAATGGCAACTGCTGAAGGCCTAATCACCTCCGTTGGAGTTGGCGAAATGCCCTTTATCAAACAGGCTACATTTAGCATTTGGGACAACAAAGAGTCAATGAAAAAATTTGCCTATCAGATGCATCAACACCAAGAGGTAATTAAAAAAACAAGAAAAGAAAACTGGTATAGTGAAGATATGTTTGTACGTTTTATACCCCTTCACACAAGTGGAACCATTAAAGGATCTGATCCTTTAGGTAAGATCAAAATAAATTAATAGCAACTACACTTAAAGCAATGTACATTGCAAATTTTAATTTATCTGTTAACCTAATTTCATTTATACTTAATAACTATCCCTCCCCAAAGTATGAAAAATATCAAAATTATTGAAGTGCCAAGTGAAATTGGGGCTGGTACACGTGGTGCTAGTCTTGGTATTGATGCAATTAAAATTGCAGCCCTTGATTTAATGAATAATTTGTTTGACCATTTTCCTTCTGAAAAAATCAAGGTAGAAAATAATTTATTGTTTGAACCCATTCAATCTCATTTTGGAAAAAGAATACAAGGTGTTTATAACCTGTATGAAAAAGTAAGTGTTTCTGTAAGCGAAAATATTTTAGGTGATTTTTTTCCTGTAGTTCTCAGTGGTGATCATAGCTCCTCCGGTGGTACAATCGCTGGCATCAAAATAGCCAAGCCAAAAAGTAAATTAGGAATTATATGGATTGATGCACATGCTGATTTGCATACCCCCTATACAACTCCTACCGGAAATATGCACGGAATGCCTTTGGCAACCGCCATAGGAGAAGACAATAAAAATTGTAAGACGAATGAAATAGATGAAAAAACAAAACAATTATGGGATCAGCTAAAAAATGTTGGTGAAATTTATCCGAAAGTTTTACCGGAAAATATTGTACTGATTTCATTAAGAGATTTTGAAAAAGAAGAAAAATCATTGATAGATAAATATGGAATTAAGGTGATTACCACCAATGAAGTAAGACGCAATGGAGCAGAAAGCGTTAGTAAAAAAGTTTTACGCTATTTATCTGATTGTTCAGACATCTATATAAGTTTTGATGTGGATAG
>CAMBTV010000120.1 GCA_945870835.1 Chitinophaga pinensis
GCTCCATCCTCAACAGTGGCAACATCTTTTAAATATAAATTCTGTACCCCTCCTTTAAAAAGCGGAATATTTTCAAAGTCTTTTATATTTTTAATTACCGTATTTGATGGGGTGATATAGTTTTTATCCCCCATTCTAACATTTCCAGAAGGCGTTGGCTGATTATTAATCCGCATTGCTTCTACCAATTGGTCTGGTGTTAAATTATGCAATCTTAATAATTCTGGATCAGCTTTTATAACTACAGTTCTTATATTCCCTCCAAATGGAGGTGACCCAATTAAACCTGGAATATTAGTAAATGTAGAACGGACATAAATATTTGCCAGATCCAAAAGTTCATTATTTGTTCTTTTAGAACTTCTCAATACTAATTGTCCTACTGGTAAAGTAGAAGCGTCAAATCTTATAATGAATGGTGGGCTTGAGCCAGGAGGAAAATTCACTTGAACCCTATTTCCAAAGGAACTTACTTCAGCTGCTGCCTGCGCCATATTTGTACCAGGATAGAAGTTGATTTTCATTAAAGTAAGTCCCTGAATATTTTTTGTCTCAATACTTTTTATTCCGTTTACAAAAAGAAAAATATTAACATACTGTTTAGTAAAAAAAGATTCCATTTGTAAAGGAGTATATCCTCCAAAAGGATGAGAAAGATAAATAACAGGCATGTCCAATTTTGGAAAGATATCAATCTTAATTACATTCAATGCTTTGATACCGAAAAACAAAAGCCCTGCTGCCAATACAAAAATGGTGATGGGCTTTCTTAATGCAAAACGAATTAAATTCATACAGAAGTAAAATTATTTCAAATAATAACTAATTTTTCACTAAAACTTGTTTTCAAATATGCTAAAATCTCCAGCGGAGGCAGCCTTCAACAAAAGAGCTTGCCATACATTATTATTAGCGATATCCCTATCCGTTTCTGCCCTTACTAATACATAAAGTATTTGGGTAAGGTCCACTAAATTAGTTAACCCATTTTTATACAATACTGATTTTTGAATATAAGCATCTGTTGCAGCTTTTATTTGTATTGGTACCTCATTATAAATGAGAAGGGCATTTTTTATTTTTACATCAGCCAATTGCAATTGTGCAGCTATTTGTTGATTTACAAGAACATATTCTTCCTGTAATCCCTTGCTAATTAAATTCTGAAATTTAACCTGTTGAGATATTCGGAAAGGTTGGGTGACATTCCAAGTTACTCCTACTCCCAACAAATAGTTTGTTCGAGTAGGCGTAATCCCTGACCAATAATTTTTGGTAAAATCAAGTGGATCGAAAAGATAATCACTATTAAATCCAGATCCTCTTCCCTGAAATACTCCAACCATAGCAAATACTGGATAGGAGCTTTTTCTTATAAATTTTGATTGAACATCACTTACGTTTATTCGGCTTCGATAAAATTGTAGTAATGGATGCTTTTCAAAAGCCACAGAATCCTCTGAAAGTTTAGGGATTCTATTGATAAAAAAACTATCCAAGATATAAGACTGAGGCACTATTCCTAATAACTGAAATAATTGATTTGACAAAGCAGCCTCCTGGTCAATTGATTTAGTTAACACTATTTTTGCTGAAGAATATTCTGCATTTGCTTGAGAAGAATCTACGCCTGGTATGATACCACTTAAAACTTTTGCAGATACAATTCGGCGAATTGTATCTGCTCTATTAAGATTTTTTTCAAATGAAAGTTTCAATTGCTGGGCAGCAACCAGGTTTAAATAGGCTGCAGCAATTTTAATTTTGTGCTGAAATAATTCTTGGTCAAGATCTTTATAATCTTTTACAGCTGTTGCTTCAGCTACTTTTACCTTTCCTCTAGCCTTGCCAAAAGCAAAAAATTCCCAATTAATATTGACTAAATAGGCAGACCCGAATGCTGCATTACTGTATTGCTGATCAAAGGCAGGACCAGAAGTTGCAAGCCCTAATCCACCAAACCCAAACAATGGACCAAATTGTCCATTCACTGTGCCAAAATCTTGTTGTGCACTTAAATTAAAGTTAGGAAGGTTTTCTCTCTTTGCCTGCTTTACAGCAATTTTAGAGGCTTCAGCGTATTTTATTTTTGCTTTGATAATACCGTAATTTTTAATCCCCTCAGCAATGGCATCTTTTAAAGTAAAAACTTTTTGTCCAAATGTACTGTTGGATTTTATTAACGTTATTAAAATAATCAGTAAAATATAGAAATTTTTAATTTTGAGCATTTTTGTATTAAATATGATTATAATGTATTTTTAGATCTCGATTTATAATTTAAAAATAGTCATTTACTCAATATATCTAATCGAATTACAAAAATTAAAATTTAAATAACTTTTAGAATTTATCTCTTTAGAAATATTTTAAATTCTTTTTGAATTAGAAAACCATATGGCTAACTAATAAATAGGAATACCCTTTTATCATTCATCAGCTTCCAATTATAAAAGAAATAGTTTTAATTTATTCACTTAATTTTCTAATGCAAATGCTACATAAGAATCTCCCGAAATTGCTTTTAATTTTCCGCCGCCACAGGCAATCACCACATATTGCTTTCCATTTTTTTCATACACTGCGGGCGTTGCAAAACCAGCTGCTGGCAAATCAAGTTCTAATAATAACTTTCCCGTTCTTTTATTAAAGGCGCGAAATTTAGCATCTTTTGTAGCTGCAATAAAAAGCAATCCTCCTGCAGTAACAACTGGACCTCCATAATTTTCAGTACCCGTATGAATTCCCTTTGCCTTAAATTCAGGAACATCACCCAAAGTTTCTTTCCAAACCAGTTCGCCCGTATTTAAATTAATCGCATTTAAAGTCCCCCATGGTGGCGCCACCGCTGGATAACCTTCTTTAGTCAAAAATTTATTATACCCTGTCGCAGCATAAGGCAGTTTATCCCATTCATTAACTGGACGAACCGGTGCAACAAATTTTTCTTTTTGTATTGTTTCATTTTTTAAAATAAAACTTGCGATCGCTTTTTTCTCAGTCGCTGACAATTGTGAAAATGCAGGCATCATTCTTCTTCCACCAGTTAACAATGCAGTGAATTGTTCTTCATTATATTTTTTATTGATATCAATGAGTGCTGGATAATTTCCAGCTCCCTTTTGATCAGGACCATGACAGGGCATACAACTAGATTTGTATAATCTTTCTCCAGCTTGAAAGTTCGTCTCTAACTTTACCGGCTTTTCTTTCACATCCACCATCGTTAATACCCAAGGCATCTCATTGGCATTCACATAAAGGATTCCTGAAGTAGGATCAAATGCGGGTCCGCCCCATTCAGCACCTCCATCAAATCCAGGAAAAATTATCGTTCCAGCCTTGGAAGGCGGATGAAACATATTCCCCGTTTTATAAGTAGCTAACCTATTTTTAATATCTTGATAAGAAGAATCAGGTACAATATGATTCAAATCTTTTTCTAATAATATTTGACGAGCAAATGGTTTATAAAAAGAGGGAATAGGTTGAGTCAGAGATGGCTTTTCTCCAACCAATTCACTCACTGCAGGAACAGCCGTTTCATTGATTGGATAAATAGGCTTGCCAGTTACCCGATCAAATAGAAAAATAAATCCACTCTTACTAACACTCACAACCGCTTCAATATTTTTTCCATCTTTTGTGATGTTGACCAATACAGGTGCAGTAGGTAAATCTCTATCCCAAATATCATGATGCACTGTTTGAAAATGCCAGATTCTTTTTCCCGTTGAAGCATCTAATGCCAACACTGAATTTGCATATAAATTATCTCCCAATCTTTTACCTCCATAAAAATCATAGGCAGCAGAACCAGTCGGAGCAAATACAATTCCCTTTGTTTCATCCAAACTAAATCCTGACCAAGAATTGGCACCACCGATATGTAGGTAGGCTTCTTTATTTTCCCAACTCTCATAACCTTCTTCCCCTGGATTAGGAATCGTATGAAAGATCCAACGCATTTTTCCAGTGTGAACATCATAAGCACGAATATGACCTGGTGCTGCTGGAGAAGATTCTGAAACACTAGACCCAATAATAAGTAAGTCTTTATAAATGATTCCAGGGGTAGAGGATACGACATATAAATCACTTGCTTCCACACCTAAATCTTGATGTAAATCTACTCTGCCCTCAGATCCAAATGAATAAATCGGTTGACCAGTTAACGCGTTTACACAATAAAGATATCCGCTCGCAGAATAAAAAATTCGTTGATCTTCTTTGCCGTTTTTATAATACGCTAAACCACGACAAACATTAATAGAAAAAGGTCTCGAAGGCTTTCCATCAATTGTATTCATGTCATTTGGATTAAACACCCATCGCTCTTTTCCTGAACCGGCATCTAAAGCAAATAATTTAAGTTTGGGAGAAACCCCATACAATACACCATCAATCACCAAAGGGTTGGTTTGAATTTGAGACTTTTCATCTCCATCCTTAGTATGGTATTCCCAAACCTTTTTTAAACTCAACACATTATTGGTATCAATCAGCGCTAAGTTGGAATAATGATTATTCGCCTTATTGCCTCCATAATTAGTCCATTCTTCGAGGGATTTACAAGCGCTAAAAATACAAAGAACTAAAAAAAAGAATGCAGTAAAAACGTTTTTCATAAAAGCAATATTTAAAATAGAGCTGTGCTTATTTTCTCGATTTGTAAAGATTTTTAACAATCGTAAGTTATCGATTTTATTTAAAAATTAACATAAAAAAACCTCACATTGTGAGGTTGATGGAACAGTACAGAGCCTTAATTTGGTTGTAAGATAACATTACGCTGAAATTAATTTCTATAATTCTTGTACACGAACGATAAAAAAAGCCGAGATGCAAAAGTGTAACTTACTCAAATACCGAATGAGAGTCTAAAAAAATCAAAACTAAATGGCAAATTATTTTTTAAATATCGGATTGATACGAAAATAAGTTGCCCCATCAAAACTGATACTGTAATCAGATTTAAAATGAGTGCTTTTGTAATAATAATCTGTAGTTATGATTTGTGCACCTGATTTACAAGCAGCTTCAAAATCGGAACGGTCATTTAGTCTCGCCATCTTTGTATCCGCGTCTGCTCGAGTTCGCACCAAATACCCTTTTTTTACCATTGTACTAATCGTACTGTCTTTTGGACGATTTCTTATCAGTATGGCTGCTTCAGGTGTTCCTGGCTCAGCATTTGCAAAAAGAACCCTCCCTTTTAGTGAAGGATGGTTTTGTACATAGGTTTTTATTTTATTGCCCGTTTCATCCAGGATAAAAATAAATTTACCCCTCGCCTCTTTTAATGAAGGCCAGTTACCATCAGTAACAGCGCTCTCTAAGCTATTGTATTTACCCCTCACTTGATCAGGAATTATTAAATTTTCTTTGCCTAGATAAGTAATGATTTCTTTATCCAAGGCGTCAAAGATTTCAGCTGTAAATTTTTCTGGCGACGTAAAGTCTGTTCTTTTTATGTCGTCGTCTTTTGCATTCATGGTAATAAAAACAGGATAATGATTTTTATGTTTAGCAGACCATAGTTTCAATTCTTCCAAGCATTGCCTAAATGTTAATGAATTACTTCGAAAATCAATTTCTGGAATATGAAAAACCTTAAAGCCAGGTTGCTTCATTACTCCTTCGATATCATAAGCAGGTTGTCCTGGCACCAAATCCAATCCTCTCGGATGTGCATACCGACCGCCAGCAGTGTCTGAATAAACATCTATTTCCAAATTGCACAATCCAAGATTTAATTGCTCTGTCAGCGATACATGACTATATTCTATTTTACTCATGGATACAGAATCCCTTTTACTCAGCATCTTAAACAATAAAGGATCTATCGCTTTTTTATAACTGTTATGCGAACCAATCACTTGTATCTGATTGATATGCAAAAGATCTATTTGAGAAAAAGAAAATTGAATGCTTAATAAACTTATTATAGTGGAGATGAAAAATTTCATATTTTTCTTGCTTTTATTTTGATTTAAATTTCTTTAGAAATTTTTTATTTCTAAACTGAATAAATCAAAGTTATATAAAAAAATACTGGCAATATGCTAAGTATACAAGCATTACAATAGCTTAATATAGACACAAATGCAATATTTTATATTCACTTATTGAACTATAAAAATTGTGGCAAAATACTTTTCCTTATTGAGTTTCAAGATAAATTCAAAAACCTTCCATAAATAGTGAGATTGAACAAAATCGAAACCTTACTGATTTTTTTGACTTCCTAAATCGCAAAAATTGATGATCGATTTATTTACGGTGCAACATTAAAACTTCGGGCAATTAATTACGTTTTCCTTATTGCTATTAAACACCTTGATGATTGAAAATTCTGCAGTTCGATAATAAGTACCTGCAGTTTTATCGGATGAATAGTTTAAATCATATGAAAATCCGAAACGTAATAAATTGTATTCAACTCCAACATAGGGTATAATTGCATCATTATATCTTAGCCATGCACCCAAATATAATTCGTAGTAACTAGTTGATTTTCCATTAATAAAATAACTCGCAGCTCCTCCTAAAATTATTTCTCTATAATCTCCTTGTTGCTGAAATTGAAAACTAGCATGAACAGTTGTATTCTCGCCCGCCGGAAAATACCCGCCACCATGCACCGTATATCTCCGCTTGGTGTAATAATCTGAATTTAAATTAGTGGTCACTGGTTCTAGTATATGATTGACTGCTGCACCAATATAAAAACTTCTCCCTTTCTCATTAGAGGCATTATAAATAAGTCCCGAATTTAAATCTACTATTTTCTTGTACGTGTTTGAAATTTGTAATGGCTCAGAGGTGCTCAATAAAAAACCACCCGGTGTAAGTTGGTCTTCAAATTTCGCCAAACTACTATTGAAATTAGCACTGCCATAAGCTGCTTGAAAACCTAGCGATAAAGAATGTCTAGCATCTGCATCAAAACCTTTTTTAAAAGCAAAAGAACCAGCTAAATAATTTTGTTTTAAAAGTCCATTACCGCTTTGATCAGTCAATGCATTCAATCCAATACTTAGCCGATTGTATGGTGCCATTTTAGTTAATAAAATTGGTGCATCTACAGAAAAAGTGGTCGTTGAAAATGCATTATTAAAAGAAGCCCACTGATTTCTGAAATTTCCTGCTAGCCTCAATGAACCATTAAAATTTCCAGTGTTAGCAGGATTGAGCGTTAAAGGAGAAGAAAAAAATTGCGAAAAATTAGCATCTTGCGCACGAGCACAAATACAATTAATAATCAGCAACAAGAGTATGGTAATGCGTTTCAACATTTTGATTATCTAAATAAAGTTATATTACCTTTTACTTCCTCGGTAGTTCCATTAATCAAGGTGATAATAATATAGTAAACATACGTTCCGTTATCGGCGATTCTACCTTTGTAGAAACCATCCCATCCACCCAAATATTCATTTGGTTTGGTGTTCTTACTATTAAAAACCCTTTCTCCCCAACGATTAAAAATTTGAAACTGGTTAACAGTAACAACATCTTTTCCAGCAATCACATAAAAATAATCATTAACACCATCCCTATTTGGACTAAACACATTGGGCAATGCTAGATGAGATCGATAATACGTTTTGACACGAACAAAAGTAGAGTCAGTACAAAAATATTGATTAGACCCAGTAACTTTATATTCTCGATTAACATTGGTAGTAACTATGGGAGATAGACAGTTGTTACAACTCAATGCTTCACTGGGTGTCCAAAGAAGATTTTTATAAGTATCTCCTTGGTTAATAATATTGACAGGAAATCCTTCTCCACGAAAAGCGTCATAATCAGCTGGCTGAGCAATTAATTTAAAAGGGATGTATTTTTTGTGTAACACATTGTTAGCTGTTTGCATTTCAAATGGAATAAGAGGTCGATTGATAAAAATAGACACATTGGGTGTTTGAGTCATTTTTATAACAGCTGGAGCAACCACACACCCACTGATAAATGCAGTAGATGGGTCAAGAAAAACGGATCCTAATTTATTAGCAGCTCCCAGTGTAATATCGTTGTCGAAATATTCTATCTCAACCCTATTCTTCAACTTTGTATAACCATTCTTTAAACAAACTTTTACATTAACTAACAAACTGTCATTTTTAAAACAATCTATACCCGAACTATCCAAGCTGATGTCGATCGGAAAAACTTTAATATATGCAGTTGCTGAATCAGTGCAATTAAAACTATTTTTTGCTATCGCTTTCATTAAAACAGTATCTGTAACACTCAATATTGGATTAACACAAGTAATACAAGAAAGGCCAGTGATAGGGCTCCATATAACAGAGGAAATTGGATCATCGGATTTTTTTTGTACTAATAAAGAAAGGGTTGAATTGGTATATACCGTAGTGTCAATAGGAGTGGCGATTATTTTAAATTGAAATTTTTGTATAAAAGCAGTATTATTAGTTTCGCTCAATTCGTCCAACAAATTATTTTCATCAAACACCAACGTCAACGAATCTTGTTTGGGTTTACTTACGCCAATGATATGCGTAAAAGTAGCAGAACATTTTCCTAAAATATCTGTCGGTAATACAAAGCTATTGTTCAATTTTTGATGATTGGGCAGTCCCGGAAATTTATCATAAAAACCAACGACTGCTCCTGCATGAATGGTATCGTAACCGTTGTTATTAATTCCAAAAACAACACGAATACTATCGTTGGTGTAACATCTTACTTCAAAGATAGAAATAGAACCATCTTGTTTTGGATCTTGTACAGTCAAGGTGTAAGTTCCAGAATTTGATACACAAGCACCTTTTGAAGCGGTAAGTTTTATTTTATACGTTCCTGGCTGCAGAAAATTATATAATAGATCTTTTGTTGCACCCGCGTTTGAA
>CAMBTV010000121.1 GCA_945870835.1 Chitinophaga pinensis
AACATTGTAAACAGGCTTCTATGTAACGAAGACAATGCTCATGAACGGCAGGATCAGCATGGGTAAGGTCGCGTGTACTTCCAAAAGCCGCACATACGACGGGCGTTAAATGATATTTAACTAATCCTTTTTTTACTGCTGCATTATCAATTATAGACGGGTCTTCCACCGCAATTTCAATTGCTGTAAAACCTAAGTCTGCTACTTTTTTAAATAGCAAATCAATTGAATCCGTTTTAAAAGGTGAGGTCCATAACCAAGTACTCACACCAAATTGAATATTCATTGCCATCAATTAATTAATTTATTTTGAAACTACTTTCATCACACCATTCATGATTCGCCAATGTCCTGGAAAAGTACATATATATGGATAGTCGCCGGCAATTGCTGGTACCTTAAAGGTAATGGTATAACTTTTTTGTGGATTCACCAATGGCATAGAGAAAAGTACTTGCCCCATTTTTGGAATATACTGAAGGTCTGCCCCATTTTTTTCTGTAGCTAATTTATCCGCAGCAGCACCCACTCTGTCTATGCTTCCCGGTTGAAGAATCAATAAATTGTGTTGCATGAAATCTGGATTAGTCAATGTAAGTCTGACGATGGTTCCAGCTTTTACTGTAAACTGCTGCATACTATATTTCATCTGCTCCTTTAACACACTCAGATTTACTACCTGATCTGCTTTAGTAGTATTACTGATAACCTCTTTGTTAATTAAGGCAGATGGTATTCCGATAGCAGCATTCAATGCTTTACTAATCCAATGATCTTGTTTATTTTCCTTCTTACTATTCATTTCTTTTAAAGCAGCCATTCCTTCTGGTGAAGCTTTGCTATCTGCAATTGCAATAACTACAGCGAGTCTAACACGAAGATCTTTGTCATTTATCAAACTTGCTTTTTTATAAAGCTGCAAAGCATTGTCTTTATTTTTCAATACTTCAACAGCTGCGCGCCTTACTCCTGCTGCAGGATGGGTGAGTGCTTTTTCTGCAACCTTGGTGGCCTCAGGATCACTTCCATCCAAAACTCCTAAACCCTGTAAAGTCCAAAGCGCATGAATAGCAGGAGCATTAATACCCACTTCATCTAATTTTTGATTGAGAATGATTGGATACAATTGTGATGCAATAGATGCGTCACCCATCTCAACTAATAAACGCTGAGCAGTGGTACGCCAAAACATATTGTTATTAGATAAGGCGGCAATCAAACCAGCTTTATCATTTTTATTCAACGATATTTTTTTTGAAGTCGCCGCATTTTTATATACGATTCTATAAATTCTTCCCCGCTCATGATCTCTCAAAGGATTAACATGCGCATTTCCTTTTCCTGTTTCATAACCAGTCGGTGTTGGATTGTGCTGAATAATAAAATCATACCAATCAGTTACCCAAACATTTCCATCTGGTCCCACTTCTGCCTGAATAGGTGCACACCATTCATCCGCACTAACAAACAAATTTCTTCCATCTCCTATTTCTTTAAAACCAGCACCACTTTGTTTCAAGTTAATCGTATGAATCAATCGGCCTGTTGGCTCAGTAACAAAGGCTGTCTTGTTCCAAAAAGAAGAAGGGTATTGACGAGCAGTATACAAACTGTGACCAGCAGCTGCTGTGAATCCTCCAAACACATCGACCTGCCGTAAATTTTTTGTTACCACATGCATTGGATAATGCGAATCTATTTTCTCCGTTCCCGGATCATCTTTATTTACTTTACTCAATAATCTTTTAGGAACTCCAAAAAATACACTGTGCGTATTATTAGCGGTGGAGGCAAATACATCAAACTCTTCTGAAAAACCTAGTCCCCAAGTATTGTTGCTCGTGCCTCCTAAAAATTCAAACTGATTTACTTTTTTTGTATTCGATTTGAAATTATAAATACCTTGACTAAATTTTTTTGTTTCGTTACCTATACTTCCAGAAAATCCTGAATAACCTACTGTTCCCCAGATTTTATTATCTAATCCATATCTAAGATTAGAAGGTCCTGCATGCGTATCGCTTGTTCCCCAACCGTTCATGATGGTATCTTTTACATCCGCACGATCATCTCCATTTTCATCTTTTAGAAAAAGAAAATAAGGTGCCTGAGAAACGATGATTCCGCCGTTTGAAAAAGTAAAGCTGGTAGGAATATTTAATTTGTCTGCAAATAGTGTGAATTTATCTGCCTTACCATCTCCATCTGTATCTTCTAAAATACGGATACGATCATCTCCCTGTTCTTTATCATCTCTCACGGTATTAGGATAATCAATTGTTTCAATCACCCATAAACGACCTCTTTCATCCCAATTCATATAAATTGGATTAATGATATCCGGCTCGGAAGCAAATAACTTCAATTCAAATCCAGCAGGAATTTGTATCTGAGACATGGATTCACTAGGAGAGAGGGGCGCCTGTAATTTTGGAGCAGGATCTCTTTTTTCATAGTTAGGAATTTTTGCATCGCTATAAGATGGATCAGCTAAAGATAAATCAGCCAAATCCGCTGCAGCTCTATCACCTACGGCCCAAAGAATTCCATTTTTAACCAAGTTTAAAAACTGAGGATTATTAAAAGTAATTTCATCATGGCCATAAGCAGTATAAAAAACTCTCCCCTTTCCAAACTCTTGCACCCAAGTGTAAGGCTCACGACGATTACTTTCCTGACGTTCAGAAAGAACCTTTATATTTTTACCTAGCTTACTATGAATATAAGTTTCATCCTTTATTATAAATCCATCTTCAATTCCTTTCATTATTGGATGATTTTTTTGGACAATCATTGCAGGAAAAGAATCATATCCGTGGCGAAGAAATTGTCCACCAATTAATTCAACTACTTCTTTTGAATTTCTAAAACACCAAGAGGCACAATGAATAGGAATAAAACCCTTTCCCTCTTTTACAAAATTTAGCAACGCTTTTGCTTGAGAACCAGCAATAGAATCATAATTAGCGTACAATACCAATCCGTCATATTGCTTCAACGTTTTTTCATTTAAGTCATCAACACGAGTTGTATAGGTAATATTTATACCCGACTTAAAATATTCCTTCGCCATAATATCTACCAACTGATCAGAATTATGATGAGTGCCTTCATGACCTAAAAAAAGAATTTCTAATCTTCTCGGAGCTGTAGAAAAATCATTGACCGTTAGCAAGAAAGCTGTCATGCAGCACAACAGTAATTTTGAAATGGATAGCATAAGCAAAAGTTAAGTTTAGTAAAGTTGACAAACGAACGGATATTTATCGATATTATTTTTACACGCTGATAAAATTCAATCAATAAATTTAGCATATTAAGGGGAAGAGTCAAAAAATACAATAAATAGGCAAATATATTTTACCAATCAACGGTCTCATTATAACTGATTTCTTTATAGAGGGTATTAGGGATAATTGCTTTTATTCAGCATGACATATCCATTTTGCGTACCTACTATTTACAGTAAAGGAGGAGAACGGCGCGAGAAAATTCTTGACAGTGCTCTAAAGAAGAAAGAATATTTACTAGATTGAAATGCTTTTTACAAAGCGCTTATAATTTTTTATAATTTCTTTAGTATAAGCAACTTTGTCTGTAATCATTCTAGTTCTTGAGTCTCTGGTATAAGTAGCTCCAAGATGATCAAGAAAATACTTTGTTGAAAATATTGCCAACTCAACCATTATTGGAAAAGTGTCTATTCCTCTTGGCTCTAAAAAGTAATAAATATTTTTATGGTTCTTCGTGCCTTTATTTTTAGAAATAAAGCCTAAGCTCTCTAGCTTCTTTAGTCTATTCGAAAGCATTTTACTAGCTATTTCTTCAATTGACTCTTTAAATTCATTAAACATTGATTTATGACCAAAAATCATATCCCTTAAAATTAATAAGGTCCATTTATCTCCTATTAAATCCAAACTAGTTGCTACAGGACAAATAGATCTAAAATCAATACTTTGCGTTTCTTCTTTCAGCATAGTAGCAAAGTTAATAAAATACAAGTTTTAATACCTCTGATATTTCGAGATTATCCGATAATAAATAATTTATTTTTTAGTATCAAAATGATATCTATATTTGAAAAAAACTTTAAAAGAAGGGACAAGGAATAACTTCCTTTTTAAGAAGACTTCCCCAAGGCTGATAACCCAAAGAAAATTCAATGCTGTTTTTATTGTAAGCACCTGTTTTGATGGAAGAGGTATTGATGTCATAACTAAATGCAGCTTGAACACCATTCCATTGTAAACCAATATAAGGTATCAGGGCATCTTTTATTCTTACCCAAGTTCCCAATAATAATTTTTTACCGCCGCCGTTTTCTATTAAATCAAAACTTCCTACTGCTCCAAATAACGTTTCAGTCGCTCCTTCTTGGAGACTAACAATACCGCTCAAATGTATGTTGGTGCTTTCATTGATAGGAATGATTCCACCTGATTGTACATTCCATCGAATCGGTTCAATAAAAGTAGCATCCAAAATATTTGATTTAGGTTTATTTGCATTATACGCTGCTAAACCAAAATAAACTGCCTGCCTACCCTCCAAAGATTTTACATTTAATAATAACCCTGCATTAAAAGAAGTATATGTCATCGTGGAGGCTTTAGACATTTCTGGTGTAGCAATGCCAGTATTAAATCCACCTGACCCAAATTGACTTTCGAAAGTTAAATTGTATGGATTTATTCTTCTTTGGTTATACTGTCCTTGAAACCCTGCACCCAATTCTACATTTCCTTCACCATCTAATTCCATATTATAAGCGGCTGAAAAAGCGGCTCTCTTTACTGAAAAAGCATCCATGTTGGAGTTGTCAGAACTAACGAGCAAACCGACACCCAGCTTTCCGCTAGAAGAGCTTTCTAACAAAGCCTTTTCCATAGAAACTCCTAAAGATTTGTAAGGATTGCCATCCTCACCCCACTGATTTCTGCTGATGGAAGAAAAGCGATAGCTTCCCCCAAAATGGCCGGTCTGTGCAGGATTAATAGACAACGGATTGGCGAAATATTGAGAATATAAATATTGCTGACCATAACTAAATTGGCATTTTAAACACACAAAAAGAATCAATATGAATACATTCCTTTTCATAATATAAATTAGCGGATCAAAGTGGTCTTTCCAGTTTTAAGAATATTTTTTCCATCTTGATCAATTGCTTCTACTACCCAAACATAGGTTTCCGAAAGCTGTTGCTTTCCATTAAAGGTGCCATTCCAACCTGCATTTTTATCACTGGATTGATATAGTAATTGCCCCCAACGATTGTAAACTCTAAAGCTTTTCAGCTCTTTAATTCCAGCCAATAACGGACTTAATTTTTCATTAACGCCATCTCCATCTGGTGAAAAACCTGAAGGTACAAAAACTGTATATTCATTAAATACTCTTACTTGAATAGAATCGTTCGTAACACAACCAGCAGCATTCGTTATGCGAATAGTATAGAATTGCTGACTAGTTAATGTAGTAGTTGGATTTGAAATAGTTGTACTACTTAATCCCGTAGATGGACTCCACAAATAAATTGTTCCAATGTCCCTTGCCTTTAATGAATACGCCACTTTCGACTTTGCATCAACAATGCCATAATTAATTCCTTTTATCGGCGCTTCAATAATAATTGCTTTTTTAGAAGTATCTGCCAATTGCGGACAATTAGAAGGGGTAGCAGAAAGAGTAACCGTATAATTTCCAATAGTCTGATAAGCATATTGACCTTCTTTTATTGAAGCCATATCCCCATTGCCAAAATACCACTTCCATAATACGGTACCAGAATTTGCAAAATTACTGGTGTTAAGAAACTTTATAGGTGTGTTTTGACACCTATTGTCAAAAGTAAAACTAGGTACGGGCTTTTCTATAAGCTGAATAGTTTTTGTATTACTTGATTTGTTAAAACAACCAAATTGATTGGTCATCACAAATGAATAGACGCCCCCTACTTTTGCTAAATAGTTGTTAGCTATTGCTCCTGGAATAGGCAAACCATTGTTTAACCATTGATAGGTGTAACTATTGGTAGCATTTAAAACCAGCGAACTGCCATTACATATAAAATTTTGTGCTAAAGGCATTATAGAATCTATCGGCAAAGGATTAACTGTTACCACCAAAGGCGCTCTAGGACTTTCACATCCATAAATCGTTTTTTGAGTAACATAGAATGTGTCTTTAACAGCCATTGAAGTATTGGGGGTTGGCCTTGCGATTGCTATTCCTCCTGTTGCTTGATGATACCAACTAATGACATTTGAGTTAACTGATATTGCCTGCAATGGACTAGAAAAATCATTTTCACAATAAACGTTATTACTAACAATTGGTTTTGCTGGTATTGGGTACACAGTAATGGTGGCTGTTTTAGAACCGGTACATCCATTTACATCCATTCCATTTACTGTGTAGGAAGTAGTTTGGATAGGTACAAAAGGAACACCATTAACAACGCCGCCACTCCAGAAATAAACTGCCGCTCCAGATGCCGTAAGAGTGGCTGAAAAACCTGCACACAATGCTGCACTGTCTGGTACCGTTGTAATTGAAATGACCGGCAAAAGATTAACAGTAACAATCTTGGCCAGACTTGGTGCACTGTTACATCCATTTGAAGTAACTACAACCGTATAAGTTCCGGAATCAGTAACAGTAATTTTTGGACCGGTTGCTGAATTAATAGCTACCCCATTTTTAAACCATTGATTTCCGCTTGCATAACTGCTGGTAAAATCTACGCTTCCTCCAATACAAAATGTGGTAAATCCTGAGGCAATAATAACAGGTGTTGTAGGAATTGGATTCACTGCAACAGTTAATCTAAAATTATTTCCTACACATCCTTCAGCCGAAGGTGTAACAATATAAATAGCTGTTTTAGATAAATTACTTGTACTAACTAAGTTGCCATCAATAGTGGAAGAATTAGTGCCGGCTGACCCCCCTGTTACATCACTAGTTACCGTAGGATTTCCCCAGCTATACGTTGTGTTTATTGGAACTATATCTCCATTTAAACCATTGGGTGGATTGTAGGTAAATAAGCTACCCGAACAAGCGCTGATATCAACATGATCAATTTCGGGAAGCGGTTTTACCGTAACCACTACCCTTTGAGAACAACCTAAAGAATTGGTATAAGTGATGGTAGATGATCCTGCTTGAATACCTGTTACCAAGCCAGCATTACTAACCGTGGCCGTTGTTGTACTAGAACTTGTCCATGGATTAAGAGTAGCCGCCGTCGCTGACCCAGTCAATTGAATTTGAGAACGTTTACAAACTGAAAGTAGTCCTGAAATGATAGGAAGCGCATTCACCGTAATAACTGCATTTTGAGAACACCCAAAAGAATTGGTATAAGTAATAGTACTTGTTCCGGCAGAAATTCCTGTCACCAAACCTGAACTGCTGATGGTTGCAGCTACAGTATTGGCACTAACCCAAGGATTATTACTAGCGGCAGTAGCTGATCCAGTTAATTGTATTTGAGATTCATTGCAAACAGATAGCGCTCCTAAAATAGTTGGAATCGCATTCACTGTAATCACCGCGGTGGTAGCACATCCTAATGAATTGGTATAAGTAATGGTAGATATTCCTGCTGAAATTCCTGTAACCAAACCTGTACTGCTAACAATCGCTTTTGATGTACTAGCGCTTATCCAAGCATTGCTAGTGGCTGGCGTACCTGATCCTGTTAATTGGGTTTGAAATCCATTACAAACTGAAAGCACTCCCGAAATGGAAGGAAATACATTTACAGTGAGTCCAACACTAACAGTACACCCGTTTGAATTAGTGTAGGTAATAGAACTTGTCCCGGCTTCAATGCCAGTTACTAATCCAGTACTACTAACCGATGCTATTGCGGTATTAGAACTCGTCCAGGCATTGCTAGTAGCGGCAGTTCCTGACCCTGTTAATTGTGTTTGAAATCCACTACAAACAATGGCTGTACCCGTAATGGTAGGAAGCGCATTTACCGTAACAACCGATGTGGTTGAACATCCTAGCGTATTGGAATAAGTTATGTTAGTTGTTCCCGCGGAAATTCCTGTTACCAAACCTGTATTGCTGACAGTGGCTTTGGCAGTGCTAGAGCTTACCCATGGGTTATTGGTGGTGGGTGTCCCTGATCCTGTTAATTGTGTCTGTGCTCCAACACAAACAGAGGTTGTTCCCGAAATTGGTAATATAGTAGTCACAGTTCCAGTAACTTCTGCACTCTGACAATTGGAATTGCTACTTATAATAAATACTTTATAATTACCTGCAGTATTTGTTGAAAAACTGGCTACATTACCAGGTGAAGCTGCACCGGTTGGAACGGTCCAATAATACGTATAGTTTCCGGCTGGTGATGCAATTGCATTAAGTATTGCAGTTGCTCCAGTGCAAAAATTAGCATTCCCTAAAGATACTGTTGGTAACGGATTGACAGTTATGGTTGCATTTTGAGTAGCAACACATCCCAAAGCATCTGTTCCGGTTACTGTATACACTGTTGTTGTGAGAGGTGATTTATTGATTGCTGCACTTATTTCTCCACTATTCCACGAATAGCTTGCCGCCCCACTGGCTGTTAGGGTAGCAATAGATCCTATACAAATAATACCATCATTATTAATACTGCCACTGTTTTCGGTTTTAGCAATATTTATAACAGGCAGCGAATTGACAGTAACTGTATGGGTAGCCGTATTGATGCACCCAGTAAGGTCCGTTCCTACTACTGAATATACGGTCGTAATAGATGGGTATTTGGTAATGGAGGTAGATTGCTCTTCATTAACCCATGAATAACTTGTTCCCCCACTTGCTG
>CAMBTV010000122.1 GCA_945870835.1 Chitinophaga pinensis
TAATTGTGGAACTTAATTACCTCGGTATTAGAGGCTATGGTGAGGCGCCTGCAATTAGTTACTATGACTTACCTATCGACAAAATGCTGGAGGATTTAGAACGTAAAAAGATATTCTTACAGAAATTTTCATTTTCAGATCCTGAAAGATATTGGCATTATTTACATCACTTATTTCCTAACAATTCTTTTTTAGTATGTGCATTGGACATGGCAGGTTGGGATATCTACGGTAAAATGAAGGGCAAACAGCTGCATCAATTGTGGCAGCTAGATACTTCTAAATGTCCTCAAACAGATTTCACAATTGGCATCGATACCATTGATCAAATGGTTTTAAAAATGAAAGAACGCCCATGGCCTATTTATAAAATTAAGGTGGGGGTACCTGATGACATTGAAATGGTAGCAGCCTTGAGAGAGCATACTGACGCTGTTTTTAGAGTGGATGCAAATGCGGGATGGACCTTAGAACAAGCCTTGCATAAAATACCTATTTTAAAACAACTAGGGGTTGAACTAATAGAGCAGCCATTGGCTGCCGATAATTGGGAAGAAATGAAAACGCTATTTGAAACGTCTTCCTTACCGATTATTGCCGATGAAAGCTGTGTTTCAGAATCGGATGTTGAAAAATGTCACTTACATTTTCATGGAATAAATATTAAATTAACGAAATGTAGTGGTATTACTCCTGCTCGCAGAATGATCAAAAGGGCTAGGGAGCTTGATATGAAAGTGATGATTGGTTGTATGAATGAAAGCTCTGTAGGTACTGCCGCCATAGCTCAGCTAGCTCCTTTAGCTGATTTCATTGATATGGACGGTCCTCTTTTATTAGCAGAAGATACTTCTCAAGGTGTTGGCTTTGATTTTGGCAAAATCGTTTATACTGATACACCTGGTTTGGGAGTAGTTATTGATTCATTTTAAACTTTATTTGGTAAAATAATTTATCAGTCTTTACTTTGCACAATAAATGACAACATTTAATCACATACACCATCATCATTACGTTGCCGAAGGGTAAGCTAATAAGATTTGTATGTAGTTCAACATATTTTCATTAAAAGGCTTACCTAAAACGTAAGCCTTTTTTGTTTTTTTAATTTTTACTTTTTAACCAATAGATCATCTTACCTTTTATATTATAAATAAATTATATGCTTAAAATTGCAATTCAAAAATCAGGTAGACTTTATGAAGACTCGATTAAGTTATTAAAAGAGTGTGGTATTGAATTAAATAATGGAAATAAACAATTAAAGGCCGCCGCATTTAACTTCCCTATTGAAGTTTATTTTCTTAGGGACGATGATATTCCTCAATATGTATACGATGGAGTGGCAGATATCGGAATAGTAGGGGAAAATGTATTACTCGAAAAAAACAAGGACATCGATATTGCTTACCGCTTAGGTTTTGGAAGATGCCGATTGAGTATCGCAGTTCCAAAAACTGTTCAATATACTTCTTTAGAAGATTTAAGAGGCTTAAAAATAGCTACTACTTATTCAACGATCCTTCAGCAATATCTAGACGACAAAAATATCGTTGCAGATATTCATGAAATCAGTGGGTCAGTTGAAATTGCTCCGAGTATTGGATTGGCTGATGCGATTTGTGATTTAGTGAGTAGTGGTAGTACCCTTTTTACAAATGGATTGAAAGAGGTAGAAGTTATTCTTCAGTCTGAAGCAGTTTTGTCTGTAAATAAAAATCTTACAGCTGACAAGAGATTGATATTAGAAAAATTACTGTTGAGAATCAATTCTGTAAAAACTGCAAAAAATAATAAGTATATATTATTGAATGCTCCCAATCATCAATTGAAAAATATTTTTTCTCTATTGCCCGGAATGAAGAGTCCAACAGTAGTTCCGTTAGTGGAAGAGGGTTGGAGTAGCATTCAAAGTGTAATAAATGAAAATGATTTTTGGGATGTTATTGAAAAATTGAAGCAATTCGAAGCAGAAGGAATTATAGTGATGCCAATAGAAAAGATGATAGTGTAATTTGAATTATTTCGATAGTAAAAATTTAAGAATGAAAAATTTATTTAACAATCCACCATCCTCTGAATGGAATTCGATTTTAAAAAGACCTGCTTTTGATAGCAGCCAATTAGAAGAATCGGTGTCTAAAATTTTGCTGGATATAAAGTTGAATGGAGAGGAAGCTGTCAAGAAATATGTATTAAAATTTGATGGTGTTGATCTAAAAGAGTTGCGTGTAAGTGATTCAGAAATTGAAGCAGCCATATTATTAGTGAGTACTGATTTAAAAGCGGCTATTGCCGTTGCAAAAAGTAACATTGAAAAATTTCACTTCTCTCAAATTCAGAAAGTAGAAAAAATTGAAACTACGCCGGGAGTAATTTGTTGGAGAAAGTCGGTAGCTATTCAAAAAGTTGGTTTATATATTCCGGGAGGTTCAGCGCCTTTATTTTCTACCTTACTTATGTTAGGCATACCTGCTGTGATGGCTGGTTGTAGTGATATTACGGTTTGTACTCCCTGTGATAAAAATGGAAAGGTTAATCCTGTTATTTTATATGTGGCTCAGTTGATAGGGATAAAAAATATTTATAAAATTGGCGGTGTGCAGGCAATTGCTGCGATGGCTTATGGTACTATTTCTATTCCACAAGTATATAAAATTTTCGGTCCAGGAAATCAATACGTGACTTGCGCTAAAAAACTCGTTAATAAAGAAGGACTAGCGATTGATATGCCTGCTGGTCCAAGTGAAGTAGCAGTATATGCTGATCAAACGAGCAATGCAGCATTTGTGGCTGCCGATCTTTTGAGTCAGGCAGAACATGGAATAGATAGTCAGGTTGTTTTAGTAGCCAGTTCTGAAAAGGTGGTGGAAGAGATTCAAAAAGAATTAGATCTGCAACTACTTTTATTATCAAGAAAAGAAATTGCAAAAGTAGCTTTAAATAATAGTCGTTTTATTATAATGGACGATGAGACTGCTGCATTCAATTTGTTGAATGAATATGCTGCAGAACATTTAATTATTGCATCTGATAATGCTGTTGAACTTTGTGAAAAAGTGATTAATGCGGGAAGTGTTTTTCTAGGTCATTACTCTCCTGAAAGTGTTGGAGACTATGCATCAGGTACCAATCATACATTACCTACAAATGGTTATGCAAAAGCTTACAGTGGAGTTTCATTAGACAGTTTTGTTAAAAAAATAACTTTTCAAAATTTAGAGAAAGAGGGCTTAAAAAATATCGGTCCTTCAGTTGAAACAATGGCTGCTGCTGAAGGATTGGATGCACATAAAAATGCAGTAACCATTAGGATGTTGTAACAGCAAGATTAATATTTTGCTTTTATAAAATTTATAAAATATTATATAATGAGCGACAATGATAATTTAGAAAATTTTTCCAAAATTTCAGATCTAAAGCCTCCCTTTGATTTAAATTATTTGGTTAGGGAAAATATTAAAAAATTGACACCCTATTCTTCCGCTAGGCATGAATTTACTGGCAAGGCTTCTGTATTGTTAGATGCCAATGAAAATCCATATGGTTCTCCATTACAAGACTCCTTCAATCGTTATCCAGATCCATTACAATGGAAGTTAAAAATGTCGGTCGCATCTATTAAAGGAGTTCCACCCGAACATATATTTATAGGAAATGGAAGCGATGAAGTAATCGATTTAGCTTATCGTATATTTTGCGATCCTATAAAAGACAATGTTATCATCTGTCCACCTACTTATGGAATGTATGAAGTGAGTGGAAATATTAACAATGTAGGAATTAAAAAAGTGAATTTATTACCGGACTTCCAATTGAATATTGAAGGAATTCTTTCTTCAGTGGATGAACATACCAAGTTGTTGTTTATTTGTTCACCTAATAATCCAACTGGAAATAATATCAATCGAAGCGATATTGAATTTCTATTGAATAATTTCCCTGGAATTATTGTCATAGATGAAGCTTATATTAATTACTCAAATCAAAAATCATTTATACAGGAACTAACAGAATATCCTAACTTGATAGTAATGCAAACGCTTTCCAAGGCATGGGGGCTTGCTGCTTTGAGGCTAGGCTTGTGTTATACTTCACTTGATATTATTGCGCTATTTAATAAAGTGAAACCTCCTTATAATATCAATGAAGCATCACAGGAATTGGCTTTGGAAGCATTGCAAAATACTGAACAAGTTAATATTTGGATCAAGGAACTAGTCAATGAAAAAGTTGTACTCATTAATCAGTTATTAAATTTCCCTTTTGTTGAAAAAATATTTCAGAGTGATGCAAATTTTATTTTAGTGAAAGTAAAAGATGCCAATAACCTATATAACTATCTTGCTCAAAACGAAGTAGTAGTTAGAAATAGAAGTATGGATGTTTTGTGCGATAATTGTTTGAGAATAACCATTGGTACTCCATTAGAAAATAGTCAATTACTAATTTTATTAAAACAGTATGAACAACAATCAGCCAACTAGTCAAGAAATTATTTCATCCGAAAAAATAAATAAAGGACGTAGAGTTTTGTTTATTGATCGGGATGGAGTGTTGATTAAAGAAGCACCTCCAACGTATCAACTTGATTCATTTGATAAATTAGAATTTTATCCAAATGTTTTTAAATACTTAGGTAAGATTGCTGCTGAATTTAATTTTGAGTTTGTAATGGTTACCAATCAAGATGGTTTAGGAACTAGTAGTTTTCCAGAAAATACCTTTTGGCCTATTCAAAATTTGTTAATTAAGAGTTTGGAAAATGAGGGTATTCATTTTTCGGAAATTTACATTGATAAAACGCTGCCTGAGCAAAATGCACCTACTCGTAAGCCAGGAACAGCCATGCTTTCGAAATATATTAATAACTCCGACTATGACCTTGTTAATTCATTTGTTATCGGTGATCGAATTACTGATATGCAATTAGCAAAAAATTTGGGTGCAAAAGCTTTCTGGTTAAATAATGATGTCAGTTTAGGTGCAGCTCAATTAAATAGTTCTATTGAGGAATTACGAAAAGAAGTCATATTATTAGAGTCACCCAATTGGAAAGATATTTATGAATATTTGAAATCTCCTAATAGAAAAGTACAACACGATCGGATAACCAATGAAACCAAAATTAAGGTTGCAATTAATTTAGATGGGAAAGGTGTTTCAAATATTTCAACTGGACTTCCATTTTTTGATCACATGTTGGATCAGTTAGCAAGGCATGGAAATATCGATTTAGCCATCGATTGTAAGGGTGATCTTCACATTGATGAACACCATACGATTGAAGATACAGGGTTAGCCTTAGGAGAGGCAATTGTAAAAGCCTTAGGTGATAAGCGAGGTATTGAACGGTATGGGTTTTTGCTACCAATGGATGATTGTTTAGCTCAGGTAGCCATTGACTTTGGTGGACGAAATTGGATTGTATGGGAAGCTGAATTTAAAAGAGAAAAAATTGGAGATATGCCAACTGAAATGTTTTTTCATTTCTTCAAATCTTTTAGCGATGCGGCAAAGTGTAATCTTAATATAAAGGCTTCTGGTGATAATGAGCATCATAAAATTGAATCTATTTTTAAGGCTTTTGCAAAGGCAATTAAAATGGCGGTAAAAAAAGATATCAATAATGATTCCTTACCGAGTACTAAGGGAGTGCTTTAGATTTAAAGTTTGAATGTAAATAGAAAATATAATTTTTATAAATGGTAGCCATCATAAAATACAATGCAGGTAATGTTCAAAGTGTACAATATGCTTTGCAACGCATAGGAGTAGATTCTATTGTTACTGATGACAAGGCTACCATTGAAAGTGCAGATAAAGTAATTTTCCCTGGTGTTGGACATGCCAATGCCGCCATGCAATATTTGAGAGAAAGGCAATTGGACCAACTGATTATTTCTTTACAACAACCGGTTCTTGGAATTTGCTTAGGACTACAGTTAATGTGTAAATATTCTGAAGAAGGTAATACGGATTGTCTAGGTATATTTGATGAGAAGGTTAAACTTTTTTCTACACCTTCGACTACTGTTCATAAAATCCCACATATTGGTTGGAATAATATTTACGATTATCATTCTAAATTGTTTACTGGAGTTAATGACAATGAATTTGTATATACCGTTCATAGTTATTATGCGGCTTTAGGTGCTGCAACTATTGCTACTACTGATTATATTATTCCTTACAGTGCGGCGCTTGAAAAAGATAATTTTTATGCGGTACAATTTCATCCAGAAAAATCAGGGAAAGTGGGGGAGCAAATTTTAAAAAACTTTATTAACATCTCATGATTATTATTCCTGCCATAGATATTATTCAAGGTAAATGTGTTCGCCTTACAAAGGGTGATTATGATCAAAAAATTGTGTACAATGACAATCCTGTAGAAGTAGCTAAACAGTTTGAAGCAGCTGGAATTACAAGACTGCACATGGTAGATTTGGATGGTGCAAAAGCGGGTAGTATTGTTAATTTAAAAGTGCTAGAAAAAGTTGCCGCTTCCACTGAATTGATAATTGATTTTGGAGGTGGTGTTAAAACAATTCAAGATGTTAGTAATATATTCAATGCAGGTTCTTCAATGGTTACTATTGGGAGTCTTGCTGTAAAGCAACCTGCATTACTAGAAGAGTGGTTATTAGAATTTGGTACTGACCGTTTTTTAGTTGGAGCAGATGTATTAGAGGGTAATATAAAAATAAGTGGATGGTTGGAAGATGGAGGGATTAATATTTTTGCATTTATAGGTAAAATGCTAAGTCTTGGAGTTACTAATATTTTCTGTACTGATATTTCTAAAGATGGAGCTATGGAAGGCCCTTCAGTTGATTTGTATAAAAATATAATGGAGCAGTATCCCGAAATCAAATTGATTGCTAGTGGGGGTGTAAGCGAATTAAATGATTTACTCGTTTTGGATGCATTGGGTTGCCAAGCTGCCATTGTTGGAAAAGCTATTTACGAAGGAAAAGTTCCATTAAATCCGATGAAGGATTTG
Source organism: Chitinophaga pinensis (assembly GCA_945870835.1). GTDB lineage: Bacteria > Bacteroidota > Bacteroidia > Chitinophagales > Chitinophagaceae > Ferruginibacter > Ferruginibacter pinensis_A. The sequence continues at coordinate 7,007 of CAMBTV010000122.1, forward strand.
AATGAATCATACATTTATTTTAAATAATACTGCAAAGTATTTTAGTCTATGAGTCAAGAAATTATTAATGAGTTGAATGATCCATCTTTTCAAAATTCTTTGAATGGAACTGGACGTGGTTTGGCTAAAAGAATCATACCCTGTTTGGATATAAAAGATGGCAGAACGGTAAAGGGAATTAATTTTGAATCGATTCGTGATGCAGGAGATCCAGTAGAGCTGGCAATCTTGTATTCCGATAATGGAGCAGATGAACTAGTTTTTTTAGACATTACCGCTACTATTGAAAAAAGAAAAACGCTGGTGGAATTGGTAAAAAGAATTGCTGCTAATATAAACATACCTTTTACAGTAGGCGGAGGAATCAGTTCGGTAGAAGATGTTTCCTTGTTATTGCAAAATGGAGCCGATAAAGTTTCCGTTAATACCGCTGCATTTAAAAATCCATCATTGTTAAAACAATTAAGTAGTGAGTTTGGAAGTCAATGTGTAGTGTTAGCGATTGATACCAAAAAAGAATCGGATGGCGAATGGTATGTTTATTTGAATGGAGGAAGAACAAAGACAGAAATTAAAACTATACAGTGGGCAAAAGAGGCGGTTGCATTGGGCGCAGGTGAAATACTACTTACTTCCATGAACAACGACGGCACTAAAAATGGTTTTGCGTTAGATATTACTTCAGAACTTTCGAGTAGTTTACCAGTGCCTGTAATAGCTTCAGGTGGTGCAGGCAGTATGGAACATTTCAAAGAAGTTTTTAATACAGGAAAAGCAGATGCTGCTTTAGCTGCTAGTATTTTTCATTATAAAGAAATTGAAATACAAGCTTTGAAAAAATATTTATCAGTCAATAATATTAGCGTTCGATTGTAATGTCGAAACTTTAATTTAAAAATTATTCTTTAATAAAAGAAAATATAAAAAAGATGAAAGTTGATTTTAGTAAGTATACCGACGGACTTGTTCCAGCGATCATTCAAGATGATATTACAGGCAAAGTATTGATGCTTGGTTTTATGAATGAAGAGGCCCTTGCAAAAACACAAGAATTAAATAAAGTAACTTTTTTTAGTAGAAGTAAAAATAGATTGTGGACCAAAGGGGAGGAGAGTGGCAATTTTCTTTTAATAAAATCAATCTCTTCCGATTGTGATGAGGATAGTTTATTGATTAAGGTAAATCCTGTTGGACCCGTTTGTCATACAGGTGCTGATACTTGCTGGGGTGAAAAAAATTCGAATTCAAATTTTTTATTTCAATTAGAACAAATAATTGTAGATAGAAAAAACAATCCGTCAGAAAAATCCTATACCAGTTCTCTTTTCGAAAAAGGAATCAATAAAATTGCTCAAAAAGTAGGCGAGGAAGCTATTGAGTTGGTAATAGAATCAAAAGACAATGACGCTAATTTATTCAAAAATGAAGCAGCAGATTTATTATTTCATTATTTAATCCTATTGCAAGCAAAGGGACATTCCTTAAGTGAAATTCAAGATATTTTAATCAGTAGACATAAAAAATAATTCTTCTAACGCCCTCGAATGAAAAGTGCTAGAAATTTTAAATATCGGCCGTTAAAAAATCAATCCGCCGCGGTGGAAGCAAGCCCTTTAAAGTACCGCAGTATTTTAATTTCTTATCAATATGTAGTCGATATTCTATTCGACGCCCTCGAATAAAAAGTGCTAGAAATTTTAAATATCGGCAGTTAAAAAATCAATCCGCCGCTGCGGAGGCATTCTTTCTAAAGTAACGCTGTTTTTAATTTCTTATTAAATTATCCCATATTTTATTTGACGCCC
>CAMBTV010000123.1 GCA_945870835.1 Chitinophaga pinensis
TTAGAGCATCGGATTCATAACCCGAAGGTCGGCAGTTCAAGTCTGCTTCCCGATACTTACCGAAACCTAATATTCAAAAAGGTTTCGGTTTTTTTTTTGCCTTTGGTTTGATTTTTGGAATTTAATTAGATACAAAAAAGAGAATGAGATTTCGGTTAGGCTCGGTAGCAGGGGATTCATATCCGCCGCGGCGGACGGCAGTTCAAGTCTGCTTCCCGATACCAAAGAGGATTTTTCAATTTTATATTGTAAATCCTCTTTTTTAATTTCCTCACAACTGATAGAAATACAAGTAACTAGCTCGATAAATTGATTCGTTTTTCTGGTTAGATATCGGTTGTTTTTCATATCATATTAGATACCCTCAGGAAAGAAGGTTTTTTGGAGCACTTTTTTTTCTTCCAAGGCCGCGGAAACCCATATTTTACTGATGTTTTCCAATTTTCCCAAGGCATTTTTCAGCAAATTTCCCAGGTTAAATATTTTCACTTTCCCGTTGTTCATTTCTTTGCTGATTTTGATGATTTGCTCATTGAGGTGCTCATATGTAAGTTGGTAGGTTTCCAGGTCAATTTTACCCAATTCCAGCCTTATTTTCAATTCTTTGTTCATTTAAGAGAACAATATGCTGATGGAAAATGGACTGAGTATATGGGTCAGGGTGTTACTGATTTTACAGCCATCGCCAAAGCATTGAAAAAACAAAACTTTAAAGGCAATGCTGCAATCGAACTAGCCTTTCCTGGAGATTATAAACCTGTGAACCCATTGAAAGAAGATTGGAAGTTAAGCAGGAAATATGTGAAGAAAGTTTTTGGTTGGTAATACTATTTTATCGAGTACTTAAAAAAATGTTATAAAAATTGCTATTTTAGAGTCGGGATTCATTGCTAGCTTTTATGCTGCTTCATTGCATACCCAAAGAAGAAAAGATTTTATTTATACTGTCTATTCCCGGAATATTATAAGCGCAATACATTTTACTGATGATATGGAAACTTCCATCAATCATCCTGAAGTGGATGTAGTTTTAACTATGTACCGCTAAAAGAAATATTCTGTATTTCCATTTATTTATTTGAATTAATGTATTTATTAACACTTTTACAAACGAAAAAATGTATATTTGTCCATAAAATGATACGAATATGCAAAGGTTGTTATTGCAAAGTTTACTTCAATGGAAGGGTAAGATCGATAGAAAACCCCTGATCATAAGGGGAGCAAGACAGGTGGGCAAAACTTGGCTCATGAAAGAGTTTGGTAAAAATAACTTCAACAATATCGCCTATGTAAATTTTGAAACGGCGAGATCGCTGCATAGCGTTTTTGAAAGCGGTTTTGAGGTGGACAAACTAATCATGGCAATAAAAATTGAAACGGGTGCGCAAATTAGTCCAGGAGTTACATTGATTATATTGGATGAAATCCAAGAATGTGAAGCCGCCCTTACTGCTTTGAAATATTTTCAAGAAAATGCCAATCAATATCATATCATAGCAGCGGGCTCGCTTTTGGGCGTTGCGCTACATAAAAACAGGTCTTTCCCTGTGGGTAAGGTTGATTTTTTAGACTTGCATCCCTTGAATTTCTCGGAATTTCTATTAGCAATGAATGAACAACCATTATTTGAGCTGCTGCAAGGGAAACAATGGGATTTGATAACTGGTTTTAAAGCAAAGTTTATTAATTTATTAAAACAGTATTATTATGTTGGTGGCATGCCTGAAGTGGTATTGACTTTTATCAATCAAAAGGATTTTAATAAAGTAAGGGAAAAGCAATTGAATATTTTGGCTGCCTACGAACAGGATTTTTCAAAACACGCGCCTAATGAAATCGTCCCAAGAATTAGGCTGGTATGGCAATCCCTTCCTTCGCAGTTGGCAAAAGAAAACCGAAAGTTTATTTATGGTAATTTGAAAAAAGGTGCTAGGGCTCGAGAATTTGAGCTGGCCATTGAATGGCTTACGGATGCAGGTATTGTGCATAAAGTAAGCAGGTGTAACAAGCCGGCAATGCCATTGATTGCGTATGCCGTTCTTTCGGATTTTAAATTATTTTTATTAGATGTAGGGTTATTAGCTGCCATGGGCAATCTCGATATTCAAACCCTCATTGCGGAGCAATCTCTTTTTGAAGAATTTAAAGGAGCACTTGCTGAGCAATATGTTTTGCAACAATTTAAAACCGTTGAGCAGCTTCCCATTTATTATTGGACGGCAGAAAAAGCAACTGCTGAGGTTGATTTTCTCATCCAATATCAAAATCGCATCATCCCGGTAGAAGTAAAAGCTGCGGAAAATTTAAAGGCCAAAAGCCTAAAAGCCTATCACCAAAAATTCCATCCAGAAATAAGCATTCGCACTTCTTTATCTGATTATAGAAAAGAGGATTGGTTAATCAATTTGCCTTTGTATGCTTGTATAACTTTCTTAGAGGAAAAGGGGCTTAAGTGGGCTCATCCTTCAATGTAAAATGAATAACGTATTCAACACCTCAACCTTAGAATGCAGTCGAAAAAAATACAAAATCCGTCACTATTTGGCTAGACAATATTGTTGTTTACGATACCAAAGCCTAATTTCTTTATTATTAAGGAGTTAGGCTTTTTTAATGGCCTTTCTTTTGATTATTATGGCGTTAGAGTTAACTGTAAGGTTTTCAGGACGAGTCACTGTTAATATAATTTCTGTTTTCATCTTTAATTAGAGTCTTTATTAAATAATTCTAATGCTTCGGTATCCCTGTATTCAATCATTTTTGCCTTAAGTTCAGACTTCAATTTTTTGATAACTCCTGCGTAAGCTTTGTCGCCATATAAATTCTTCATGTTCTTAGGGTCCTTTTTGATGTCATATAATTCCCATGAATTCTGAGGTCCATAAAATTTAGCCAGGGTATATTGATCTGTCCTTAATCCAAAATGTGGAGCCACACTATGTGGCCGAGGGTATTCATAATAATGATAATAGGATTTATTATCCCATGGTTTATTTGGATTTTGAAGCAACGAATAAAAAGATTTCCCTTGCATTCCTTCCGTTGGCTTTACCCCTGCAATATCTAAAACAGTAGGTGCCCAATCGATATTTGAAACGACTTGTTGTACTTTGGTCCCTGGTTTAATCTTTCCTGGGTACTTGATTACAAAAGGGGTTTTCAAGGACTCTTCATATATAAAACGCTTATCGAACCAGCCGTGTTCTCCCAGGTAAAAACCCTGATCAGAGGCATAAATAACCACAGTGTTTTTAGACAAACCGGTTTTGTCTAAATAATCCAAAAGCTCTCCAATATTCCGGTCCAAAGAACGGGCTGTTGACAAATAATCCCTCATATATCGTTGAAATTTCCATTCCACTAATGCCTTACCTGTCAAATGATTCTCCTCAAATTCCTTGGTAACCTTTTTTTGATAGTAGTCATAAAAAGCAGCTTTTTGAGCAGGTGTAAATCGCTTGTAAATAGGATTATTATAGTTGGCATTTACTTTCAAATCTTGACCTAAAATCATTGTTTTGTCTACGGTCATATCTTGGTCTCGTGCGGCAGGCCTTCCTTCATATGTGTCATAAAAATTATCTGGAATTGGGAAAGTCACATCATCATAGGAACCTAAATCCTGTATGTCCGGAAACCATTCGCGATGAGTCGCTTTATGACCGACCACCATAAAAAAGGGCTTAGATTTATCTCTTTGCTCAATCCATTCCTTAGAAAATTTAGTAATCAAATTCGATACATAACCTTCGTATTGAATCTTTTCATTGTTTTTATTGATGAAATCTGGATTGTAATAAAAACCTTGACCAGGCAACACATTTAAAAAATCAAAGCCATGCGGAAGACTGCCTAAATGCATTTTTCCTACCCAAGCGGTTTGATATCCATTTTTTTGCAAGGCCTCAGGAAAAACTGACTGGTCTATATTAAATACTTTTTCATTCACCTTATAGCCGTTCATGTGGCTAAATTTTCCGGTTAATAAAGTAGCCCGACTTGGCCCACAAATGGAATTGGTTACCACATTATTGTACAAAATGGCACCGGCCTTTGCAATACGATCGATGTTAGGCGTCTTGGCGATTTTACTTCCATAAGCGCTGATGGCTTGAGAAGTATGGTCATCGGAAAAAATAAAAATGATGTTGGGCTTCTGGCTAAATGAAACAAAGGGGCTTATTAGCAAAAATAAAGTAAGTAAATTTTTCATCGTGTTTAGTTTAATTTATACGCCTTAGTGTCACTAAATTTTATATTAAGGTTATTTAGCTCGAACAAGTTATGGCTCCAATTTATGAAATCCATTTCCCAGTTTAAAATGAATAATTTCTTATACCGAAGATATAAAATCTTTGATATAAGATTCACATTGTCTCGTCTAAGAAAAACCTTGTCCATTCATCATGAAAGGAAGTGATTGTTGTCGAAGTGATGTAGAGACAGAGATCAATAAAATTAGTTAAATCTCTTTTGATTTCTAAATTCTTTGTGGGTTAAGCCGGTTTCTTATTTAATGGTGTAAAGATTTGCTAAGAAGAGCTATCAAAGTGATAAATTAGTTACACTTAAATTAAGTAAATTAATTTCACTTTACAGCCTAAAAATCTCTTTTACAATGAGGTTGATTTGTGAGTCACTGAAACTAATAACAAAAAAAATAATTTCAGCAAGAAATAGGTATTAAATAATTTCATATATATATATTATTTTAATTGTTTAAATTTTTAAAAAAAAATAAACTTATTTGTTAAAAATTTGTTTACTTTGACTTGGAGTCCAGCAACCATTAAAAACGGGGAGTATCTGAAAATCCATAAGAGTAGGAAAAAACTAAAAAATTTGTTACATGGAAAATTTAGAAAAAATCGCTAGTGACAATTACGTGGCATTCACGTTTTTCATCGGCACAATGGCCATGATGGCTGCATCAGTTTTCTTCTTTTTTGAATTGAGCAACACTTCAAAAAAGTGGAGAACATCTGTTTTGGTATCAGGATTAATAACTTTCATTGCAGCGGTACACTACTACTACATGAGAGGTTACAACCTAGCGACGGGAGATTCTCCTACGTTTTTCCGTTACGTTGACTGGATCCTTACTGTACCATTAATGTGTGTGGAGTTCTATTTGATCACTAAGAAAGCAGGTTCAAAAATCGGCTTACTTTGGAAATTGATCTTCGCTTCACTTGTAATGTTAATTACTGGTTACATTGGAGAAGTTTTAGATCCTACCAAGAGTGTTCTTTGGGGTGTTATCTCAGGAGCAGCTTATTTCTACATAGCTTACCTAGTTTGGTTTGGAGAAGTTGCAAAATTATCTCAAACTGCAGGTCCAAATGTAGCAAAAGCTACAAAGATCTTGGCTTGGTTCGTATTAGTTGGTTGGGCAATCTACCCTCTAGGTTACATCCTTGGAACTGAAGGTGGTTTGTTTGGAATGAAGCTAGTTGCTGACAAAGCTGCTGCGTTACACGCAATGGATATTGTTTACAACATTGCTGATGCTATCAACAAAATTGGCTTTGGTCTAGTTATCTATGCTTTAAGCAGAAATGAAGATTAATTTGTTTCTTTATAAATAGAAAAAGGGTTCTTCTTTAAATTGAAGAGCCCTTTTTTTATAAAGTTTAGAATGACTCGTCCTTAAATAGGTTGACATGAAATAAGTGTCACCACAATGAATAAAGGACAATTCAGATTTAAAAAATGTCAATGCAAGACCCTACTACTAAAGTGGATTATTTGTTTTCGGGTGCCGGCGCATCTGCAACACTATTGCTTTTGAATATGGAAAAGCAGGGTCTGTTACAAGATAAAAAGATTTTAATCATAGATCCAGATACCAAACACAACAATGATAAAACGTATTGTTTTTGGTCTGAACAAAACGAACCGCTTACTCTGCTATGCCGAAATTTAATAAGCCATCAGTGGGATGAGGTAAGTGTTAATCGCAACATAAAAGAGTCTTTGTTACCCAAAAAATATTTTCATATATCCTCAATTGATGTCTACAAAGAATTAAGACGCATTATCAATCAATATAATTTTCAAAGAATAGAAGGCTCAGTTATCGAAATGATAACTATTGAAAATGGAGTAAAAGTAATTACAGATTCAAGTGTTTGGGAATCATCCTTAGTATTCGATAGTCGGCCACCTAAATATTTGCCCCCAAAAAATGATGATACCCATTTACTTCAATCTTTTATAGGTTATGTTATTACAACTGATGATCCGATATTAAATACAAATTGTATGGATCTAATGGACTTCAATGTTGATCAATTAGGCGCTACCCAGTTTATGTATGTCCTGCCATTGGGTGAAGGAAAAATGCTTGTTGAATTAACTCGTTTTGGGATAGAAGCAATTACACAAAAAGAAGCCAATTCTGTTTTAGATTTATATATCACCCAACGATTTGGGAATTATCAAATTTTAGATATAGAGATAGGATGTATTCCGATGAGTACTGCAGATATTTCTGTTGAATATTTACCTGGAGTGATTGCCATCGGGGGAAGAGCAGGTGCTGTTAAACCCAGTACAGGTTATGCGTTTAAAAATATGTTTAATCATGCGGAAAGATTAGCGGACAGTTTGAAAAGAAATATCGAACCTGCGGTAATTGCTGATTCATCTCGTTTTCGGTTTTATGACCGGTTGTTACTTTTGATACTTACCAAACAGCCTTCCCAAGGAAAACCAATCTTTGAAGCGTTGTTCAAAAAAAATGAAATTAAAAATGTATTTCTATTTTTAGATGAAAAGACAACGCTGGTTCAAGATATTCGAATCTTTTTGACCTTACCAATAAAACCCTTTTTAAAAGCGGTAGGCTGGGTCGTTTCATCGAGAATGCAAAGAATAATAATCCCTTTTATATTATTGCTTTTATCATTGCTGTTGTTGTTGCTATATAAAACCGCACCTCAGTTTTTTAACTTTGTACAAATAACGATGTTCACTGTGGGAATGTTTTTGGTAGGCATACCACATGGTGCTGTTGATCATTTACTCGAGACAGGCAACTTTAAAAGTCGAATCAAACCAGGCTTTGTAATTAAATATATAGGATTGGCTTTATTCAATCTAGTAATATGGATATTTTTTCCAACGGTCGCCTTACTATTTTTTATTGGTTATTCTGCATGGCATTTTGGACAAAACGATTGGAGGGAATGGCAACCTAACAATATAAATTCGTTAAAGAACTACATCTGGGGAATTTTTATTTTTGGTATTATTTTATGTGGTCACATAACTGAAACCAATACTATCTTGGATAATATGAATGTATTCAAATTACCATTGTCCGATATTGAGGGAAAGATTGTCAGTACTTTGATTGTATTTGTAGCTATTGCATGGGCAGTTTTTGAAAAAAGATGGAGGATGTTTTTAAGTTGTATTATGCTGTTGGTGAGTATCGAGTTGCCATTGATTTCCTCATTTGGTTTATATTTCATCGGGCAACATAGTCTGAATGGATGGTCGCATTTAAAACAAGGGATGAGGGTTGATAACAAATCGCTCTATTTGAAGGCATTGCCATTTACGATTGGAGCGCTGGTGTTATTTGCTGCTTTTATTTATTTATTGAGAAATAATTATTTAACTGAATTCAACGAAAGTCTAATTACTATTTTTTTTGTATTTATCTCTTGTATTAGTTTCCCTCATGTAATGGTGATGAACCGGTTTTACAATTTAAGATTGAATAGATAAGTTAAATAATTTATCTAATTTTTTTTAAAAATTAATAAGTAGTTAGCCCTTTTTTATGAATTTTTTTTTAATTTAAGTTCTAAAAAGATTACGTAATTGATTTGTATAAAAAAGATTGTTAAAATGGTATTATTTAACTTTATTCTTTAATAAATTAATTAGTATACAATTAGTTATTGAATAACTTGACAAATCTAGTTTTTTACAATTAAGCAATCTAATGTTAATATCAATTATAATAAGGCTATGAAAAAAGATAATTCTAATCTAATAAAGTCAATTTCTTGGGCAATTATTTTAATTTTTATTTTAGTTATTATTACAAAAATTTCAATTTCATATGTTAATACCATAAAGGAAATTCGAGATAATAATTTAGATCAGTTTGTTTCAGTTGATAAAAATGATTCTTATGCAAGTACCAATGGTACTGAAAGAAATTTTGAAAAAACTAATAGTCCTGAATTGGTAAGGACGGGGATTTATTTGGACAGAATATCAAATTTTGATATTATCCAATCTAAATGGCAGTATGATTTCTATCAATGGTTTAAATGGAATCCTAAGAAAATTAAATTTATCAATCTTCAAGAATTAAAAAAAGGAATCATTACAGCTCAATCTTCCCCCTTTCAAATCATAAATGGCGAGATCGAAAGAATTGAAATTTCTTCATATTTTATCAATGATACTGGCGACTCAGCATATGTCAATTACTTTATAAAAGCTACCAGTTCTAATTATTTTGATGTGTCAACTTTCCCTTTGGATAAACAGCTATTGATGATAAATGTTGAAGCCAAAGATTTTGATTTAGATGAACTTAAATTTGTTCCAGATTCCTCTTCCTCTAAAGTAAGTTCAAGAGTTTCTGTAAATAGTTATGAAATTGGAAATGTATATACTTTGTCAAAAACTAATACCTATCAAACGAATTTTGGATTTCAACAAGATGATTACAATGCATCAAATTTTTCTCAATTTCGCTTTGGGGTACTCTTAAAACGAGATGGATATAATTATTATTTC
>CAMBTV010000124.1 GCA_945870835.1 Chitinophaga pinensis
TGATAAAAAGAAAGCTCCCTTTTTTGAAACTTCTCTAAAGTTAAAGGCCAAGCAAATTTTTAAGCGCATTGAAGAAATTCAATTAAAAAATGAGCCGATGTTTTCCTATTCATTGTTTGAAAACTATCCCGACAAAGTGGATGAGGAAAGGGTAGATCTAAGTAGTTTAGGTAACGCTGGATTTAGAATTTATGAATTGAGTAAGATCAAAGAAAATTTACCTCCTGCAAGAACTGTCGTAGATCTACACATTGAAAAGTTGACTGATAATTTTAAAAGTCTAAGTAATTACGAAATCCTGACTATCCAATTAAAAGAGTTTGAAAAGTTTTTTGACTTGGCTGTTGCCCATCAACAATTAGAATTGATAGTTATTCATGGGGTAGGGGTAGGAAAATTAAGGGATGAAATTCATGATATATTGAGATTGAAAAAAGAAGTGAAGTCTTTTGTAAATCAATACCATAATTCATACGGGTATGGCGCTACTGAAATTTATTTTACTTATTAGAATTTTAAGATTAACCGTTAAATGCTTTTTAATGTTCTTGTCATGAGTTTGTTTTGAGGTATTCATCAGCAAAGCTTTGTTTCAAAGTCTATATTTTTAACAATACTCATTTAGATTTTAAGTAGTCGGCCCTCAATAAGTGATATGCTGCCATTCGGTAAAGCTTTTGATCAAAATGAATTCCACAATTTAGGCCTGAATTTCCTTTCGGAATAGAGTGCTTTTACTTTTTTGCCTTGATGCAAAAAAGTAACAAAAAAAATCAAGCCTGTGAATAAAAAGGCTGAAATTTTAAATATCATCCTAAAATCAAGGAACTCGCCGGCAGAGTATGTTTCTCTAAAGGGCATGCCGGCTCAAACAGCCTTGATTTTTTAACGGATGACATTTAAAATTTCTAGCACTTTTTATTCAAGGGCGTTTAAACAACTATTGTGTCAAATTGCATACCCCGACTTTTAGGGTCAACTATGTAAAAACTTAAATTTTTTGACTAGGATATAATTTTTTACTCGCATAAAATGTTCCGAACGGAATAAGTGCAGCTATAAATGCAAGAACCATTTTTTTGAAACTCCATTTATGTAATACAGAAACCTGAATTAATAATAGTATGTATAATATGAATAAAACTCCATGTACCATTCCTATTATATAGTTAGGAGTGGGATACTTTAATAGGTACTTCACTGGCATTGTAATGGCAAATAATAAAAATGAACAGCCTTCTAAAAATGCAATGAGCCTAAAACGGTTTAATGAGTTGGAAGTCATAATTTCTCTTTTTTTTATAAAACTTTAATTAATCTACTCGTTTTTGTTTGCACTATATTTTCTCCATTTTTCAATAACAGCCAACATGTCTTCAGGTAAATTACTCTCAAAAAGTATAGGTTGTTTAGTAGTAGGATGAATAAAACCCAATTCTTTTGCATGTAAGGCTTGACGATTACAAATTGAAAAACAGTTGTCAACGAATTGTTTATACTTGGTAAAAACTGTGCCCTTTACAATTTTATCACCTCCATAAAAATCGTCATTAAACAAGGGGTGTCCTATGTATTGCATGTGAACCCTTATTTGGTGTGTGCGACCAGTTTCTAGTCGGCATTCAACAAGTGTTACATAATTAAATCTTTCTAGTACTTTGTAATGGGTGATCGCCTCTTTTCCATATTCTCCCTCTGGATAGGTGGTAAATAGTTTCCTAAATCGTTGGTGTCTTCCTACATGTCCCCTAATCGTTCCTTCATTTTCTTGAAAGTCACCCCAAACCAATGCGATGTATCTGCGATGTACGGTATGATTAAAAAATTGTTTTGCTAGGTCGGTCATTGATTTAGGATTTTTTGCCAGTACCAATAGCCCCGTTGTATTTTTATCAATTCTATGAACCATTCCAAAACGAGCTAAACCACTTTCTTCTAAATCAGGATTTTGTTGTTTAAGATACCATGCTACTCCATTGATCAATGTACCTCTGTGATTGCCACTTCCTGGATGAACAACGAGACCTGCTGGTTTATTTATTAATAAAACATCTTCGTCTTCAAAAGCTATGTTGAGCGGTATGTTTTCCGGTACAATATCATTTGATTCAGGATGACGGTTACTAAAGACTACAATTTTATCATAGGGCCTTACCTTGTAATTCGTTTTTACAGGTTTGTCATTTACAAGTACTAATTCATCGTCAACTCCCTGTTGAATTTTATTTCTAGTAGCTCCCTCAATTCGACTCATTAAAAATTTATCAATGCGCAGTGGTTCCTGTCCTTTTGGAATTTCAATTATCAATCGCTCATAGAGCTCTTCATTATCCTGCAATTCGTCCTCTATTGTTATTATTTCTTTATCCATTATTTTACTTTTAATATCATATTTATTAGTGATATCGTCTATTGAGAAGGATTTTTTTGGTGATTTTTTTGTATTACACCCTTTTTAATCGACTTCTGAATCATAAATGTCTGCCCTGTTTTCATTTATCTTTGCAAATTAAATCAATTACATTGGATAAGCAGTTAGTTACCTTTAAAGATTTGGGTTTAATCGATTATAAATCTGCCTGGGACTATCAGGAAGGATTACTCCAAGCCAATGTTCAACTCAAGACTGCTCTTGCTAAAAAATTGAACCAAAATCTTGACTCTTCAAATTCAGAAGATTCCAATATTTTATCAACTACTAATTATTTTATCCTATGCGAGCATCCCCCAGTATATACATTGGGCAAAAGTGGTCATTTGCAAAATGTGTTGATAAGCGAAGCTGAAATGGATCAAAAGGGAATCCAGTTTTTTAAAACCAATAGAGGAGGAGACATTACTTTTCACGGACCTAATCAAATTGTAGGATATCCTATCATTGATCTTGAAAAATTTTATACGGATATCGGAAGGTATTTGCGCGAATTAGAAGAAGTAATTATTATTACTCTAGCAGAATACAATATTGTAGGTGGAAGAATTAATGGTGAAACAGGTGTTTGGATAGACGCGGGAATAGCCGGAAAAGAGAGGAAAATATGTGCAATGGGCGTTCGATGCAGTAGATGGATTACCATGCATGGATTTGCTCTTAATGTAAATACGGACCTAAGTTATTTTGATAATATTATTCCCTGTGGAATTCAAAATAAAAAAGTTACTTCAATGGAAAGTGAGGTAAATCATTTAGTGGATATTTCAGAAGTGAAGGAGAAGTTGCAGCGAAATTTCGAAAAAGTATTCAATGTAATCTTAATCCAGTAAAGAGTTTCGCTGAATTATTTATTTCGCTGCTCTTTCAAATTAGAAGAAACTTTCGCATCTTTTTGGATTAAAAATTTTGACTTTTCAACCAAAATATCATTTTCATACAAGCTGAAATAGAACCACCCTGTATGTAGAAAATTCACTTTGTCCATTATCAGATAGGGTTCATTTATTTTTGAAAGTTCAAAAAGAAATGAATTGTCTTCCTCATAGAACTTAATAGACATTTTTCTTGTAGCCGCATCTGGCAAAGCAATTATCACGTTATTATCTTTTCCTGCAAAAACATATTTGCTAGAAACAAATACTGGAGGAGGCAGGGGGACGACCAATCCTTCTTTTTTATCAGAAATTGTGATTTTTTTATTGGGAGTTATTTCATTTTTATATTCTGCTCTCTGTTTTATTATGATCTCATTCTCAAATTCCATTATTTCTTTGTTGGTTCTTTTAGCAGTATCCAATGCTGGTACATAGGATTTACTAAACAAATAATTTCCACCATCAAAAGCAATAAATACTCGGTAGAAAATTTTTCCTGTAGGTGTTTTGTTATCTACATATCCATTTTCTTCATTCATTGGATTAAGGACCGATCCAATGGTTACAAATTTTTTAATGCTATCAGTTGATCGTTGGATATTGATGTTGCTAATTTGGATAGTATACGTATTCTTCCAGCTAATGATTGCCTTACCATTATAAAGGGTTACAGAAATTTTAGGCAATGTATCCTGAGCGAAAGTTTTGCCTAAAATAATTGAACAAAATAAAATACTTATAAAAATGGTTTTAAGCATAAGATTCAAACGAAATTTTCCATAAAAATATTGCTTCAAAGGTAATGACAAATATTTGCAGTTAAAATTTCAAAGTGCCTGGCTCTAAAGATAAATTACCCTGCAAGCCACCTGTATGAATACACAAAATTTCACTTCCTTTTTTAAAAAAACCATTTGAAATACAGTCTATTACACCCGTCATCATTTTTCCAGTATAAACAAAATCAGTCGGTAATTGATGCTTTTCATAAATTAGATTCATCGATTCAATTAGGTGATTATTTTTTTTAGCATACCCACCAAAATGGTATTTATTTATTATTTGAATCTGTATTTCATTATAAGGCAAAGAGGATAAAAAGGTTACTCTTTTTTCGATGTCATTCATATTTTTAAGAACAGGAAAGCCAATGAGTTGCTGCTCATTTTTTAAATTCTTTGAGAGGCCTGCAAACGTAGTGGCTGTTCCAATTGCACAACAAATGTGAGTTGTATCACTCGGAATTCGATCCGTTATCAGTGACGCCCCATTGGCTCCTAATGGATGGTATCCTCCTTCTGGAATGATAAGGAAATCAGGATAAGATAAATTAATAGATTCTAAAAAATCAGTTGCTTCCTTCTGATCATATTCTTGTCGGGTTATAAATTTCAATTCCATTCCATGAGCGATACAAGCCTTCAGAGTATGGCTAATTTCTTTCGGTTGCTCTCCTCTAATAATTCCGATACTTTTTATCCCAATTTCTTTGCAGGCAAAGGCCGTTGCCACCAAATGATTAGAATAGCTACCCCCAAAAGTTACTATTCCCTCCTTTAATTGTTGTGCTGCTAATTCTAGAAAATAATGTAGTTTAAATAATTTGTTACCCGAAACGATTGCATGTAATTGATCTAACCTTAAAACAGATACAGATACTTGCTTTTGCTCAAATAAATCATCTGAAAGTTTTTGAATATAAATTTTTGAAGTGGGGAAAAGCATTTCTATGATATATTAGGATATACTATTATTTTTGTAATTGCGAAATTGCAACTTATTAATCAATTTATACTAAAATATGCAACCAACCCTTTTAATATTGGCAGCTGGAATGGCTAGTCGTTATGGGAGTATGAAACAAATTCAATCCTTTGGACCTTCCGGTGAAACTATCATGGATTATTCCATTTATGATGCCATTCGTGCTGGTTTTGGGAAAGTGGTTTTTATCATTAGAAAAGATTTTGCAGAAGATTTTAAAGCCATCTTTGAGCCTAAGTTAAAAGGTAAAATCGCAATTGAATATGTTTATCAAGAAATGGATGCTTTTCTGCCGGATGTTAAAATACCTGCTGAAAGAACGAAGCCTTGGGGTACGGCACATGCACTTTTATGTGCCAAGAATGTAATAAAAGAACCATTTGCAGTAATTAATGCAGATGATTTTTATGGAAAAAATTCCTTTGAAAAAGCAGTTGATTTTTTAAATAATCATTGTAATGAAAAGTCTTATGCTATTATTGGATATGAACTTGCCAAAACCTTGAGTGATCATGGTACAGTGAGTAGGGGAGTGTGCAAAGTAGATTCCAATGGTAAATTGATTAGCATTAAGGAACGTACCAAAATATATAAAACAGGGGATAAAATAGTATTTGAAGAAAATGGTATTCAAGAAGAAGTTCCATTTGATTCCAGCGTATCAATGAACTTCTGGTGTTTCCCTCCCTCTATGTTTGGTACAACAGAAAATTTATTCCACGATTTTGTCAGGGAAAATTATGCAGATATTAAGGCTGAATTTTTCATTCCATTATTAGGCGATAATTTTGTTCAAAACCAAGGAGGTACCATCCAGGTAATACCAACTTCTGCCCAGTGGTTTGGCGTAACTTACAAAGAGGATGCTCCGATCGTAAAGGCAAGTGTTGAAAAATTAGTGTCCGATGGTGAATATCCAATTTCACTATGGGCTTAAATAAAAAATCGTTCCGATTTTTTGTCGGAACGATTTTATTTGTATCTTTTTTTCAATTAGTTTCCTACCACCATAAAAACATATTCTTCCATTTTCTTTACCTGGTGAACTCTATCTAGTTTTTTCAAATCAGTTTTATTCGGAGTTTTTATAACATGGAATTGATTGTCTGATTTCTTTAATTTTTCTAGTATTGTAATTATATTTTTAGATTTAGCTGCGTATACTACACCATCAGCTTTTGAATCTTTGGCAGTGATTATACCTATGATCTCTCCATTACCATTAATTACAGGTCCTCCACTATTACCCGGATTGGCAGATACATTTAATTGATAAGCAGAGGAGTCGCCATCACTTCCTGATTCGGCGCTCAGATAGCCTTCACCATAAACAATCTCATTTCTAGGAAAACCAAGGGTGAAAAACTGCTCTCCGAGTTCTGAGTTTTCTTTTTTAATACTATAAGGCAAATTAGAAACTGGCTTGAAGGAAGTATCTGTTATTTTTAAAATGGCTAAATCAACTTCATTATCAGAATAGAGAACTTCTGCCTTAAAAAACTCCCCCTTTCTATTTTCAATATAGATATTTTTCATTCTGCTAATTACGTGTGCATTGGTAATCAGGTATCCTTTTCTATCAATTAAAAAACCAGTAGCTCTGAAATCGACTTCGGGCTTAGTGATAGGCGATTTTTCAATTACACTATTTGATTTCAACTTATTTACTTCTCTGTTAGTCTTATTGATTTGATCCACCAATACCCGGTAATTTTCATTACCAAATTTACGACTAACGGTAACCATTAAACCGGAGGCCAATACTGAAATAAATGCTGCAATTGAGGCAGCCACTGCGATGTTCCGTTTGTATTTTTTCCAGAAGTAAACAATTTTTGCTTTGCCATTAAATGGAGCCAATCCGAGTAAGCCTTCGGATATTAATTTTGACTCCACTTCTGTTAAGCTATGTTTAAAAGTCTTAATCGATCCATAAGTTTGTAGTCCTAGTAAAAAATAAGTGTGCTCTACAACTAGTTGATCTAGCTCAGCGTCATTTTTACGGCGTGTTTCAAAAAGAGATTTTTCTTCATTGTCCATTTCTCCACTTAGGTATCGTTCTACCTTCTCTAGTAATAAAATATCATCCATTCTTTAGGTATTTTTATATTGGGCAAAAAATATTTTTTTTAATCTTAATAAGCACTTGTATTTCTGAGTTTTTGCATTGTCAGCATTGGTATACCCAAATTCAAGCGCCAATTCCTGCATGTTCTTTTTTTGCATATAATAAGCGTCTAATAAACTTTTACATGGCTCACCTATCTTAGACATTGCATTCTCCATTAAATTAAAATCGTCATTTCTCTTCTCATGATCCTCTAACTCCAACTCTACAGGAATAATATCTTCTATAGTTTCTAGTTTGGTATTGAATTTACCTAAATGCTGCAATCTTTTCAACCACAATCGGCGACATACAGAATAGAGGTAGGTTTTAATTTGACAATTCAGCTTAAAAGATTCTTTTCCTGCATTTTCGTAAAGCACTATCATCGCCTCTTGAAAGATATCCCTCGCATCATCTACAGAACCATTATTATTCAAAACAAAGCTTTGAATAGAAGAAAAGTTATCACGATAAATCAATTCTATTGAATTTTTATCGCTTCCTGCAAGACCCTTTAGTAATATTTGTTCTTGTTCTAATGTTTGCACTATTCTGTTATTAATACGTAAATGTCTGAAATAGTAACCCAAATCGAGCAAAAATAATTTTTTTGTAAAGTAGGGTTACCTTTTTTACTTTCGCGTATTAAATATCATATAACCAATTAAAACACAAAAAAATGAAAAAATTATTAGTATTTGCAGTAGTTGCTGCATCTTTCGCATCTTGCGCTGGTGGTGAAGAGAAAAAAGTAGAAGGTGATACAGCTGCTGCTGTAGTTGCTCCTGCTGCTGTTGACACTGCTGCTAAAGCTGTTGATACTGCTGCTAAAGTTGCAGTTGATACTGCTGCTAAGAAGTAATTAAAAAAGTGTAAAATTTGAATTAATCAAATTTTATCTACGATTTTGCAAAAAGCCCCTATTTATAGGGGCTTTTTGTTATTTGAGCTTGTGGATTATTGAAAAATTGCCAAAAACTGCTTTTTTCTGATTATTTTTCAAACTTATCGCTTGATTTTTAAAAAAACATTGGGCTGATATCATTTAATACCCTAAATTTGTATTCTATTATGAACAATTATTCAAAATTCACCCGATTTTATTTTAGCTACTATTTTAGAAATAGTACGGGAGTCTTTTGTTAAAAACTGAAACTGACAATAACAGATTAACATAAAAAAGAATCCCGGCTAAATAGTCGGGATTTTTTTTATGGGTCTAATAAAACATATTTAATAATAAAGTATTTATAATATATGAAAAGCCTTGCTGGAAAAAATACTAAAAGGATAGCTTCCAATGCTTCTAGGGCGGATTCCGGTACTGGAAAACCCAGCAAAGTTTCTATTCAGGGCTTTGAAGGGAGTTTTCATCAGGAGGCTGCTAGGAACTTTTTTGGTAAAAATGTAGAGGTAATTTGTTGTGCTACCTTCCGGGAAGTGGTTAAAATCGCTGAAAACACCAAAGAAAGTAATGGGGGAGTAATGGCAATAGAAAATTCTATTGCTGGAAGTATCT
>CAMBTV010000125.1 GCA_945870835.1 Chitinophaga pinensis
TTTATTTTACTAAAAAAAATAGCTCCTGAAGACACAGGAGCTATTAATATAAATAATATCAATTACACATCAATCTTTGCATATTTAGCATGGGTTTCAATAAACTCTCTCCTTGGAGGCACTTCATCTCCCATTAACATACTAAAGATCAAATCCGCCTCTGCTGCGCTTGAAATTGTGACCTGCTTAAGGGTTCTAGTAGCTGGATTCATTGTTGTCTCCCATAATTGCTCTGCATTCATTTCTCCCAAACCTTTATAACGTTGGGTAGTAACACTATCATCTTTTCCTTGGCCAAATCTTGCAATCAGTCCTTTACGTTCAGCATCGGTCCATGCATAATCTTGGTCTTTCCCCTTTTTTACAAGGTATAGTGGCGGCTGAGCGATGTAAACATACCCTTGCTCCACCAATTCTTTCATATACCTGAAAATAAAGGTCAAAATAAGCGTAGCAATATGGCTTCCATCCACATCGGCATCTGTCATGATAATCAACTTATGATAGCGCAGTTTAGATAAATCCAAGGCCTTAGGATCTTCAGGAGTACCGATTTTAACACCCAATGCAGTAAACATATTCCTAATCTCCTCATTGTCATATATCTTATGTTCCATTGCCTTTTCCACATTCAAGATCTTACCTCGCAACGGCAGAATAGCTTGATAGCTTCTGTCTCTTCCTTGCTTAGCAGTGCCCCCAGCAGAATCTCCTTCCACTAAATATAATTCGCAACGATTGGGATCTTTGTCACTACAATCCGCTAATTTACCAGGCAACCCTCCACCAGTAAGTACACTCTTGCGCTGAACCATTTCTCTAGCTCTTTTGGCTGCTGCTCTTGCTTGTGCGGCTAAAATTACTTTCTGAATGATCGTTTTAGCATCCTTTGGATTTTCTTCTAGGTATGCATTCAAAACTCGGCTCAAAGTACTATCCACCACTCCCATTACCTCGTTGTTACCCAACTTAGTTTTGGTCTGCCCCTCAAATTGAGGTTCTGGAACTTTTACAGAAATAATAGCACTTAA
This sequence comes from Chitinophaga pinensis, assembly GCA_945870835.1. Taxonomy (GTDB): domain Bacteria; phylum Bacteroidota; class Bacteroidia; order Chitinophagales; family Chitinophagaceae; genus Ferruginibacter; species Ferruginibacter pinensis_A. The sequence continues at coordinate 1,032 of CAMBTV010000125.1, forward strand.
ACCTTCTCTGAAATCATCCCCTTCAATTTCTACTTTAGCCTTTTCAAACATCCCTTCTCTTTCGCCGTAACTTTTAAATACACGGGTAATAGATCGGCGAAAACCAGCTACATGGGTTCCTCCTTCAATAGTATTAATATTGTTTACATAACTAAAAAGGTGTTCTTGGTAACCGGTATTATAGATCATGGCAACTTCTACGGTTACGTTGCTTGTAGCGTCATAACCATCACAATAAATCACCGTAGGCAATAATGGATTTCTATTCGCATTTTTATCAAGCATTTCCACAAACTCAACTATACCACCTTCGCTGTAAAAAGTTTTAGTATAAGTTTTTCCTTGCTCATCTACCTCTCGCAGATCATTAATGATAATGGTAATTTTTCTATTCAAAAAAGCTAGCTCTCTTAAACGTCCTTCCAAAATTTCCCTAACATAAACCCCTGAGGTGAAAATAGTAAGGTCGGGCCAAAACTGAACAGTAGTTCCATGTTTGTCAGAGTTGCCAATTTCACGGACAGAATATTTTGGAACACCTTTAGCATATTCCTGTTCAAAAGTCTTTCCATCCCTGTTTACAGTAACATGTAATTTGCTACTCAAAGCGTTCACGCAACTTACCCCTACTCCATGCAAACCTCCAGATACTTTGTATGAATCTTTATCAAATTTTCCACCAGCATGTAATACAGTCATCACCACTTCTAAAGCACTTCTATTTTCCTTGGTATGCAATCCAGTTGGAATACCTCTACCATCATCAGAAACCGTAATTGAATTGTCTTCATTGATGGTAACCATAATGTTTTGGCAATGACCAGCAAGGGCCTCATCAATGGAGTTGTCAACAACTTCATATACCAGGTGATGCAGCCCTTTTACGCCGATATCTCCAATATACATGGCAGGGCGTTTTCTCACTGCTTCTAAACCTTCTAAAACCTGAATACTGTCGGCCCCGTATCCATTAATATCTGGGGTAACTACTTCGTCATTTTCTGTGCTCATGTTGATAGGCAAATTCGCTTTAAAATTATCAAAATTGATATGGTTGCAAATATAAGGAAAAGCAGCCGCTTAAGGCACTTTAAGATGACCTTAAACAGATAAGTTTCCCCAAAGATTTCCACAGCTTTTTAAGTACTTTTTTAAAAAGCAACTATCTGCTTCTAGAGGCTGAATTTTCATGGCAATTTGACTAAACTGAACAGCCTCGTTTACAAATATCTTTTATTTATAAAACACCTAGATATCTTTAAATAATTTCAAAATTTAATAAATGACACTAAATTGACAGATTACACAAAATGAAGCCTTGTTTTAACGTATATTTGCATTGAAATTTTCAATGAACTCAACTACAAATCTTTTAAAAATTGACCAGCAACCTTCACTGCTTTTTAATGAGTTGGAAGTATTGCATCAAATTGAAAGATCGGTTCCAGGATCGGTCCAGTACTCTATTACCCGTTACAAAAAAAATTCGCAATGGAGTGTAGAAGATACCGGAAAGTTGATCTATCACTTTGAAAAAAATAATTCTGCTGCTAACTATTTAGAACTAAGGTTTTGTGTATCTGGAAACGTTTATTGTCGACAAAAGCAAGCAGAATGTGACTACTGTAAGTTCAACGCCTCCAATAGCTGTATCGAAAAAGAAGAAAGCATAGACCTGCTAAGTTTTAGTTTTAAACCAGCTTACCTTACCCAATTTATAAGAGGTAAAAAACAACTTACTATTTCTGACGAGGTACTATCGTTTACCCATTCTAGTTCATTTTCAAAAACATTACCGCTTTATGGTAAAATAAGAAAGGCAATTGAAGCTTTATTGAATCATACCTATTCTGATAGCCTTGAAAATATATTCATCAATGCCCAAACACAAATACTGCTACTATACAGTATGGACAACATGTTTGGTGATAATGAAAAAATATTTTCTTGTAAATTTTTGGACAATATAGATGACCGCGAAAAGATTTCCAAGGCAAGAGAAGTTTTGCTTCAGCATATCGGCGAACCACTTACCATCAAGGAGCTCAGCCGAAAAGTGGCTATCAATGAATGTTATCTCAAAAAGGGATTTAAAGAATTATTTGGTACTACCATCTTTGATTTTTATCAGAGCCAACGCATGGAACATGCTAAATACTTACTCTACGAAAAAGGCCTCAGTGTAACGGAAGTTTCACTAATGCTCGGCTATTCCTCCATCTCTCACTTTAGCACTGCTTTTAAAAAACATACCGGCATCAAGCCCTGTGAACTACTGCTTCGTTAAAATTCTACATTACTAGATTTACTCTTATTGATTTTATTTAAAAAATCAGGATTTAAACCTGAAAAAGTTTTAAATCCTTTATCATTCCATAAGGTTACGCTATAAATTTTTTATAAAAAATACGCACCTTTTAAATTAACCACCCAAGAGCTCATTGTTGTATTTTTTTATGCAAAACAACTTAAAGGCTAAAAGCTGCATGGGATTGTATTTCCAACAAGTCTATTTCTTACCTTTGCACACATTTTATACCTCTGACCGCAAGATTATATGAGCGCAAAATATCAAGAATACCAGCAATTAAATTTACCAGCCATTGGCAATGAGCTTTTGAATTATTGGGAGAAAAACAATGTCTTTGAAAACAGTGTAACCCTGAGAGAGGGCAAGATTCCTTTTGTGTTTTACGAGGGCCCTCCAAGTGCAAATGGAATGCCCGGCATTCACCATGTAATTTCAAGAACTTTAAAAGACTTGGTTTGCCGCTACAAAACTATGCAAGGTTTTCAGGTAAAAAGAAAGGGCGGCTGGGATACCCATGGACTACCAGTTGAATTAGGCGTAGAAAAATTATTAGGAATTACAAAAGAGGATATTGGTAAAAAAATATCCATCGAAGAATACAATGCTACCTGTCGAAAAGAAGTCCTGAAATTTAAAGACAAGTGGGACGACATTACTCATAAAATGGGCTATTGGGTAGATCTCAAGAATCCATATGTAACCTTCGAAAATAACTATGTAGAAACCCTTTGGTGGACTTTAAGTCAGTTACACAAAAAAGGCTACTTATACGAAAGCATAAGCATTCAGCCCTATTCTCCTGCTGCTGGCACAGGACTTAGTTCGCACGAATTAAACCAACCCGGAACCTACAAAGATGTAAAAGACACGAGTGTAGTAGCCATGTTTCGCCTACCCAATCCTTCTGAAAATATCAATTCGAAACACCCTGCAGTTGCAAAAATTTTTGATACAATGGATGTTGCTGGAGAGGCTTTTTTTATGGCTTGGACCACTACTCCTTGGACACTTCCTTCTAATCTCGGATTAACTGTTGGTCCTAATATTGATTACGTACTGATTAAAACATTTAATCCTTATACCTATTTACCTGTCCATGTTATTCTTGCAAAGGCACTATTGAACAAGTACTTCAAACCAGAAGCAGAAAATGGTGACTTTGATATTTATAAAGAAGGTGATAAAGTATTGCCATGGAAAAAATTGGTTGAATTTAAAGGAAAAGAATTAGAGGGAATTAATTACGAGCAACTACTGCCTTCTGATGCAAACACAATAGAACAAATAAAAGAAATTACCCCCGAAGCTGTTCCTTTCAAAATAATTTTGGGAGATTTTGTTACTACCGAAGATGGAACTGGTATTGTTCATACCTCACCGGCCTTTGGTGCAGATGATTACAAAGTAGGTAAGAAAAATAATCTAGGGATCCTAACTTTAGTAGATAGGCAGGGTAAGTTCATAGATGGCACAGGTGAATTTAGTGGTCGGTTTGTAAAAAATTACAAGGATGACCCTGAATATATAGATGTAAACGTCGATATCAGTGTAAAACTTAAAAAAGAAAATCGAGCTTTTAAGGTCGAAAAGTATGAGCACAGCTACCCCCATTGCTGGAGAACAGACAAGCCAATTATTTACTATCCACTAGATGCATGGTTTATCAAAACCACTGCTGTTAAAGACCGTATGGTGGAGCTCAATAAGACGATTCAATGGAAACCTGCAGCAACTGGTACTGGGCGTTTTGGTAACTGGCTCGAAAATATGGTTGACTGGAATTTGAGTCGCAGCCGTTATTGGGGAACACCTTTGCCCATTTGGCGAACCGAAGATGGATCTGAGGAAAAATGTATCGGCTCTATTGATGAATTAAAAACAGAAATTAAAAAAGCTGCGGATCAATTGGGTGGCGACACCAATCAAGCACATTTAGATAATTCCACCTTGGATTTACACAAACCATTTGTTGACTCTATCGTATTAGTAAGTTCAAAAGGTTTACCAATGAAAAGAGTAGCAGATTTGGTAGATGTATGGTTTGATAGTGGTGCAATGCCATACGCACAATGGGGATTACCCGATAGCAGTTCAAATGAATTTGGTCCTTTAAGTACAGAAAATTTCTGGCAATACCATGCTGCTTCAGCTAATTCGCCATTAAAGGGTAAGGGTGCCAATGGTGCATTTCCTGCTGATTTTATTGCAGAAGGAGTTGACCAAACTAGAGGTTGGTTCTATACCTTACACGCTTTAGGTGTATTGTTGTTTGACAGTGTAGCCTACAAAACAGTAGTAAGCAATGGCCTTGTACTTGATAAAAATGGCAATAAGATGAGTAAGCGCCTCGGCAACGTGGTGGACCCGTTTGAAACCATTAACACTTTTGGAGCAGATGCCACTCGCTGGTATCTTATCACCAATGCTTCTCCATGGGATAGTTTGAAATTTGATACAGAAGGAATTAAAGAAGTGCAACGCAAATTTTTCGGTACTCTTTATAATACTTATCAATTTTTTGCTTTGTATGCAAATGTGGATGGTTTTGCTTTTAAAGAATCGCTGATTCCAATAAAAGAAAGACCTGAAATTGATCAGTGGATTCTTTCTTCATTGAATTCATTAATAAAAAATGTACAGCAAAATTTCGATGAATATGAGCCCACACAAGCTGGAAGAGCGATAGAAGATTTTGTTGACACTCATTTAAGCAACTGGTATGTTAGATTATGCCGTCGAAGATTTTGGAAAGGTGAATACGAACAGGACAAAATTTCAGCCTACCAAACTTTATATGAATGTTTAGAAACTTTAACTAGATTAATGGCTCCCATTGCTCCATTCTTTGCAGATTGGCTTTTCCTAAATTTAAATAATGTTTCGAACCGTTTTTCAAATGAATCGGTCCATCACACCGATTTTCCATTAACCAATGAAGGTGCAATAAATACAGATTTGGAAAAAAGAATGCAATTAGCACAAGACACTTCTTCGCTGATACTTTCATTGCGCAAAAAAGTAAATATAAAAGTTCGCCAGCCTCTTCAAAAAGTACTGATTCCAGCAATGGATTCAGAAATGGCTGAAAGGATAAAAAAAGTGTCTGCAATAATCAAAGCTGAAACCAACATTAAAGAAGTTGAAATTTTAGGCGCCGAAAATGATTTTATCCAGAAAAAAGCGAAAGCCAATTTCAAAACCTTAGGTAAAAAGTTGGGGCCAAAAATGAAATGGGCAGCCGATGAGATTAGTAAATTTAATAATATCACCATCGACAAGGTATTAGAGGGAGATTATCTATTGAATCCTGATCATTTACTTACAAACGAGGAACCAATTTTAATTAATTGTGAAGATTTGGAGGTCAGTACAGATGAAATTAAGGGATATGAACTGGCAAGCAAGGGTTCTTTGACCGTTGCCCTTGACATCACAATTACTGAAGAACTCAAAAAGGAGGGGGATGCGAGAGAATTTATTAATAAGGTTCAAAATATCAGAAAAGAAAGCGGATTTGAGCTTACCGACAGGATAAATGTAGCTGTTTTGGAAAATCAAGGGGTGCAACTTTCATTAATTCAATTTAAAGATTATATTTGCGCCGAAATCCTGGCAGATTCGCTTGTTTTTTATCCCGTTTTAAACGAGGGTGTGGAAATCGAAGTGAACGATGCCTTCTTAAAAGTGAACGTACTTAAAAATTCAAATTAGTATGGCAACAAAAAAGCAGCTGCCGTCAAAAGCAGTAAAAGCAAAAGGAAAATCGATAGCTAAAAAAACCGCTAAACCAGTGAAATCAGCCCCTAAAAAGGTGGTTAAACCAGCGCCTGCTAAAAAAACAGCCCCAAAAAAGGTAGCTGCTAAAAAGCCTGCACCTAAGAAAATAATTTCTAAGCCTCTAGCTAAAAAACCAGCAGCTAAAAAGCCTTTAGCTAAAAAACCAGCAGCCAAAAAGCCAATAGCTAAGCCTGTGGCTAAACCAATCGCTAAAAAAGTACCTGCAAAAGTTGCTCAAAAAAAGTCAGCGGTAAAAGTAGTATCGAAAAAACCAGCTAAACCATCAGCAAAAGTAGTACCAGCAAAAGCTGCTCCCGCTAAAAAAGCTCCAATACCAGTAAAAAAACCGATTATTAAAAATACTCAATCGGTGAAAAGTACTCCTACAAAAGCTGCTACTCCAGCTCCAGTAAAAAAGGTTGAAACAAAAGTTCCAGTTAAACCACCCATTATTAAGGTGGTTGCTGTAAAATCTGTACCTGAGGTAAAGGCAAAAGATATTAAAGTGCCTGCTGCTAAGCCAGTGTCGATTCCAAAAATTTCTACCAAAACGGTTAGAAAATACCAACCAGAGTTTACTAAATCTGTATTGGATAAAGCCCAAAGAGATCCCGGAGCTCCTTCACAACGCTACAGCGATGGTGAATTGAATGAATTCAGAGAATTAATCCAGCGCAAATTAGAGGCGGCTAAAAAAGAATTGTCTTATTTACACGGTCTTATTACCCGCAAAGATGAACTTGGCGGAGATGAAGGTGATAGCCGTTACATGACAATGGAAGATGGAAGCCTTAGTATGGAAAGAGAACAATTGAGCCAAATGGCTAGTCGTCAGGTTACTTTTATTGATCACCTCGAGAAAGCAATCATGCGCATTGAAAATAAAACATATGGCATTTGCCGTGTTACTGGTAAACTCATCGATAAAGCAAGGTTAAGGGCTGTACCTCATGCCACCCTAAGCATAGAAGCTAAAATGAGTTCTAACAAATAAATTATCAATTCAAATTGCATTTATTACATTTAGTGATACCTAAAGAGAACTTAAAGTTCTCTTTTTTTATGCCCCTACTTCATTATTTACCAGCTTATATTAGTTAGTTGACCCACTTTTTGAAGGTCAACTAGCTATATAGGCCTGAAATTTCCTTCGTAATAGGGTGCTTTTACTTTTTTGCCTTGATGCAAAAAAGTAACAAAAAAAATCAATCCGCCGCGGCGGATGAAATTTTAACTATCAGCCTAAAATCAAGGAACTCGCCGGTAGATTATGTTACTTTAGAGGAAGTGCCTCCGCCGCGGC
>CAMBTV010000126.1 GCA_945870835.1 Chitinophaga pinensis
ATTTTATGGATGGCAATGAGAATGCCTTTTTACAAATTGCAGAAACACATGCAAAATTTGGCACTACTTCCATGTTACCTACTACACTCACTAGTACCAAAGAGGCTATGTTTCAAATTTTAGGTGTCTATGAGAGTGCCAATAAAAATAACATCAATGGATCTCAATTTCTTGGAATGCATTTAGAAGGACCTTATATCGCAATGAGTCAAAAAGGCGCACAAGACCCAAGGTATATAAGAGATCCTTTGCCAGAAGAGTATCAAGAAATATTATCAAAGTTTTCCTGTATTAAAAGATGGAGTGCTGCGCCTGAATTAAAGGGAGCCATTGAATTTGGAAAATATATTAAATCAAAAGGAGTGCTGCCAGCTTTAGCGCATACAGATGCTGTTTATGATGAAGTTATAAAAGCATTTGAGAATGGTTATACGCTAGCAACCCATTTATATTCCGCGATGTCTGGTGTTACGAGGCGAAATTCTTTTCGATTTGCTGGTGTGGTAGAAAGTGCTTTTATCATTGATGATATGGATGTTGAAATTATAGCAGATGGTGTTCATCTTCCAGCTCCCTTACTAAAATTGGTTTATAAAATCAAGGGGGCAGATCGTACTGCATTGATAACAGATGCAATTAGACCAGCAGGAACCAATGTTAGTGAAAGTATTTTAGGAGATAAGAACAATGGTTTAAAAGTAATCATCGAAGATGGAGTAGCAAAGCTGCCCGATCGTACTGCATTTGCAGGAAGTATTGCGACAGCAGATCGACTGGTAAGATCAATGATAAATTTAGCTGAGGTTTCTCTAGAGGATGCCATTAAAATGATATCTGCTACCCCTGCGCGTATAATGGGAGTAGTTGACAAAAAAGGAACGTTAACAGTAGGAAAGGATGCAGATATAATAATTTTCGATAAAAATATCAATGTTTCGATGACCATGATCAACGGAAAAATTATTTATCAAAAGTCTAATTGACGCCCTCGAATAAATAGTGCTAGAAATTGTAAATGTCAGCCGTTAAAAATCAATCCGCCGCGGAGGAGGCATACCCTTTAAGGTAGCACAGTCTTTTAATTTCGCAGTAATAGATAATTGATCCTTTATTCGCAGGCTTGATTTTTTTTGTTACTTTTTTGCATCAAGGCAAAAAAGTAAAAGCACTAAATTCCAGATCTATATAGCTGACTTTATCTAACTAAAAAGTAAGACGAAATTATTAATCATTTGACTGATTATCTTGCTGTCCTTTATCGATTCATTTAATCAAAAGAATTACCGATTGGACAATCACGACTTTTCGAAGAACGACTAACTAATTTAGATTCAAGTTCTAAATATCCAAATTTTAAAAATAATGTATGTAGAAATAATCTATGATTACCGCTACATACATTGAAAAAATTATCACTTATAAACTACCGTAAAACTCTGTGAAGCACTGTTAGAAGGGGTTGCCACCGAGGATACCTTAACGGTAGCAGTACACCATTGTTGTTGTGGAAGATTTATAAACTGTAAGTTGTTTACTGCAGCAGTACTAGTGACAGCTGCACTTTGAGCAATATTTGCACTATTGGATTGATTCACTAAAGTTGTTTCAATAGTAATACCTTTTGAAGAAGGCATTATTGATGTAAGGGTAGCTGTAACTGCATATCCGTTGGTCAATGCAACACTGTTATTAGAAGCATTGATAGTAAATGTAATAGGGGTTTCCACTGGAGTCGCTGGTGGAGTAGATCCTCCTTCATCAGAAGACTTAGAACAAGAAATTAAAGAAACGACTAAGATTGGAAGAAAAGCTATTAATTTTTTCATATACATAGATTATTTACTAATGATTACACCCTCGGTTTGATTATAATTATTTCCAGTAATTCTAATAAAATAATTACCAGAAGGAACATTGCTAATTGGAATAGATGTTAATTTATCTTTTGTTCTTATCAACTTAATCGTTCTTCCGTCATTACCCATTAAACGAATATCGACCGTTGTATTAGGGGCATCCTTAAACTTAACCAATAAAACTGGAGATGCAGGATTTGGAAAAACACTAGCCATATTATTAACAGTAGTAGTTGCTGGATTATTAAGCGCAGTAACTACCAAATTAAAACTATCACTTATTGTATTGCAACCCTCCACATTGGTGATCTGAATTTTATACGAACCAATAGCAGTAGGCTTATAGCTTACTGTTGTTGCGCCAAACAAAGAAACATTGTTTAGAAACCATTGAAAAGCCGTAGCAGTTGAATTGGTCGACAAATTAGATCCATTCCAACTGATTATAGGTTTAGCTAGAGATGGTTTTAAAGTAACCACAGCAGCAAGAGAACCAGTTTTACATCCTACTGTATTGGTAACCGAATCTGTGTATGAACCTGCTTCCGAAGCTATAAAAGTTGCATTAGATGCTCCGACAATTAATACATTATTCTTATACCATTGGTTTCCAGTAGCTGCATTACTACTCAATACAACTGAAGATCCTAAACAAAATGTTGTGGCAGATGCAGGGGTGATGATAGGAACAGAAGGTACTGCTGGTTGAGGTGTAACAGTTAAACTAGTTGCTGCACTTGCACATCCACCAGTATACTTAGAAGTTAAGCTGTAATTACCTACAACAACTCCAGTAAATATACCCGAAGTGTTGCTATAATTAGAACCATCAATACTAAATGTCAGACTTGTTGTTGATGAACTTACCTTAATTGTTGCAGTAGCAATACTACAACTTGGCTGTGCTGTAACACTTGCAGTAGGTGCTGTGGGTATTGGTGGTTGAGGTAAAACTGTTACGCTAACAGCAGGACTCACCATATTACTTGCACTTTTAGAAGTAACACTGTAAGTTCCAGCCGCAACTCCAGTAAACACACCAGTAGTATTCGAATAAGTTATTCCGTCAATGCTAAATGTCAAATCGGTTATAGGTGAACTAACAGTGATTGTTCCTGTTGCTAAGGTACAAGTAGGTTGAGCCGTAACACTTACCGCCAAAGGTTGAATATAAACGAATCCGTTTAAGCTTGCGGTTCCAACGCCTGTTGTAACACTTACGCTTCCGCTAGTACCGTTACCAACGACTGCCGCAATAGAGGTACTACTTAATACAGTGAAGGAAGTAGCAGCAGTACCACCAAAACTAACTGCTGTAGTACCCGTAAAATTTGTTCCCGTAATGGTTACAGTTTCTGCGCTTCTTGAACTCGTTGGAGTAAACGATGTGATGGTAGGAGTGTTAGCAGCAAGAAGAGTAAAACCTGTTTTGGTAGCTATACCAAAAGGAGTGGTAACACTAAGCGTACCAGTAGCCCCTGACCCAACGACTGCTGTAATAGTAGTACTATTTACCACAGTAAAAGAAACAGCCGCAGTACCTCCAAAACTAACTGCTGTAGCACCCGTTAAATTAGTACCAGTGATAGTTACAGTTGCACCTGCAGCAGCAGAAGTAGGAGTAAAAGAAGTAATGGTAGGAAAGGATTCAGAGAATCCCATTGAAGAATAAAGACCCCTTCCAAAAGTGGCGGCAATCACCATTTTATCCGATGTTCTCATTTGCAACATATCTGTTCTTACATTTGAAAATCCAGTATTTTTACCCGTCCAGGTAGGAGAGGTATTGCTGAAATTAGTGGTACCATAAATACCTAATTCAGTTGCCAATATTACTTCGGTAGATACGTGATTAGGATTGAACATAGCCCATCTAACAGGCATGTCTGGAAAATCTCCCATCTTGCTAACCCATGTAGTACCTCCATTAGAACTATAATAAATTTTACTTGCCAATCCGTAATTAAAAAATGTTACTAGCAATTCGTTTTCAGTACTACCAATTTCAATACATGAAATAGAACCTGTAGGTAATGAACCCGTAATATTAGTTTCCGTTGGAGAGCTACCATTGGCATTCGTTAATTTAATAAGTTTTCCTGAGGCAGTTCCAATAAATAAAGTGGTAGAAGAAGTTGTATGAGGTGAAACTTTAAATGCAGTAGCATCTGCAGTCAAATTGGTAACATCTAAACTGTCTAAAAGTATACTAGGAGCGCTCGTAATATTTTTAACACGATAAATGCTTCCTCCAGCTGTAGGATCACTTGATTTATAAGTATAAAGAACATGTCGATTATTATCATAACAAGCAGGGTTAATAAAGCTACCTGTATTTTCACTCTCTATCAAACTCATTAAAGTGGTATCACCATTGCTATTGGGATAATACAAGAAAAAATTATTATTTATATAACTCACTATTTGATATTTAGGATTTACTTGATCTATAAAACAATAAGCTCCATCCCCACCATATACTTCACGAGTAGAATTTGAACTAGAAGAATTAAATTGTTGTGTTCCATTATCCTGAGCACCCGCTAAGTGATAATTGTTACCAGCGGTAGGATGGATAGCAGTGGAATAAAACTGGGTAACATTGTAATTTTTATTGCGAGCAAAAATAGGTTTACCGGTAGCGGAATAAGCAATGTTTGAAGAGTAATAAACTCCACCATCGTTTCCAAAAATCACTGTAGTTGAAGAACCCGGTTTAAAACTAATAGCATGTTGATCTGCATGCACAACCGAACAATTAAGTCCTGCCCAATCAAACCACTTACCAATTTGGCCCCAACTAGCTCCAGCGTCTACAGATCCAAATAAATCGATACCACCAATGAGTACATTTTGCGCATTATTCGGATCTACTGAAAGTGCTTGGTCATACCAAGATTGACCGCGAGTAAAATCATCTGCACTAATTTCTGAATCATTGTCTACAGGCAACGACATGTTTGTCCAACTAACCCCATTATCAGTTGATTTGCGAAGAACAATGATTGGCGTTCCTGTACCAGTAGCAGTTTTATTTTCCATAAAACTGTAAATATAATTTGCATCCGAAGGAGCACAAGCTACAGTAACCCTGCCTTCAGTTGCATTTGTAAGTGTATTAGAAAGGGTCCAAGTAGTTCCATTATCAGAATAGTAAACACGTCCACCGCCCTGATCATTACCACTGTAATTATTTGATTTAGTCCCCACCCATATTCTATTACCAGCACCAACACTAATGGATGCAGGTACATAATTGGCATTATTTGCAGCTTTCGGCATCACCTGCGTCCAAGAAGCCCCGAAATCTGTAGAGCGATACAAACCCTGACCAAAATCGTCAAACCATTTATCATTGTAGATCCCAATGTCGACAGAAGCGTAAACCACACCGATATTGGTACCTGAAATACTTTCTCTTCGAACAATTAAATCATTCATATACCGCATATTAGCGGTCGAAGAAATTTGATTCCAGCTACTACCTCCATCTGTAGTCTTCCAAATTCCTGCACCAATAGATGCACCTACACCAAAACCTTCTCCAGTAGCCACATAAGCAATATTAGCATTGGTAGGGTCAAATGCAATTTTTGTTACAGATAGCGTTGACCAAAAATCATTTACTTTTACCCAACCCGAATTAGCATCTGTTATATTCATATTATACCAAAGACCTCCGCTGGCGCCACCTGCCCAAACTTTATTAGCAGTAGTAGGATCCCAGGCCAATGCCCTTGTACGACCTCCTACATTATTAGGACCTAACTCAGTCCAATTAGTGGCAGCACTAGAATTGTCTCCAGGCAATGTAGTGGCCTTGGCACCATAATTATTATTTCTTTGAATGATACTCGGCAAAATTTCAGGGGTAGGCCTTTTTAAACTAGGATTCATAGTTCTCAAAAAGTCCTGCTGATAAGCTAGGTCTGGACGATCTGGCCTATTTTCGCTTTGCTCTTCTCTTTCCTTTTTTGCTTTTTTATTATCTTCTAGTTCTGTTTCTACTTCACTAGCATCGATGTTGCTCACCCTATTTTTGTAAGGGTGTTGATGTAAGTACAGTTCATATTTTTCACGCTCAGATAATATCCGATATTTTTTATTAACCGTCTTGGTAGACTTAGCTGGATAAGCAGATGCAACAATAGTAGAACTACTATTATTTATTAATTTATCACCCAATAAACCTATCGCTGTATTGGATAAGGTAGATTGATAAACATAAAAGCCAACTGATAATAGGCAAGCAATCAATATACTGCTAAGTAGAATTTTTTTTCGCTCTCTCATTGTTGTGATGTCTATAATTTATTTTGTGTAAAAATTTCTTTATAATCTGAAACATCAATGCGTCTAGTCCCTTTTTTACCCGAAAAAATAATCCAAGAGGGATAAAATTGTCGTTTTGCAAGGATTGAATCGTTCGCTACTATTTGAGAAAGATTCTTATACTCGCCAACTGGTTCTCCTACTGTTCGACTAGGGGCTGATACAAAATAATTGGATTCCAAATACAATGTATCTCGGATGGTTCTTATTGAAAAATTCTGTGATTTACCATTCAGATAAAATGAGTCAGCAGAATAATGTTCCTTCATATCTGCTGGAATAGGTACTCTAAAAATTATTCCCCTTCCAGCGCCAAGGGCTGTATGGTAGGCAAAAAAAGTACCCGACAAGGGAGGGGTAGATTTTCGTACTCCAGTATTGTTATAAGCACAAGCTGATAACAACAAAAAAATACAAGGTAGAAATGCTTTTTTAATAATATTGGAAATCATCATGTCAAATTTAATAAATACAAGTGAATTTTAATATTTCGCTGGTAAGATTTATTCTAAACAATATTACTAAAGCTAACGAACTTCTTGCTTTTGAAGAAATATTGTGGTTAAATAACAATTATTTAAATTTTAAAAGATCCCGAAGAAAAAATTGGCAGCCCCAAAAAATACCTTAATTTGCTAAAAATTTTAGTAAATGACAAAATTCCATGAAATCCAACTCATTCAATCAGAGGAGGGAAGTCCAATATTTCTAAGACATTTTCCAGGGTATGTACAGGCGGGATTTCCATCACCCGCGGCGGATTACCTAGAAGAAATCATCGACCTAGAACACCTTTTAAGACCGAATCCTTTATCCACCTTCATCGTACGCAATATTGGTGATTCCATGATTGATGCCCACATACTTCCCAACTCGCTGTTGATAGTTGATAAGTCGGTAATTCCCTCCAACAATAAAATAGTGGTAGCGGTGATAAATGGCGAATTTCTGCTTAAATATTTCATCAAAAATAGTAGTGGAATACGTTTGTTGCCAGCCAATAAAAAATATCCACCCATCCCAATTACCGAGGGGATGGATTTCAGCATCTGGGGAACAGTAACCAAAATTATTCTTAGCGTATAACCCATGATTGCACTGGTAGATTGTAATAATTTTTATGTTTCCTGCGAGCGACTTTTCAATCCAATGCTCGAGGGTAAACCTGTTATCGTACTTTCTAATAACGATGGTTGTGCGGTGGCCAGAAGTGAGGAAGCAAAGGCCATTGGCATTAAAATGGGTACTCCATTGTTTATGATCGAAGCCTTAGTTAAACAACACAAGGTGGCCGTATTTAGTTCCAACTACACACTCTATGGCGATTTAAGTAGCCGCGTAATGGCTACGCTCAACCAATTTGCCTCACAATTGGAAGTGTACTCCATTGATGAAGCTTTTTTAGACATGACTGATATGAAAATGATGGACCTTTTAAAAATAGGCACCACCATTCGTGAAAAAGTAAAACAAGATGTTGGTATTCCAGTATGCGTTGGAATTGCGCCTACTAAAACACTAGCGAAGATGGCGAATCGATATGCAAAAAAAAAGTTGCGTGCAATCGGTGTTTATTTCGCCTGCAACGATTCAATGATAGACGAAATGCTTCGATATACCGAAGTAGCTGATATCTGGGGGGTGGGTAGAAAATATGCCTCCTTTCTGAATAGCAATGGATTTAAAACAGCTTATGATTTAAAGCAAGCGCCCGATGATTGGATACGAAAAAATATGACAGTGCAGGGAGAGCGTTTATTGAACGAGTTAAGAGGTATACCGTCTAAGGAATGGGAGTTCGATCCAAAACGAAAAAAAAATATTTGTACCTCCAGATCATTTGGAAAATTACTCTCCGATAAACGTACCATTCTAGAGGCAGTGAGTAATCACACTGCCTCCTGTGCCCTAAAATTACGCAGAGAAAAAAGTTGTGCCAGCGCCATTCTAGTATTCATCCATACCAACCCACACAAAGCAACTGAACCTCAGTATAGCCGAAGT
This sequence comes from Chitinophaga pinensis, assembly GCA_945870835.1. Classification (GTDB taxonomy): domain Bacteria; phylum Bacteroidota; class Bacteroidia; order Chitinophagales; family Chitinophagaceae; genus Ferruginibacter; species Ferruginibacter pinensis_A. The sequence continues at coordinate 8,193 of CAMBTV010000126.1, forward strand.
GTTACAGTGCAATTAGAAACTGCTACCAATGATACCTCACTACTTATCAAGCATGCAGCAATGGGTTTAGATATTGTTTTCAAATCTGGTTATCGATATATGAAATGCGGGGTAATTGTACTAGATATAGTACCCGATAATGAGGTACAGCTTAGTCTTTTTATGGGTGCCGCAGACGGAAGAAAAAAAAAGATCTTAGAGGCACTAG
>CAMBTV010000127.1 GCA_945870835.1 Chitinophaga pinensis
AAATAGAAGCTAATCGGATGATTAGTAATAGATGAGCTTTGATAAATTCTCATTTTAATAAAATCCTTATTACTGCGCCAGCGAAATCCTCAACTGAACCCCCGCCCTGGTATTGGTCATGGGCGCACTGGAAGAAATGTATGGGTTCACCCTACGCTGATCAAAAAAGAGTTTGATATTGATCCGGCTATTCAAAAAATAATCAATGGTAGGTGAAAGGGTAATTTCTTTACTGCCACCAGTTGGCAAAGTAGAATTTTGATCCAAGCGATTATTTACCGTTACATTGTCTCTAATCTTTAAATCAAATCTAAAATTGATTTCATTGTCAAGCTTGCTACCTCCATCCTTACTTAAAAATTTAGGCAATTTTAATCCACCCAGTAATTTTAGTCCGCGCTTACGATAACCAGCACCTATTGCAAATTCTGTACTCCTTGTTTCACTTAACTGAAAATCTACCAGACTTAAACTAAGTGTTCTTTGTTTGGTATAATCAATCTTAAATTGAAACTGATTGGTAAAGGTCATGTCAAGCCCCACCAGCGGAGCAAACTGCTCTTGGATAGTAATATTGGGTAACATGAAATACGGAATGTAATTTTTTGAAATGGTATCAAAAAAAGATGGATAACCATAGCGTGAAACATCTTGGTATAATAATGCAGAGGTAAATCCATTCATGCTCAAACTTCCATTGTATCCATGAGATAAAGTAACATTGGTGAAAATTTTTTCTAGTCCTTTCACCCTACTCAATCCGTTATAATCCAATTTCCAATTAGGCCTTGGCAAAATTTTACTAAATGGATTTGACTTGATGTTCGCATTGCTTTGTTTTATTAAAGCAACACTGTTGGGATCTTGACCTGAGTAGGCAGATATAAATGCAGGAATCAATACATCAATCGCATATTTATTATATCCATAGGCATAGCCATTCGCTTCTAATGGTCTGCCATCATTGTATTTATTCAATGCGCCCAATCTTTGAGAAATAATTTGTCGACTATTTTGAAAAGTAAGGAAGGTCTCGGAAATCTGATTGGGATCAAATTTTCCAAACAATGTTTTGTAGGAAATATAACTCACATCAAATCCACCTCCACCATAAGGACTCAGGTGACTAAATTGTCTTCCTGTACCAGTAGTATCCTTAAATAATTCTGAATAATTTTTATTAAAAGTTTTATTCACATTCACACTAATATTCAAATCTCTAAACGGTTCTACCTGCGCAGTTAGTGTTAAGCGTTGATCAAAACTTTGTTGCAAAATACTATTGAATAAAGTATCAGAACTGATCAAACCCTTTCTTGCTGCATTGTTTAGCCAATTGGTATCTGGTTGCCTTCCTGAAATAAAATCTAATCCCGGTTGCATACTCCGGAAATTTTGACCAACATATTGCGTACTATCTAGATAGCCTGGTAACCGAGTGTTGGCATTTTCAGACAAAGAAATATTCATCTGCTTAACACTGGTAATCAATTTACCAAACACTCTGCCAACTGTTCCAACATCCGGCAAATAATTAGGGTCCTTTAACTTGGTGACTTTAATTCGCTTAAACTTTTTAGTAGTAACCCCTGCTTTGGTAATTGATTTAAAAATAGAATCTTTGGTAACTTCTCTATTCTTTTTTTGTCCAGAGTTAGGCTGTTCAATAGCGCGGAAGAATCTTAATTTATTGTACAATCTAGTAAAATCAAGCTGTGCAGTTGCTTCTTGACTTTGCCCATTTTCCAAAATATTTCCTAACTCAACCGCTAATCTTGATGCGCCAATCCAGCGATAGGTGGCTTGGTATTTTATATTAAAAGTTGTCCATTCAAGCAATGGAAATTTTGCAGTAGGTAATGTGTAAGAAACATTTGCAGAATGATTGTACAAAGTATTTCGCCCACCCTTGAATAAATTAGACCATAGACTATCTTTTTGAAGAGCAGTCTCCAATCTTCCTGCAGGTTCATCTACCCGAGAATTATTATTAGCGGTAAAATCAAAATTTACAGAACGTGTTAACCCCCAACGAAAAATAAAATCGCGTTGTAAGGTCAAATATTTATCATAAGTCTCTGGAATCTTATATTTATCAGAGCCCACAGATCTTGGCCTTATTGCCCCAAACTGCCGGTGAATATCTGCTCTAAAACTTATTTGTGAAGGCATAGGATTAAGATTCACATCCTTCAATAAATCAAACCAATGAGTTTTTCTTTTTACTAAAAATGGAATCTTCTTAAGGGGTTCTAAATACTTAGGCTGTGGAGCAAAATTATATCCTAGTCCCCCTCGATGACGAGTGACTTCATTGTTTTCAATCAAAGGATTGTGTGCGGTAATATTGATGAAGGAATAACTTACATCCACATTAGATATATCATAAATCTTAGGACTTTTTTTACTAGTCCTAGTTTTTCTAACATTCGTAAAATTGAGCGTTTTAGTACTAGTAAAATCTACAGCGGAATTATTAATCGAATCTCTTATACTTGCTGGAGATACGCCAAGCTTATCTTTAAGTCGTATATCCATATCATAAGGATCGTACTCTGGCCTACTGATAGCCTGAGAATAACTAGCAAACATTGGAATAGAAACAGCTGCTTGTTTAGGTAATAATTTTCCCAACTCTATGTTTGCTGCCACATCCATTTGAGTAAAATTATCTCGATACCTTTCATTAACGCGCTGCTCTAGCGTACCAAAACCAGCAGTATGATTTGAAATAGATCCTGAAACAGTTCCCAAATCCGCTAGTGACATGTTTATCTTTGCCATTGCAGCCCATCCGCCATTTTCATTGATAGAATTAAGGCGCAATTCATTGACCCACATTTCGCCACATGCGGAGTTATTACTGGTATTTTCCACTCCAATTAATATACCTCTTACTTCTCCCAAATTTGGATCACCCAATATCGAATAGGTTTGCCCATTAGATTGCAACTTCCTATACATAATATTAGATGCTCCTCTAACATTTCTTTCCTGTTTTAATTTAGGCAACATAGTGAGGTCTAGATTCAAACTATTGATAGCCCTCCAAAGCGTGTCATTGTATTTATCGGAATTAGGATCTAATATATTAGCAGATAATGGAGTAATATATAATGGTATTTTTATTTCAAAATAATTACTTACAAAGTCAGTCCCTATTCTGATGACTGCATTTAAATCACGATCCCTTATTCCATTAGAAGTTTTTACATTGTTTTCTGCGTGAATGTACATTGACAATTTCCCATATTGTCTTATGTCTCTATTAGCAAATGTTTGTTGTACACCTCTAGCATCACCCTTACCCAAACCACAAAACTGCAGCGACATACTCTGCTCATTTTGCAAAAGATTCACTCCATTATTACTTAGTATCTGTTGACGTTTGATTTCCCTCGGCGTGCGGTAAGCGAGTGGAGTTCGCTTATCATTTTCCTCAATATTTACCCCATTAATATTTAAAGAAGCACCGGTAGTAATGGGAGAATAAATTCCTGATGAATCAATTTTATTTGGAAACTTTCTCCACATATTTCGAGTTAATTCTAATTTGCCAAAGCGCATCACCACCTCATCTTCAAAACCTGTTAAAAACATTCTCATAAAACGAATAGATTTAAAATCAGGTATGTTTCCAATTTTGTTGGAATAAGAACCAATCGGAATTCTAAATTGATACCAGGTTTCTAAACGGCTCGTACCATCAGGCAAGCCAGTGATATTAACAGTCTTTTTATCTACGATATAATTTACTCCAATTTGCATTAATGGGTCAGTAGAAGGTTTGATATCCACTATGTATTGAAAATATTCTTCCGTTTCATTCATGGTGTTGTCCCTATTCAAATCTTCTGCATCAGGATATAAGGTAGCTGCTGAAGAAAATGCAGAGCCATCATTTACTTTTGAATTTCCTTCAGGATTATTAAAATTTTTATACCTTTTTACAATTCCATCTGATCCAGTAAAAGATGCATCCCGATAATGAATATAATCATCTGAAGAAGGATCTTTTAATGCCGCTTGATATGCATTGCTACCAAGGGTTCCTTGAAGTTGTGCTAAATAAGGAGCTCTTTTAACTTTTTCAGAATCACTATTATTTCCATCAAACCCAATATCCTGAAATTTTCTATCATCGGCATTGTTACTAAATGCATTGGTAACTTGAATTGGATTGAGCGGAACTCTTCCCCATACAGAAGCATTGTCTACCTGAGAAGAGGCAGAAGGTGTAGGCAATCCATTTTCGTAAAATCTTCTTCCATCTTTAAGAATATCCTCAGAAATATTTCCAAGATTAAAATACAATTTACCACCGGTTGACTTATCAGCATTAGGCCGCTGAGCAGTATTTATAAAAGGATCTTGAACCCAATATTCAATGAACTCAACATTCGCTGTTTCAAAATCTGTCTGGTCAATATTTCGCATCAACCCACCCCATTTTTGTTTAGGGTTTTTTAAAAGATTATTGGCGTCAATTGCAAGAGCAGAAGATTCATAATTATAAGGTCCCTTTTCTTTAGGATAAAAAGCAAGGTCAAAAGTAATCAGCTGATTTTGTCCAAAATCGGTCGTTCTTTGTGGGAATATTTCACTCTGTTTTACAAGCCTTGCTCTCGGATCACTTAACTCTGCTCTGTTATCGCTTAAAGGATTATTAACTCCCTTAAAACCTTGCAAGGCTGGCTCAATTTGATACCATGCTAACTTTGCTCTTTTTTTTCCGTAATCAATGTTATTATTTAAAACAGCCTCTGGGAAAAGTAGATTTCCACCTGCATCTGTAGCCTTTTGAGGCACAGATGCCATCACCCAACTGATAGCAGGAAAACGTAGATCAATTCCGGATTTACTTCCTTCAAAATCATCAATATAAACCGTTCCTGCAGCACCCTTTCCAATTTGAGGAGCATGGCCTGGTTGCAAAAAAGCACCTTCTACATAGGCATTTATTGAAGAGGCTGCAGTCGTTGAATAAAAAGGAAGCTTGTCTAATAATTTAGTTATTCTAGGCGTTTCCTTCTTATAATTAACATCCAAACCATACATTGAATTTCTAATAGGATCTTCTCCTAAATTATTTTTTGTAAAAAATGGACGCTCCCCTAAACGAACCACTGTTCCTCCAATTGCCAACTGCTCTTTCAATTTATTTTTGGCTAGATAATCAAACCTTAAGCCCATATAATTTCTTTGCTGCATTCCAAAAGCGGCATTGTTTTCAAAATTTACCTGCACCGGTAAGCCTGCATTGAGTATCGCTTGGTTAGTTACCTTAATGGTTCCAAGATCATAATTAATATCGTAATCCGCTCCCTCAATTAATGTTTGACCACCAGCGGTAACGGTAACGCTACCACGAGGAATATTATAACCGATACTGATATCTGAAGACCCAGAGGTACGGGCTGAGCCTTTCATTACAAATCGATTGAGATTGGGGTATTGTTGAGCCACTGCCTTGATAGAATCATACAAAGCATAATACAAGGTGTCTTTAGCAGCAGCCGGAGGGGATGTATAAACTTGACTCGCCAAATCGCGACCAAATGGTTCCAGTACCGGAAATACAATTCTACTGTAAGGAGAGATAACAGTAAAGCCTTCCACATAATCAAAAACTCCATCGGGCTGCGGATCCAACTGACTATTCAACCTATCCAAATTAACCAATGAAAGAATAGGCGATCCGACATTTTTATTTCCAAAAGGAACATAGCGCTTCCAACCAAGGCCTGGTTCTTGATACAAAACATTTAGTTTAAAATCGGTAGCAGTTAAAGTGCCATATCCTACCGAGTACACGTTTTTCATCATCAACTTCCAAATAGGAAGTGCTGTTCTTTGAGAAGTAGCTTTTAATAATTTTAAGAACAAAACTTTTTGCGTGGCAGAAGAACTGTCCGGAGGTAAATCCTGCGAAAATTCACCTACCGTATATATTTTTCCATTGTAAGAATACTGATAAGCAACCCCTAGTACTTCATCTGCTTGCAAGGGCTGACTCAATGAAATATACCCTGCCTGCTTATTAAAAATATATTGTGTAGAGTCTAATTTTCTTGCAAAAGTTTTTTCGAAATCTTGAACGGGCGAAAGTCCTAGTGTTTGTAAATTACTTACCACCAAAGCAGGATTTCTATTTCCAGCATTAGAAATAATTTGAGAATAAAGACTATTCGTTTTATTGTCTGGTAGATTTCCGGAAGTAACGAGTGAACTTAGATAGGGATTCTTTTCTCCTAAATCCATCAACCCTACTATATCTCGAGTATTGGTAGTACTTCCATTGCGATTGGTAACCCACACATCCAAACGAAGTATTTGAACTGGAGTAGTTACAGCTGGTAATTTAGATAATACCTTATTGTAGTTATCCTTGAAATATTGACCTAATAAAAAGTGTCGATTTTCCTCATACTCATCCGCTTTAATATCAATTACCTGAGCAGCAGCTCCACCTTGTAAATTAACAGATTGTCGCTGTGATTTTTGATTGGCTAATACCGCCGTTACATTTAATTTGCCGAATTGTAATTGTGTTTTTAATCCAAACAATTGTTGTGCTCCCGGGATTAAAGTACTGCGAGATGGAAATTGAACTGTTCCCGCTTCTATTCGCTTTATAATTTCATCATCAATACCACTATAATCTAATTTCAATTGATTCTCCTGACCAAAATTAGCAAGCGTATTATAATTGATGGGGAATTTTAATTTATCACCAATATTAGCATTTACATTTACTTGGGCATTCATGTCGAAATCAAAACCACCGTTCCTTCTAGCTCTTTCTGGTAGCGTTGGATTCTTAACATTTTGTCCCTGATAGCCAGCGGTAATATCAACATTCCCTTGTGGACTAATATCAATTTTTCCATTTCCAAAAAGGCGATTAAATAAATTATCGTAAAGGGATAACCGTGGTTTGGTTAATTTGCGATTCAGCAAATTCATGGTGTTGGCTCTCTTTTGAAAATACGCTTTTTCTGTCTGCTTATCCCTTAGTCGCCAATATTCAGAAGCCGTGTATGAGGTTGGAGTCTTGTAATATTTATTGCCAATTTTTTCATACACTGTATACAAGCGTGTTCTAAAATCATAGGCTACAGAATCTTTAATATTGGGAGGATTTTTAAAATCAAATGTGCTCTTCTTGGAATCCATCAACCCATCACCTTTGCGCTCATAAAGAGGAAAAGGGAAAGGCATAGTATCTCTTGAATGTACCAGATTAGGTAAAGCATAAATAGGCAACTTATTATTTTCTGCAGTAAGCGACTCAGAAATAAACAAGATGATTATAATACACACTAACCTAAGGCCAATAAATTCGGTCAAAAAATTTCCTTTACGAAACATCCAGTAATTAGTTAATGTAGAGTTCTATCAAATTGCTTTAAGTGCTTTTTTAATTAATTCTTCTAGATGGAGGATATTTGAATCTGTTGTTGTTACTTTTTTTATGGCAGCTTCAGCCTGCACTCTTGTAATTCCTAAGGCCACCAAAGCATTGAGGGCATCCTGCTGAAAACTACTACTAGGTGTTTCTTGCGAGCGAACAATACTATCAATTTTATTGACTTTATCTCTTAACTCTAATGCCAATCGCTCTGCTGTTTTTTTACCTATTCCTTTAATACTTTCCAGCAACCTAATATTGCCCTGCTGAATGGCGGTACTCAGTTCATCTGGTTTTAGGTGCGATAACATCATTCTAGCCGTAGATGCGCCTACACCTGAAACACTAATCAGCTGAATAAACATTTCCTTTTCCCCCCTATCAAAAAAACCAAATAAAGTGTGGCCATCTTCCTTAATTTGAAGATAAGTATAAAGCTTGCCAGCATCTGAATTTTGTATATAACTATAGGTATTTAAACTAATATTTACTTCATATCCTACCCCATTTACATCAATGTAAACCTGGGCGGGGTTTTTAAGTGAAAATTTTCCCTGTAAATATGCGTACATAATTAGATTAAATCTTCTGCGAAATTAAGGATATTTCCCGAGCGAAGCGACAAAATCCAACCTTGCAGTTTTTAACGTATTTTTGCCCTTTCGAAAAAATAAATACCCTTAAAATATAAATATTTTTTCTTATATGCAAAAAATTACAGCAGCAATTACCTCAGTTGGCGGATATGTTCCAGAATATAGACTTACCAATGCTATTTTGGAGACGATGATTGATACCAATGATGACTGGATC
>CAMBTV010000128.1 GCA_945870835.1 Chitinophaga pinensis
AGGAAGTAAAGAACCCGCCATTCCCAATAAGGCAATTAATTCCCCGAGTTTTAGATAATTATTCAATACTTGATAAGAAGCAAATAATAGTACCCCAGTCAAAAAAGCAGTAGCAAAACTATTTGCAGTAAAAGCAAGTCGCATTTGGGTTTTACCTAAAGAAAAAATGTTGTCTTGGAATTTTTTATAGATGTGGGCGTTGCTTTGTTCATATATCACTTGTTTATTATAATTCTTAATGGGTTCAATACCCTGTAATGTAGAAATATAATTTGCTTCGGTTTGAGCATAACTACTCATAATAGATCTTTGTCCAGCTGATATTTGACTAACATTTTGGTAAACAAGTAAAAAGAAAAGAGGAATAAAAATAACACTAAACAAACCTATCTGCCAAGAGTACAAAAAAATAAAGATTGATGAAACAATCACTATTAAAATATCTATAATTACATTACCAGCCAATTGACTTATCACTCTTTGAATACGTGATGTATCATTTAATCTAGCAGTAAGTTCACCAATTTTTCTAGTGTCGAAAAACTGCTTGGGTAATCTAAGTAAATGAGAATAAAAGAAATCAATAATACGAATATTAAAATCTTTGCTTTGACTAATTAGAAAATATTGCCTTAAGTATGAAAAAACCTCTTTAATAAGTAAAAGCAAAAAAACAAGTGCTATACCAATATTAAGTTTAATAAAATTTCGGTTAGGCAAAATATCATCTATTAACCTTTGCGAAAAAATAGCCATTACCAAACCCAAAACTGCAATTACTATTCCTAAACCAGCTGCAATTAAAAGTAAAGGGGCATCTGATTTCACTAACTCGAATATCCAGTTTCTCTTTGCCTTACCGATATCTATTCCTTTTTTAAATGATTCATTGGGCGTAAGTGTTAGGCATGCTTTAGATTGCCAAATTGTATCTAATTCATTACGGCTTAAATAAAGAATACCTTTTGCTGGATCACCTATAATAAAATTAATCTCTCCGTTCTTTTGGGTTACCCCATAATAAACTACATAATGTTGTAGTTTATTATCGACAATAACATGCAAAATGCATGGGCTTTCGTGTTTAATTAAAGCGGCTATATCAGCTTCACAACCTTCGGCATTAAAGCCAATTTGAGTTGCCGCTTGATATAATCCTAACAATGTTGATCCTATAATGTTAGTACCGCTAAGTTTTCGAAGGTTCTCTAAACTATCTATGCCACCATAATGTTCAACAATAGTAAGTAGGCAAGCTGGGCCACAATCCGAAAAATCAAGTTGTTGAATAATTTTAGGCGTTTTCATTTCAACGAGTTAACAAGGTTGAATGACTGAGACAAACCACTAGCTTTTAAGGAAACACTATTATTTTCTAAAAGAAAAACTGATGGGGTATTTACTTTTTTAAGTGTGTTTTTTATTTCACTATTGCTATCAGAATAAGAATATATCATATCTTTTTTTGAAATTTTCTGTTGTAATAAATACTTTTTTACGTCAGACATTGGATTAAGATAGATTAATATAAGTTGGTTGTCTTTTAGAGTTAAATCACCTTCATTAATTTGATTCATTACCTCATGGCAAAACTCACAGTTTATTGATACAAATACGATATATACTGGCTTTCTAAATAATTCTTTTTTAGGTATTGCTGACACAAAAAAAGAGTCTTTAAAAAGAATTGAAGAAAAATTTGTTTTATACTCAAAAGGGGCATTTTCTTTTTTTGTAATTCGCACAGATATAAAAATTACAATAGATATGCAAATAAATAAAAAGATACAAATGATAAAATAAAAGCGTTTATTCACTGATTTGAATTATAGTAATGAGAGTAACATAATGAACAATAACCAAGTTGTTAAAGGAAAAATATAAGAAATAAGGATAATTTTGAAACTGACAACCAACTGAATTTCAAATATTTTTTTTATCAAATACGTTAAAGTCAAAACATATGAAATTTCAAAAACACTTAAAACTTGAAATGCATAATCAAAAATTCTTGGCACCTTATATTGAAACTGATTTAAAAAATAGCTAACTGAGAAAAGTGAAAAGGTTTCGAATTCTATGTTTCTGATGTTTTTAAAATTTATAATAACATATAAGTATTCTCCTATCATTTGAAGTAAAAAAACAGAATTCGCTAATATTACTGTACTAAGAATAATGCTGAATACTGCTTTTTTCCTAACTATTACAAATCCTGTATATACTAATACTGTAGTTACTATTACTTCAATTAAAATTTTTAAAGATATTCCCGAAATGCTTTCCCAAAAAAAATAAGAACTAGTGAAGTTTATTACATCTCTTGGTTTAATAATAATTCCAGAAGAAAATTTATTAGTAAATAAGAAAAATAATTTAGACATCAATAACTGTAGAAAAAACCAGCTAAGAATATAACTCGGCAATAACAATTTCGGCTTTGGAGGTATATATTTTTTTAACATTTAAATCAATTCAGGTAAGAGCTAAGGAAAATTCAAGTTAAGAGGTAATGAATAGTTTTTTTACTTTATCTTGATAACTAATCTTAGCATCAGGTTCAAAATTGTAAAAAATAAACTTTAATTAATACTCTTCAACTTCTATTTCAAACATTGTTGTATAGTAAGCATTAAGCCTCTTACCAATATGAACAAATGGTTTACCATAAAAGGAAATAAAGTTGAAAGGATCTACTTTTGTTTTTTTAGCTATAAAAGCCGGGTTAAGATTAATTTGGTTAGAATTATTTTTCTCGCCCAACCATTCTAAACCAATAAAAACACCATTAGCCGGAAAACTGATTTTAAGTTTACTGATATCGACAATTAAGGTTTGACGGTATCTAAGTGCTAAGGTTTCAATTATGCTTTGATGCAACAAATCACTTTTTGGAAATATAGCGGTATCTGTTGAAGAATAAAGCCTTACTCTAACTACTCCTTTATTAATTTTTTCGTTTTCACGATAAATTTCACCAAGGTGATAATTTAACTTAGTTATGATTTTACTTTTGCTTGAATCTACATTCGGTATAAAAACCAGTAAAATTGATCCTTTAGAACCACCTTGGCGAAAACTTTCTTCTTTATCACTAATATTTTCTTTAAGGGAACAGTTAACTACTACTTCATTTAACAAAATAAAATCTGGTGTTAGTTCAATATTTGTTGAAGTTAAATTTGCAGAATTCGATACTATAGATTCTTTATAGCCTATGCAACTAATTTTTAGTGAATCATTTTTAGCAACCATTAAACTAAATATACCGTCTTCGTCTGTATAAGTAACATATTTGGGATTACTTAAATTCAGCACAATTACACCAATAATTGGCTGTTTCGTTTTTTGGTCGACAACTTTTGCTGTTAAAGAAGGTAATTGGCAAATTCCAGAAACTGTAACTGGAATTAAGAAAATGAAAAATATTATTTGTTTTAATAGATTATATCGCATTAATAATGGTATTAAACAGCGGCTCTAACGAACCGCTGTTGATTTATTTAACTAAATGGAGCCAAACATTCTTCAGTACTTTCTAAGTGAACAGCAGTTACCCAAAAAATTGTATAGGTATTCTCATGGGCTATAGCTCGACCACTTTCACATTGTGGCGCGTCATAAGCATGCCCTACTCGTCGTGAATGTCTTCCAATTCCTAAAAATCTACCACCTTCAATTACTTCCATTTCATTCATTTCTAAAGCTTTCATTTTTATTAGTTTTAATATATTTCCTGTTTATCGCCTTGGATATTTCAGCGTCACGCAGAATTCCCGCTACCGTGAACTCGGTTTTTCCAGTTTTGCTTTTGGCCGGGCTGTATATTGTTAAACCCCGGGTTGTATCGTATCTACCAACGTCCTTTTTTCATCCGCGGCCGCAGACTTAAGGCTAATTAAGGAGTAAAGCCCTGGATTGCGCAATCCATTATGAAATTCATAATTTGATATAAAGTTGAATGTAATTTTTATTCATTCCATCATTTTCAACCTTCTAACAAAAATATATGTGTAATGTCGCAGTTTGATTTTCGCAACTACTTGATTTTCAGATGTGGCATTTTCCATTTTTGCATATTTTTCGAAAAGCCCTGGCTGGCTAACCACCTAAAAAAGGAGAAAATCGCATCATTTTATTTGGCTATTTGCATTTATCGCGTTCTGATTTTGTATTCGCCAACTAGTTGCTACAGCGATTGCTAAATCACTATTTTTCTAGAAATTTTATCCGATTTGCTTGCCAAAACAAGCTTTTGCCTGTCGACATTAAGCAGCTATCAACAGCTTATACACATACATAGGTAGCCTCGATAACTTAGGCACTAATTGGCTTATTTTCATGTGCGAATATTTTTTATCCCCCAGCTGTATTGGCCCCCACTAAGCATCGAAAGGATAGGTTATCACTATTAACTTATTAACCCATGCATCTTTACAAAACCGTTCTTTCAAAAGAGCCCTTCCAACCAAATCCAACTGCAAAGAATTTACGCTTTGCCAACATACCTTGTTTTTCAGACGAAGCTACCTATGTGTATTCACTGAAGACTAAAAAAATCTTGTTTGCAGAAGGGTGGATGGAGTTATTAGGATATGAGAACGAAGAAATCAGTATGGATTTGCTGGTTGAAATTACTACGCCCGACCACAAAGAATTTATTCGGGAAATGAATAACCAGGCACTGGCATTTATTTTAAGTAAATCGGAGCACCTCTATGATTACTCCTGCACCACTGAATGTAAAAAATTCAGCAAGCAGGGTGAGGAAGTTGCTCTACTGGGGAGTGTGAAAGTACATCACTCGTTGAAGGGTAAAGTGGTTGAGGTAATTGGCACTTACAAGCGCAACCCCCGAACGCCCCATTTGGGAAATAAATATTTTCAGGCGAGCGGACCCGGTATCGAAACCTTGGTTGAAAAAATGAAATTGGTAGCTGCCCGTGAAGCAATAATCAACGGGAGAGAAAGAACCATTTTGAAAATGCTGGCACAAGGCAAATCGATGAAAGAGATAGCGAATGTATTATACGTTTCCAAGTCCGCCATAGAAAAAACCGTTATGCCATTGTACAAGAGATGTAATGTGCGCAATCTTGTGGAATTGATTGCTTATTCGCATAAGAATGGGTTAATTTAACTGAACGTTCAGCCTTCATTCCTCGCATTGTCTTACGCCTAATGGCTTAGGAGACTATTCGCTTCGGAGTACAAATCAACATCAGTTAACTAAATTCATTGCTGCATCAAATACCTAAGTCAATATCGGCTAATTCGATATAAGTAACAACATCAGAGATACCTTGTTTCCCTGTATATTAATATACCGATGAATTAAGCAGATTATTCCTCCGAAACGAATAGTACGCCTCTGGAGTACTATTCGGAGAAGGGAAGCCAGGATTACTTCACAACAAATGTATAAATGCTATTTTTATATAGCCAAGTGTCTATTGCAGCCAACCCAGGAGGTTCTACCGAACAATGCTGCTTCAATATATGATAATTGGTTTGCCCATTATTAATTTGATTACGCATGTCACCAATTACTGGATCGTATGTTATACCGGACGTGCTGGGGGCAAATTCCTGGGGCAATTTTACCGAATTAGGATTAAAATCATTGCCAAAAGATACACTAAATACCCCTTTTTCTTTAGGCTTAATCTTTACCGTAAGTTTATACTGATTATTCTCATATACATACTTCATAGTAGCCGCAACATCAGCGACTATGATAAAACTGCCAACCACATTGATATATTCGAACTTACTACCAGCAAAAAGCTGAGCGGATAAAGCTTTTTCCGGGGCAACCAGCTTTTTTATAAAAATCATTGGCCTCCAGTTAAAGTTGGGTAAATAATAGCGCTTTGCAGACTTCATATCATATACCGAATCGGAGAAAAGCGTGGAAATAGTTAGTTCTTCTCCCACGCTGATGGTATCTTTTAACGGCGTAATAGTAATAGGTACAAGAAAATCGAATGTTACCTTCTTCGGGCGAACCTCTTTGTTACAGGAACTGCCACTGCCTACTATAAGGATAAACAGCAGTAAAACATAAACGATAGGTGTTAGTTTTTTCATGGGCTATCTTATGAATAATTCATTATTACTATTACGGATGTTTAATAACCAAATTGGGTTGCCAACTCCACCACATTTTCACGCGTAACACCAATGGGTCTGTTATTTATTAAGCTTGTACGCAAATCATCTGCCGTGTTATTGAGATTTTGCAGACTCCTAAATATACGATTTACATCATACCCTGATATATTATCAATATGCCTCGGAGTAAGTTCTACATTAACATTCAAGTCGTGTAAAAAACCTATTGGAATCCATCCAAGATAACGTTCATTGGTAGTACCCTCTTCGACAATTACAACCGGGGGCATTGGGTTTAAAGGGTCAAATTGATGATTATCAAGCCTTAAAATAGACCTTTCGGCTAAAGCCTGCGCTCTAAGGTTACTAGTATAAATACCCCTTCTGTATTTTTGAGCTAGGTAAAATTCTCCTGCAAAGTAGCCCCATGCCTCAATAACCCCTGCCCTCTCAGCTCCAGCATCATTTCTATTGCCATAACCACCATGCTGAACAGTATATTGAATTTCATTTACCCAGTATTGGCTGCCAGCAGCACCATTTTGTTCATACATACCCCAATAATGAGCTGCATGAGAAAACTCATGCATAAATGTTGTATAAAATTCTACGGAACTCAACTCAGGCCCATAGCCATTATATCTGAATGTAATATCCGGTTTGTTTAAGTCAAAAGCTTTTTTGAGAACCCCAAAGAATGTACCCACTGCACCGAATTTGAAAAGCGCATAATCTAACATTTCCCAACCAGCTGCAGCAGGTGTTGAGCCATAAGCAGTATTTAAAGTATAATTCAACATAGGTGCCGCTGCCCAGCGGAGAAACCCTCTACATAACCAGATATTCAAATGTGGTGGAGCGTTAATTCCATTTTCTCTGTTAAACTCATATGTATCCATCAACGCATTCATTGCAGTAGCGGCGGCCCAAACTTTTTCCGATTGTCTGTCCGATGTTCCATTACCAGTTGTAGCAAATGTATATTGTATATTGTTCATATTGTCATTGCCCCATCGCCCTAAATTATGCTTAACAGGAAACACATTAAAAGCTAGAAAGAAATTATCTACTCTCCTGATTGTTGCCAGATCATTTTTGAACTTAACAATAATGGTTACTCTATTTCTAAACTTTTTTGTCATCTGAAACCTGCCATTATTATCAGTTAGTTTAGTTTCCAGTTTAAGAAATTTTCTCGCCTTAACTGTTACTCTTTTAACTGGCTCTTCAATATCAGGCATTTCAGTGTTTCTAACCCTTAACACACCCGCTGGATATCCGGGAGGCCATGATGTACTCCCTCCCGACCCACTTCCTCCCATCCCTCCTCCATCTTCAATCCGACCGCTATTTGGGTCTCTCCCGAAGTAAGGATCTCCAATACGCGCTTCTGAAAATGTGGCAGTTTCATAAACTTGCATGGGGTTAAACTGATGGCTAATCAAATAGTTGGTGGCATTTATTACAGGATCACCATACATCTCAACATAATCTGCAATGGTAGATAGTGACGCCGAACTCCGATTCGCACGAGATTGCATAGCACCCGTATTTCCTCCATCGATTGCAACTGACCAATAATCTGGCTGCCCATACTCGCCGTCCTCTTCATTAAACAAAAATATTTCATCCAAAATTACATGTGGAACATTTGAAGGCAATTGATATCCGTACGGAACCAAAGTATATTGAAAAGTAATTTCAGTAACAGGAATCGATGGATCTTGATAATAATCCCCTTCTTCTTCAACTTCATAGGTAAGAGGAACATCAAATAATTCAAAACCTGCAGTAACTAATTGGTTCAACTGTTCAAGATTTTCAGGAGCAAACCGCACATAGTTATGCGTTGGCCGGATATCATCAAAAGTTCGAAGCGCTTTAGTAGTTGACATAGATTTTATCCCCCCCTCTACCTTCTCTGTACTTAGTTTAAGTAATGCCTTTTTTATGGTTGCAAATGAAAAGGGATTGGCTTTTTCGCTTCCAAGAACCGTTTCGTCTGTCAACTTGTTTGGAACAGGTTGTGAATCATAATTCTTTCTACAGGATAGTAAAGAAACTACTATTACCAATGA
>CAMBTV010000129.1 GCA_945870835.1 Chitinophaga pinensis
ATCATACCGGAGTAGTTGTTCCAAAAGGAACTACTCAATTAATGAAATTGCCAGATGCAATTAAAGTGTTTGATGCAGATGAAGCCTTGGTGTCTATCCTAGAAAATGGTGCCTACACTTATTTCATTGTCGTAAATAAAAACTTGCATCATTCAATGCCCACGGTTATTTTAACAGAGGATGGCGTTGAAAGAATTGCAAAAGATGGTACGGCTAGTCAAGCAAAAAATTATTCACCTAATCTAGAAATTGAGCCGGGCGATGTGGCTATTTTTAGATATCCTACAAAAAAATAATTCAAATGAATCGATTGATAACCCTTTTATTTATCCTGCTTAGTTTTAATAGTATTGCCCAAGAATCATGGAAAAAAAATGGATTGATTCCTACCATGTCTTGGGGTGGAATATCCGAAGCTGAAATTTCCGAATCTAGTTATCTGAAATTAAAAGAAGTAGGTGTAACAATAGACATTGCTTTTTTTTCAAAGGCAGATGCGATTGCCGCAGGTTTGGATGCTGCACAAAAAGCAGGGATTAAATTACTGATATCCTGCCCTGAATTAAAAACCGCTACTGAAAAAACAGTCAATCGCTTCATGAATCATCCTGCATTAGAAGGATATTATTTAGGGGATGAGCCTAGCAAAAATCAATTTGAAGAATTAAAAATCTGGAATAATTCAATTCAATCCATTGATAAAAAACATTATTGCTTTGTAAATCTATATCCCAATATCAATTCCAATCAAAGCAAATTTGGGACTAAAAATTACCAAGAATATGTGGATGATTTTGACAAAGTTTTTCCAGCACCTTATTTAACTTTTGATTTTTATCCCATTGTAGACTATGCATTGCATCCAAGGTGGTATGAAAATTTAGAATTTTTTGCTAATAAATATCAAAAAGAAGGCAGACCATTTTGGGCCTTTGCTTTAACCACTTCTTACTTGGCTTATTCCAATGATGCGGTTCAACCTTCCCTAGAAGATTTTTATCAGTTGTATAAAACGTACAAACCAGAAAAAACTTATGTGCACGGTATTCCTACTTTAGCTGATTTGCGATTACAGGTGAATTCTAATTTAGCCTATGGTGCTCAAGGGATAGAATATTGGAGCTTTAGAGGTTTTGGTTCCCCATTAGATGCACAGGGAAAGCGAACCATTGTGTTTGAACATTTACAAAAATTAAACAGAGAAATCCAAAATCTTTCTGACATCTTTTTAGGCTCAAAGCTAGTGTCGGTAGCTCATACAGGGTTGCAAATTCCTAACGGCACTAGGCGTTTAGGTAAACTGCCTGCTAGTATCAAATTACTAGAAACGCAAGGCGAAGGGGCTATCGTATCTTGGTTAGAAAATGGAAAAAATTCTTTTCTATTAATTGTAAATCGTGATTTTAAACAAAAGATGAAATTAATTATTTCTACCACTGATGATGTGAAGCGAATAATGAAAACAGGTGAAACGGTAGCGGCCCAAGAATTTTCTTCTATAACCGAGGTAGAACCGGGTGATATGCTCATTTATATGGTTCCTACTAGTAAGAAATAAATCAATTAAAATGAAAAATATACTCTTTTTATTTTTTCTAATTTACTCAATCAGCGCTTGTAAAAATATGTCTGCCCTACCTGAAAAGCAAATTACTTCCGACTTTAGTTATAACCATGATTTGGATAACAATGATAATTTTTCTCCCGATAATCAGTGGCTTGTATATGATACCCGAACAGATGCTGGAGGTATTGCTATATCTAATAAGATTGAAAAAGTGAATGTAAAAACAGGAGAAAGAAAGGTCTTGTATGAAATTGCTGACAACCATGCTTGGGGCCCTGGAGCTGCGGCGGTTAGTTATTCTCCCGTTGATTTTTCTGTAGTATTTATCCATGGTTTAAATAACAGTACTGAGAAAAATCCTTATCAACAATGGAGGAGAACGGGGATTGTAGTAGATGAAAAAAATCCTGGGCAACCTATTTATATGGATGCTAGAAATGTAGATTCTCCTTTCACTGTTGGAGCATTGCGTGGAGGTACGCATCGACATGAATTTAGTGGCGACGGAAATTGGATTGGTTTTACCTACAATGATGCCATACTACATTCATTAGAAGAGAAGACGGGAGAAAAATACAATCTTAGAACGATTGGTGTGTCTAAAAGAAATAATAAAGTGGCCATTACTAATTTAAATAATGGCGAAAATAATTCAGGAGAATGGTATAGTGCGATTGTTGTAAAAGTTACTGCTAATCCTACACCTGGTTCTGATGAAATCAGCAATGCAGCTGGTGATAGCTGGGTTGGGAAAATAGGGTACCCATTAAAAAATGGAACTTATCAAATAGCGAGAGGATTTATTGGATCTGTAAAAGATAAAAAAGGTAATCTAGTCAATGAAGTATTTATCGTAGACATTCCAAAAGATATCACTAAAGCAGGCCCATTAGGTCCACTAGAAGGTACGATGCAAGAAATGCCAGCTCCGCCATTGGGGGCTACTCAAAGGCGCTTGACCTTTACTGCTGAAACTAGTCATCCAGGTTGCGTGGGTGTAGTAAGAACTGATTTGTCAGGAAAAAATTTAGCTTATTTAGCAAGTGATGCGAAAGGCATCAAACAAATTTTTACTATATCTCCAGAAGGTGGTACTCCGAAACAAATTACTGAGCATACTGCCAATGTTCAAGGATTTGTTCGTTGGCATCCAGATGGTAAACATTTATTCTACGTTCAAGATGGAAAGGTTGTTCAATGCGAAATAGGAGCTGGTTCCTTTACTGAAAGAATGAAATACTTGACTGCTCCTAATAAAAATGAACCAACTAATATTGTTGTTTCTCATGATGGAAAAACACTTGCATTCAATAGAAAAGAAAAAGACGCTAAGGGGCAAGATATTAAGCAGATATTTTTAATTGAACTGCCATAATTTTATTTATTAAACTGCAATTAATTCTTTTTCCGATTGGCAAAAGTAATAGACTAGAAAACTTGTCACACTGAAATAAGCTATTATAGCAGGCACAATTAAGGGCGATACTTGAGCTGATCCAAACCAGTCGCCTGATTGAATTATCCACCCTATACAAGAAATATTTTTTATAGTCTCTACTATCCATATTTTTTTGTTTCCATCCATTAAGTCGGTGAGGGAATAAATATGTACAAAAATAAATGCTCCATAAATAAAAATATTGGGAGAGCCAATGCTGGCGATGTTTCCATAGAGATAAGCAACAATTAAGAGTAGACTAAAAAGTTGAAACCACAAATAAATTTTAAGTGATTTAGATGCATTGGTTTCATATTTAGTGAAATGATAAACATCTTCAATTTTATAAATAGGGTAAGTGTCTACCACATCGCTAGGGCGCCAGCCTAATGGCATCAACCAAATACGAAATTTGTCTTTCCAGCTTTGGGTATGCCAAGCATCTTTAATGAGTAGCCAAAGATGTGTAAAATTTATTTTGATAGGATTCCAAGTGCGCACAGGTATAGTGATTCCATACACCGCAGGAATGTCTTCTCTTTCTTCTTGAAAGGTTCCAAAAAGCTTGTCCCAAAAAATAAATATCTGTCCAAAATTTTTATCAAGGTATTCTGGATTGATCGCATGGTGAACCCGGTGATGTGCTGGAGTAACAATAATATGTTCTAACCAACCCATTTTTTTAATGTGACAAGTATGATACCAAAGTTGTGCAAATAAATGCAGTGGTGCAATGACTGCAATTACATTTGGAGGTACCCCAAAGACTGCTGCTGGCAGTAATAAAAAAGTATAAATGCGAATAAATACAGAAATACTTTGTCTGAGTGCACAGGCTAAATTAAAATGTTCACTGCTGTGATGAATTAAGTGGTTATTCCAGAAAATATTATAGGTATGATTAATTCGGTGACCCCAATATCCAGCAAAGTCGAGCGCTATAAAAGCAATGAAATATAATAAAATACTTGATTGTACTTGTACTACATTAAAATGAGCTAGTAACCATGGATAAGATAATATTCCAACACTTAGTCCTAGCACATCTTTGGTAGAATTGGTAACTCCAGAACTTAGACTAGAAATCATGTCTAAGGTTTCTACTGTTTCTTTACCCTTGTACCAACCATACCATTTTTCAAATAATACTAAAAATAAAAATAGTGGTGTTACAATTACTAAAATATGTCCGTAGGTTTCCATTTTAAAGGATTATAAATTTTCTCAAAAATAAGCTTTTTAAAAATTGTGCTAATCAAAATTAGGTATTTTCATGAATTCGCCGTTTTTAAGAGCAGACTCATGAGCGATAATTCCTGGTGCCGTATAGGCTAGGGCTTCATAAATATTAACGCTCGGCTGACGATTATTAATAAGGGCATCAATAAATTCATGGGTGATAAAAGAATGCGATCCATCATGGCCGCTATCATGACGAAGTGGTTCTGGCAACAGATCTGTTTTCCACCATTTTGTTGGTGTATATTTTTCAGTAACATTTGTTTTTATCTGAAAGCCTGCATCATCTTTTCCTTCCTTGTCAACACTTCTAATAATAGTATGCTCGCTTGATTCTGTTGGGGCAGAAATAAAGCTCATCTTTTCGCCACGCCATTCGGCTCGTTCAGCGTTGGTTAGAGCTCCTTTCCAATTTACCTCTACTCTAAAGGGATGATTTTTATTGGTTTGAAAAAAGGCAGTCTCATTCCAAAATGGGTTCTGATAGGGATTATTTTTTAATAGGCTACTTTGATCTCCCCAACCTAAAGCACTTACTTTGGTTAGCCTTTCTCCAGTAACAGAAATTAAAAATGAAGTGCAATGGGTTGGATAAAGTAAGGGTGGTAATCCATGACGCCAAGTGGGCGTGCCATTTTCAAACCATAAGGATTCAAGTCCGGGATGGTTATATTCCGCTGCGGCGCTAAAGATTTCTCCGAAACGACCTTCTTCATAAAATTTCCTAACCGAAATAGTATTTTGTCTGTAATAACTTGTTTCCGCCATCATATAAGTAAGTCCTGATTTGCGTACCGCATCGCGGAGCTTATAACAATCTTCTAATGTAAGGGCTGCAGGAACCGCACACAATACATGTTTACCAGCATTGAGTGATTCTATTGCATGTTTCACATGATCTGGTGCAGGTGTGGCAATGAAAACAGCCTCGATTTTTGGGTCTTTTAGCAAGAGGGTTAGTGATTCATAGCTTTTTGTGCATCGATATGTTTTCATCAGATTCTCGCGTCTTTCTTTACGTAAATCACTCACTGCTTCTACAATGCAGTTGGGATGTTCATGAAAATAAAAACTAGCTCCAAATCTTCCTCCAATAATTCCGATTCGAATTTTATTGGCTTTCAGTTGATTAATTGCAAAAATATTTTTTGGAGCTAAGGCAATCGTTGCTAGGCCAAGTCCAGCATTTACTATAAATTTTCTTCTGCTAATATTTGCTCTAATCCTTGAATTTTTCATCATTATTTTTTAATAGTTAAATATAGCATTATTCTCCTTGTTGCATTGACGGCCGGTTTATTTATTTAGCCCAACCCTTATTCAGACTCATTGTTTGAAGATAGGGGGATTTAAAAAAAATGAAAAAATGATTTTAAAAAGTAATTTTTAAGTAAATTGATGTCATGAAAAAAAGAACCTTCATTAAGACTGCTGCTCTTTCTGGCATTGGCAGCTCTATTGGAATGGATGCATTGGCAGCCTTATTTGAATCAAAGAAAAATATTTCTTCAGAAAAACTTGCCTCTGATGATGCATTCTGGAAAAAGATAAGAAGTCAATACCTTCTAAAAACTGACTACATCAATTTTGAAAATGGGTACTATAATATTATTCCACAACCAACGCTTGAAAAATATATTCAACACATCCGCGATGTTAATTTACATGGAGCCTATTACATGCGAACGGTACAAGTGGAAAATAAAAATCGCATGTCTGCAAAACTTGCAGAGTTAGCAGGATGCAAATCGGATGAATTAATTATAACCAGAAATGCAACAGAGGCGCTTGATATTGTTATTGCTGGTCAAGATTGGAAAGTAGGAGATGAGGCAGTAATGGCCATTCAAGACTATGGATCTATGTTGGATATGTTTCAACAAGTAGCTAATCGGTATGGGGTGGTGTTGAAAAAAGTATCGGTTCCCAATCATCCAAAGTCGGATGAAGAAATTGTTTCTCTTTATGAAAGTGCAATTACACCAAAAACAAAGTTGATGATGGTGAGTCATATGATTAATATCACGGGCCATATTCTTCCTGTCAAAAAAATATGCGCCATGGCACATCGCAAGGGTGTAAAAGTATTGGTGGATGGAGCGCATGCCTTTGCTCACATTCAATACAAAATCAATGAACTCGATTGTGATTATTATGGAACCTCCTTACATAAATGGCTGAGTGTACCATTGGGTGCAGGATTTCTTCATGTTAAAAAAGAAAATGTTTCCACAGTTTGGCCATTGATTGGAGATGGAAATACCGACCTTACTAATATTCTACGATTGAATCATACAGGTACTCATCCTCCTGCAACTGATTTAGCCATTGAAGACGCCATTGATTTTTACAATACGATGGGTGCCGAAAAAAAAGAAGCCCGAATGAGGTATTTGCAGCAATACTGGACTAGCCGGGTAAAAGACTTACCTAATATTGTTATCAATACGCCAACTGAAAATAATCGATCCTGCGGTATAGCCAATGTAGGCATTAAAGGAATTACACCATCGGCACTAGAAAAGCGATTGTTAAAAGAACACAAAATATATACAGTTGCCATCGATTATGCAAATGTTCAAGGTTGTCGGATTACACCCAATGTGTTTACTAGTCTCAAAGATTTAGATGTATTTGTATCGGCACTAAAAAAAATGGCTACCACATAGGGTAGCCATTAAAGACAGCTAATATTTTTTTATAACTGAATGGATACGTGTTTAATCTTTGTACGTTTCCAAGTATAGGTGAAATGAAGTTTACCATCCTTTGTTTGTATTACCGCCGGATAAGAAAATTCTGCCTTCGGTTCGTTTTCTAAGACAGCAATCTCTTCCCATTGTTGACCATCCTTAGAAATAGCAACATTTAAAGGAGACCTACTTCCTCCCCAAGATCTAGATTCTTTGGTTACATGATTGTACACTAATACATGCCGGCCATCTTTTAAAGTTACCGCATCGGTACCTGAATTTGGATTGGGCAATGAAGTAGCTTTTAGTGCTGACCAAGTCATACCCTGGTCACTTGAAAATGCTTCTAACAACATACCATTTCTACTTCTACAAAGTAATTGCAATCGACCATCTTTTAAGAAAAGTACACTCGGCTGAATAGCTGAAAACTCTTTGCCATCATTGATTGCATCGGTTCTGGTCCAAGTTTTACCACCATCTTTGGTCATCTCAAAATGTACTCTCCAGCCTTTATCTTCAGAAGAAGTGGGACATAATAAAGTACCATTTTTAAGTAGAACAGGTTTATTTTTTATGGGGCCATAGATTCCTTCTGGAAGCCTTTCAGCCGCTGACCAAGTAAGACCATTGTCTTTTGAACGTTTTAGCATTCCCCACCAAGTAGAGGGTGATGGACCTACTTTATAAAATAAAATTAATTCTTTGCCAGGCATTTTAAATAAAACTGGATTCCAAGTCGGATAGCGCAACGTTTCATTTTGAACGCCGTTCGCTACTTCTACTGGAACTGTCCATTTACCTTTTTCTAAACGACTTACCCAAATGCCTACATCTTTATTTTTTTCTTCAGTACCACCAAACCAAGAGGCAATTATTCCGCGAGGTGTTTCTTCTAAAGTAGAGGCATGGCAAGAAGGGAAGGGAGCCGTTTCATAAATAAATTCCGAGGTTATTTTTTGCCCAAATACAGGACTTACGATAGCACAGAGTGCTAGGATTCTTATTAATTTTTTCATGGTTATACAAGCTTTGCTTGCAAGTTATTAAAAATTAGTTTAGTCTCGGTCATTATTATTTCATCTGTTAAAGAGTATTTCAACGGCTCTTTTTAAGTTGAGGGAATTCATATTATTGAAAATTTTTATACTCTATCAAAACTATATACTACTTGTATTTTATAGTTATTGTAGGCTTTAA
>CAMBTV010000130.1 GCA_945870835.1 Chitinophaga pinensis
AATGGAAAAAAAATCATTGCAAATACCATACAATTTGCTAAAACAGTTTGTCCCAATCCTTCGGATCCAAATGCATTAATTGAAAGTTTTTTTTCATTTTTAGTATCAACAGATATATCCACCTCTTTAAAATCAAATTTGAAAACTCAAATTTTATTAACTGGACAAGCATCTGATTATTATTGGACCGATGCATGGAATAATTATATTACAAATCCAACCACCATCAATTTTAATATAGTGAATACTAGGCTCAAAACTTTATTAAAATATATTATGAATTTACCAGACTATCAATTACAATAAAATGGAAAGAAAAAAATTTATAAGAAATAGTTTGGCATTACTTGCTCCTACTATGATTAGCGGAAACCCTATTCATATATTACAAGACCATCCTTTATTAAATACTGAACTGCTTGGAACTTCTTCTACTGATAAAGTACTTGTTATTATTCAATTGAGCGGAGGGAACGACGGATTAAATACGGTGGTTCCATTAAGTAATTATAACAATTATTACAATGCGAGAACAAATATAGCCTTACCTGAAAAGAAAATCTTGAAGCTTACAGGCAATAACGCCACGGGTATTCATCCTTCAATGACTGCCTTTCAAAAATTATTTCTAGATGGAAAATTAAATATTGTACAATCCGTTGGATATCCTCAACCAAGTTTTTCTCATTTTAGAGCAACCGATATTTGGATGTCTGGTTCAAGCAGCGATCAGTATTTAAATACAGGATGGGCAGGGCGCTATTTAAATTATCAATACCCTGGTTATCCAGATGCCTATCCAAATGCAGACCATCCAGATCCAATTGCTATTCAAATTGGTTCTTTAGCATCGCTTACTTGTCAAGGACCAGCTGTAAATATGGCGTTGAGTATTTCAGATCCAAGTTCTTTTTATAATTTAATTGAAGGAACAGATGCAGTAGTGTCAAATACCAATGCAGGTTATGAACTTAGTTTTTTGAGGAGTATCGCAAAACAAACCAACCAATATACAGTAAGAATTAAAAAAGCTTCTGACAGTGTCAAACAACAAGTTACTTATCCAAATAATAATTTAGCCGCTCAACTAAAAATTGTTGCCAGATTGATCAAGGGTGGCTTGGGCACCAAAGTGTACATGGTCAATTATGGAGGCTTTGATACACACTCTGGACAAGTGGTATTGACAGACACGACCACTGGCGCCCATGCAAATTTATTAAAAGGGCTTTCAGATTCTGTTGCTGCATTTCAGTCAGATCTATCTGGTTTAGAAATTGAAGATCGAGTTATAGGGATGACCTATTCTGAATTTGGAAGAAGAATAAAATCAAATGCAAGCGTTGGAACTGACCATGGATCAGCTGCTCCTTTATTTTTATTTGGCAAAAATGTTAGAGGAGGTATTTTTGGTGACAACCCAACAATACCTTCTACTGCAACTAGCAATGACAATATTCCATACCAGTTTGATTTTAGGTCAATTTACAATACAATTTTGCAAAATTGGTTTTGTGTTTCACAAGCCGCCGAAATTGAAATCCTTTTAAAGCAATTTCCAATAATGCCATTGATCAATGCTAGTGTATGTGGTGCCAATAATAAAAATTCAATATTTTCCAAAGAATCTCTCATTTATAATTATCCAAATCCATTTAGCAATTTAACTAAAATAGAATTTAAAACACAAGGAGGGCATACCATTTTGCAATTATTAAATGGAGCTGGAATTGTCGTAAAATTATTGGTAGATACTACTTACAATTTTGCAGGAACCAATAGCTATAATCTATATGGAGCAGGCTTATCTCCAGGTGTTTATTATATTAGAATGCAGAATGGAGATAAGATATTTGTAAAGGCAATAATTAAGATATAAAATTAAATTTAGAATTTATTTCCACAGTGGGAGAAAAATACCTTCTCTAATAAGGTAGACTGAATTTAAATCCTCCAAAATAATACAGGATTCTATTTTTATAGAAACCGTTGAAACGGTCTTGTAGAAATTTCATATTTATAGCCCACGGTTTAAACCGTGGGCTATGAAACGCAACGATATAAATCCAATGGATTTATCCATTTACTCCTTTAATGAAATATAATTGATTGTAAATTTCTAATTTTATAAAGAGCGATTTTGTACTTTTGAAACTATAAAATCTTATTTAATGAAAATACAATCAGCCTTGAAAATACTGTCAACTTTGTTGATCATTTTTATTTCATTACAATGCCGTACTCAAAATAATTTATCAGTAGAAACTTCTTTTCCTGTTTTGCCTAAAGAATATAAATGGCCTTCTAAAAATGATCAACAAGAAATATTAAAATTTTTAAAAACTGAGAAAGAAAAATATTTTAGTTATTTCAACAAAGATTCAATCGAATACGGCGTTGACTTTACAAAGAGTGGCTTAATTCGTTCACTCCACCTAATTGATTTGAATAAAGATGGAATAGATGAAATCATTTTTACTGGACTAAGTGAAGAAGAAGGCAACAGATTAGATATTTTTAAAAAAGAAAAAATATCCTACACAAAAATATTTTCCGCGAGACAAAGTCTTACTGACATAATAATAGCCAAAGATCGACTGTATCTTTATATCTCCGATCCAGGATGTTGTGCGGAATACTCAACCATTCAGAAAATTTTTAAAACAGATTTTAATTTATCTGTCGACTCATTTAAGCAAACCTATCAATCGCAAATAATAAATGGAACTAAATTGCCAGATTCTCTATTTAAAAAAGCCGTTCGCTTTAAGGTTACTTTAGAAGCCTATAAAGTAAGATTTGAGCCAAAATTCGATGACTCAACAAAAACGTTTTACGACGAAATGAATGAATTTAAGCCATCTGGAAATATTATAGCTAAGCTGCCCAATAATACTGTAGGCAATGCGCTAGGATATATGACTGACCAATCAGGAACAAAATGGTGGTTCGTTGAAATAGATGAAAATGCTCAACTAAAGAATCATAAAAACGATAGGACTGATCAGACTAACAAATTTCCTACCCACCTTAGAGGCTGGATAAATAGTAAATACATTCAAAAATTGAATTAAATAGTCAGTTATTATTGTGAAATATTATCTGGTAAATAATATTAACTACCTCAGTAAGTAAGAAATTACTTTTAATTAGACCTATTGAATCTAACGGGACCATTTCGTTGCATGTCTTCCATAATTTTTCTCATATTGTCCGCAAACTGAGCCCGAGTCATCACTTCTCCCACCGTTGGTTTTGCTAATTCTTTTTTGGAATATTTTCCAGAAATTTCAACAGCAGTAGTAATCGATGCCCCATTATCAGAATTTACCTCTAAGATTGCACCAGGCAGACCTGAAAAGCTTTCAGGACCAACAGAAACAGGAATGTCTTCTGCATACCAAACTACTACCTCTATATCTTTAGGTTTATTGTCTACTCTGGCTTGGGTACTATCTTTTTTTGGCGAACCTGGAGGTGGACCTCCAAAATTCATTCTCATCATTTGACCGGCAGAAGTTGTTGTAGCTTTTTTACAAAGATGTTTAGCAATTATCTTGGTCTCCTCAGATATTTTCCAACTAATTTGTCGAACAGAATCAATCACCAAAAAATCTTTTTCAAAAAACGAACGAGCCTCATATTGCATCAGTGTTTTAAGATCAGTATAGGTAGTCGTAGAAGGCATTCTAAACATCATTCTTGGTCCTCCTCTATCCCCTCCATTGTTAGCAAATGGATCAGGCGCTTCTTCCTCAATGATAGATTTAAATAAACTTGATTGCTGATTAAATAACAATTCAAATTTATCGGTTCTAGACTCAGGAATCATAGCTCTCATTTGAGGGTCTGTGATATTCCTACGCATGTTCATTACTCGCTCAAACACAATTTTACCTTCTTTCATCTGAGCAAAAGAAATAGTAAAGCTCCCAAATAGTACAATCGACAAAATAACTAATAGTTTCATAGTGCGAAATTTTTTATAATATAAATCTAACGTTTTTAATCCATTCTCATCATAAATGTGCGGCCACCACCTCTTCCCTCAAGACCAGATTTTTGTAAACTATAAGTAATGCCAATTAAAAAATATTGATTAATCACATTATACTGCTGGTCAATAATTTGAGATTGCAATACAGTCCGACTTATTCCTGCACTTTTATTAAGTAAATCATAGGCAGTAAGTTTCACTTCGGCACGTTTATTTTTCAGGAAAAATTTGGAAAAATAAGCGTTCCATATTGGAATAGCCGTATTATAACCCTCTGCTCTACCAGAATTAATTGTATAATTCAATGACTGGTTTAATACCAAACCCCAAGGTAAATTTTTAATGATATCAACCGAATACACTCTCGTTAAATAATTGGTATTTAAAGAAGGATTTTTTTTATTATTAGTAACGCTATAAGAATATCTGGCCGAAAAATTAATATCAATTACATCACTTACCATATAATTATAGGTAAGAGAAGGCCCTGCAGTTTTAATCACGATATTATTTAAATTTCCGTTGGCGTAAGAGACATTATTGTTTAGCCCTAAATTCAAGCCAAGATTTACCCTTGAATGAATTTTTTTCAAACCAAACCCATAATTGGCGTTTCCATTAATCCTATACACTCCATTTACATTGACAGGCTTAGTCAGTATCGTTCGATTAGGTAAAACACTATCATAATTTACGATAGAATTATCAGACAAAGTAGCATTTAAGAAAGCAAAAAAGTTTTTCTGCGAAATGAATTTAGACGAAAAATATCTAAGATTTAAATTATGCGTGTACGTTCTTTGTAAATTAGGATTACCCATTATTGGATTATTGATATTACTCAAGTCTAGGATCGGTTGCAACTGTGTTAATGATGGCTGAGAAGTAGACGTTCGATAATTAAAATTTAAATTTTTGGTACGCGCAAAATTAAACTGCAACATAGCAGAAGGAAGTAGATCCGTGACTTGTTGATTCACTTTTACTTGCGTATTAATATTCGAGCCAGTAATTTGAGTATTTTGAATGGAAACACCAGATGAAAAACTAAACAACTTTTGATTGGTCCTAAAATTCATACCTCCTCCCGAATACAGGTAATTATTCTCATATTCATTGGTCAATCGATTATTTAATAAATCATATTTACCATCTACTTTATTAATATCAAACACTTTTTTATGGCTTGATCCATCGCTCTCACTTAGAAAAGAATTAAATTCCAATAACGACTTTTTACTCATTGGCTCTGTGTAAACCAAATTAGCTGAATAGTCAAGCGAATTACCATCTCGAATATTTTGTTGATCCATTAATGAATCTTTTATAAGCAAAGAATTTTGATAGATTTTCAAATTAGAAAGTTGGTACCCATTGGAAGTAGATTCATTGTATCCAAATGTGATCGTAGATGAAATCGTACGTCCTTTTTTAGCAAACTTTTTTCTCAATAATAAATTGCCCGAGGCATTGAATGCATCTGACACACTTGAAGAATTTGTTTGGGTAGAATTAGCTAATGTACCATCCGGCAAAAAAGTAGATGCAGAAGAAAATCCTGAAGAGCTTCCGTGCTGAGTGGTAATAGCAGGCACAAATTTAAAAGAGAATTTATCAGAAACCTTTTGATCTAAAGTACTACCAAATTTTCCCTGTCGATCTCTAGACTGAGAACTAGTATTTGAATTTTGACTAAAAACATTTCCCGGTGTAAGATTCTGTATAAAAGACTTACTATTCATTGCGCGATCGATATCACTGGCTGAAATATTAGAGTTAAAATCAATATTTTTATTATTAAACACATTTGAATAATTACCTCCACCCGCATAGGTGTTGGCAACACCTTGTGAATTACCTCCCCCCACATCACTACCCATAATCATCACCCCACCGCCTCCACCCGGTCGCATTCCACCTCCCGCTCCTGAGAAATTAGCTATATTACCAAAAGAAAAACCTTGTCGGTTGATATTATTAGCCATTGCGATCAATGAAATTTGTTCATCATCATTTAATCGATTTATATTACCCTGCGCATCCCATCTGCCGGGATCACCTGCTGCCCCACTGATCTTACCAAAGGTGGAATGATTTCTATCTTTTTTTAATTTAATATTAATACTAGCTTGCTCATTGCCATCATCAATACCAGTAAACATCGACTGGTCCGACTTTTTATCAAACACTTGAATTTTATCCACCGCATCTGCTGGTAAGTTTCGAGTAGCCATCTTTGGATCTCCTGTAAAAAACTCTTTTCCATTTACATATACTTTCGAAACAGACTTTCCATTCACAGTAATAGACCCCGACTTATCTACTTCAATACCAGGCATTTTCTTTAACATATCCTCCACTACCGCGTTGGGCAATGTTTTAAAATTTTCAGAATTAAATTCAATCGTATCATTATTGATTACTACCGGTGGCCTTTTCGCAATAACATTAATATTCTCCATCCTGCTAGTATCTAGCATATAAATATTACCCAAGGATAATTTTGCTGATGAACCAACTTTAATAGCCAACCACAAAGGATGGTAACCAACATAGGAAACAGATACTAAGTATTTTCCGGCTACTACATTTTTCAACTGAAAAAATCCTTGTTCATTCGTTCGAGTAAAACTGATCAAGGAAGAATCTTTAGCACGCGCCAAAGAAATAGTAGCTGAAATAAGAGGTTTATTTAAACCACTATCAGCTACTGACCCTTCAATTAAAATATTTTGAGCAGTTAATAGTTTACCAACCAATAAATAAACAGTTAGTAAAAATATTTTTACAATAGATTTTTGCTTCATAATATACGAATGTAAATATCGACGGTAGGTAATAAAATATTTCCCCTGTTCAAAACCCTTCAATATTTGTAAAATTAGTTATAATCATGATATATAAGATAGATAACTTCTACTGATGAAGTACTAGCTATAAAATATTCATAAAAGCCTCTTCTTTGCAAGCTCCTTTTGGTAGAAACAAAACAATTGGTATATTTAAAGTTGGTACTACTAGTTTATGAAAATTAAAGTTTTTTTGTAGCATCAATAATAAACCATTCAAATTTAAAATCAATAAACGATCCAATGAACGCTAACAAAAAGTCACGTAGATCATTTCTAAAAAAAGCCTTAACTCTTTCTGCGGCTTCTGCTGTTGCTCCCTCTGTATGGAACA
Organism: Chitinophaga pinensis; assembly: GCA_945870835.1. GTDB lineage: Bacteria > Bacteroidota > Bacteroidia > Chitinophagales > Chitinophagaceae > Ferruginibacter > Ferruginibacter pinensis_A. The sequence continues at coordinate 7,181 of CAMBTV010000130.1, forward strand.
ATACATCTGCAAGCATATTTGAAAAAACAACTTTCCGTAAAGCTGGAGAAAAAGTAAATCTTGCTTGCATTGGCATCGGTAATCAAGGTGGATCAGATGTATTTTCCATGTTTAATACAGGCCTTTGTAATTTAGTTGCTTTCTGTGATGTAGACATGGGTGCTCCACAAACTCTTGAAGTTTTAAAAAAATTCCCTGACGTACCGCGCTTCCAAGACTTTAGAAAAATGTTTGATAAAATGGGTAATCAAATTGAAGCGGTTACCATCGGCGTACCCGATCATTCCCATTTTCCTATTACCATGATGTCATTGGGTTTAGGAAAACATGTATTTGTTGAAAAGCCGATGGCACGGACCTTTCATGAAGTAGAACTCATGATGAAGGCAGCACGAAAGTATCCAAAGCTCGCAACCCAAATGGGAAACCAAGGACATTCTGAGGGAAACTATTTTCAATTTAAAGCTTGGAAAGAAGCAGGTATTATAAAAGACGTCACCGCTATCACCGCCCACATGAATTCTTCGCGCAGATGGTATGGATGGGATCCTGCCATCAAAAGTTTTCCTGCTGCTGAACCTATTCCTTCAACACTTGATTGGGATATCTGGACAGGTGTTACTCAACCACATCAATACAATCACGATTTTGTAAATGGACAATGGAGAAGTTGGTACGACTTTGGAATGGGTGCTTTAGGAGATTGGGGTGCTCATCTAATTGACACAGCTCATCAATTTTTAGATCTTGGTTTACCAACTGAAATAAATATGTTGAGAGCAGATGGTCACAATCCTTTTTTCTATCCGATGGCTTCTACCATCTTATTCAAATTTCCAGAACGTCGTAATATGCCTGCCTGTGATATTACTTGGTATGATGGATTAAAAAATATCCCACCCGTTCCAGAAGGATATGGAGTTTCTGAATTGGATCC
>CAMBTV010000131.1 GCA_945870835.1 Chitinophaga pinensis
ATATAATTTTTGTTTTTCTAATGAAGTGTCGGCCTTGATTGCAGCATAGTCAACTTGATTAATAAAATCAAAAGTCCACTGGTAAAGTAATAAAGACGAATTGAATGAGGAAAGATTTTTTTGTAATGGAAACAATGGTTGAATCACAGACTCCAATGAGGAGAAGTCCTTGAGTAATGGTAATATTGTATTTACAAACTGATTCAAAGAAAGATAAATTGGATCCTCCGTATTTTTGAAACTACTTGTCAAATTATATTTCAAAGGATTGTAAAATTTTACATACGCCCCAATGGAATGATTGTAATCTTTTTTTACAGTAAAAACTTGTCCGCTTTTTAATTCTCGCCAATTACTATCTTGATCAATTTTATATTCAAACGAAGCCATTTCTTTATTACGAATAAAAAGATTGTCTTTGATAGATATTGATTGTAGTCGTTTGGTAATTGTTTGGTCCTGGCAATTTGCAGTAAAAGTTAGCGTGCCAATACAAAAGGTCAATAATAAAAGCTTCATATTTTATTTTAAAAATTGGTTCCTGTTTTATTAAAATAATATTTCAATGATGCCACCAATTAGAATTAAAAGTTCTTTGTTGATTTTGAAAATTTAGCGGCCGAGGATAGGGAGGGCGATGAGTAATTGACGGCTTGCTGGCAAATAATTGATTAGACCCAGTAGCGGTAGCAAAAATTAGAAAGCCATTCAATAAGGCAATGATATATTTGATACTATATGAAATGAAAATATTATTACTAGCCAACTGATAATCAAATTGAATTCCTATAAAAGAAACGAGTATTGAAATAACCAATGCAAACCACCTCGGACTAAAATTAAAAACGGATTGAAAAACCCCACAAATAATATATACAATGCCAGTAGTTCCGGCTAAGGTTGAAAAGCTTCTCCAAGTAAAAAATTCTTGGGAGTTTCGTATAGCTAAGTCTAAAAAGATCATCTTAAATTTATTTTATAGATTTTTATGGGTTGAATAGTGGCTTATGTTTTTTTAAGAATTATTAATCAATTAAAATATATTCATTGAACTACTTATTAAATGATTTGCCTTTTCTTTAGTAGGCTTAACAAATGAAGCTGATTTTTCTGCTTGACCATAATTGCTATTTACTCCTATTGCAGCATTAACTGCATTAAGCGCATTAACTCTTCCAAAACCCATTCGATGATTATGTCCTTGGACGTAAGGCACGTGACCTACTTTGTCTGCAGTTCGTTTGATAATATCTCTTACTTCTTTTTCTGAAAGCGATGGATTAGCAGATAACATCAATGCGGCTATTCCCGCAACAATTGGCGTAGAAGAAGAAGTGCCATTGAAATCGGTATAGTTGTGCTCTTTATTGTAGCCCTTGTTGCCACTCATATCAGTAGTTAAATTGTGAACACCAGGAGCCGCTATATCCACTTCGGCGCCAAAGCAAGAGCCCCACCAGTACTCTCCATCTTGACTAAATTTTGTTTTTGGTTCATCGTATTCGTTGCTAGCCGACACGGTAAGTACATCTTTTAAATTGCCAGGATAAGAAACTTTTGCATCTTCATTTCCTGCTGCAATAACCACTACACAACCCTTTCCATTTCTTCCTTTTTCCCTTGCGCGATTAAATGCATTGGTAATTGCATTAGAAGGAGCTCCACCGCCCCAACTATTACTTAATACATCGGCACCACTATTCCATGACCAATCAATGGCTCTTCTAATAATCGAATTGCTAGTGATCCATTCCGACTCAGGGGCATTGGAATAAGCAAGTCTAACCGCAAATACTGCACAACCTCCTGACAGTCCTTTAATACCAAATTTTTTATGTTCGGCTGCAGCCAATCCGCAGCAAGCAGTTCCATGCCCATCCCAAGAATTGGGTTCCTGAAAAGTATCGTCATCGGTTGCATCAAATGATTTTTCAATAATGCTTTTTAAATCAGGATGACTCGTCTCTACACCCTCGTCCAAAATTGCAATCTTGATATTTTTATTTCCCAATTGAATTTTCCAAGCTTCCTCCGCCATTGTAAGTTTCAGAGCATATTGAAGTTTACTTAGATCCTTTTTATCATCTATTTTATGCCCTGAATCAGGAGAGCTGTAAGAAATTTTTCGATTGTTGTTGGACCCAATAGTAATAAAATCAGGCTCTACATAGGCTACTTCATTTTCCATTTCAATCAACCTCATCAAATCAAATATGTCTGCAGACTCTGGAATTCTTACAAGCATTTCATTGTAGGATTCTTCTATCTTTTCACAATTGTATTTTTTAAGAATAGGTGCTGAGTTAAAATTGTCTGGTTGAAATCCAATTATAATTTTATCAATGGCTAAAACTCTTTTATTACCCGATTTAAATACGGGAATTACTTTTTTTATCTCTTCGGATTGATTTAAAAAAGCAACAGCAGTATTTGCCATCTGTGGGCTTGTTTTTGGCTCATTCGTTAATTTAAAAATGGTGAATTTTTCACCTGGAATTTCTAGGCGCGTTGAGAATTCACCCAACAGTTTATTTTCCGTTACAAACTTACATCTTGCACTTCGTGGAGAGGGCTCGTAAAATTTCAATGCAATATGGTCGGAATCTATAGGCAAATTTATTTCCTGCCCATTTACCTGATAGCTAAATTTATTATTATTCATGTGGGGGTTCTTTTAACTTAGAAAATAGATACCTTAAAATATTATACAATGGATGAAAAACAGGTATAATTATCCTGCCGCTTCATCTACTCGCATGGCAGTTGATGAAATTAGCTCAGCTATCGATTGAGTGAAAAGGTTATGGAGGTTTAATTCGAGGGAATAGATTCAGCAACTAACATACTACCTAATTTTGATAAATACAAGTGGAGGGGTTACTAATTTTTTAATTACTAGGAGTAAAATATACTTTAAGATCATTTATTTTGTTTAGGTAAATTAAAATTTGATTACTATTGGTACAGATAATGAATCTATTATTAATGGTAATGAAATATTCAAAAGATAAATAATGAATTCGAATAGCCTTTCTTTTTTACTATAATTGCATAGAATTAATAAAGTCCAAAGATTCCGTAATTTGCAATAATGGCAATGAAAAGCGAACAAAAAAGACTTAATTACTCAGATTTTTTAGAAGAAAACTTTTTTATTTATGGAAGAGGCATTTGAAATTCCAGTATTATACAAAGGGCAGGAGCTTTTATTTCCTGCTAGATTATTGAATGTTGGGTATTCGCACAAATTTTTAGTAACTATCAATGGGCTAGAATTTTTTTTTGAACAAGATAACAATGGTAAATATCGAGCATTGGTCACCGCTTCAAACCAAGTTGACGTGAAAAATTTAGATGCCGATTTACTCAAAGCAATCGCTGAATCTATTGAATCCATCCTAAACTAATGATCTGATTATTTATGTTTGCACAGATAAACTACCCATTAGAATTAGATCCCGAAGAATTGGACAACTATTTAGCAAATGGATGGTTCAGAATGCGGCAAGCAATTTTTACAACCAATTTTCTTCAGTTTCATGATTTATTTTATTCCGCTATTTGGCTTAGGGTGCCAATGGCTGAATTTAAAGAAGATAAAAAATTTAAACTACTTAAAAAGCTAAATAAAGCATTCCGAATAGAAATAAAAAAATCTGAATCTAAAAAGTTTAGCGAGGCACATGAACAACTGTTTCAGGAGTACCGCCAAGCTATATCTTTTGAAGTTTCAACCTCTCTCGGGGAACTTCTTATAGGAAATGACAGTCCCTCTATATTCAACACACATGAAGTCAATATTTACGATGGCGATAACTTGATTGCCGCAGGCTTTTTCGACCTAGGCAAAACAGCTGCTGCAGGAATTACCTGTATTTACCATCCTGCCTATAAAAAACATAGTCTAGGTAAATACTTGATATACCTCAAAATTGATTTTTGCCTTACCCAAAAGCTTCAGTATTTCTATCCAGGATATGTAGTTCCAGGTTATCGGCCTTTTGAATATAAATTAACCATTGGTAAATCTACGCTTCAGTACTTGCAAATGGCTTCTCAGCAATGGCTTCCAATTGATTCAGCTTCGGCTTTACAAAATCCTTTGCAAAAAATGGAGGAGAAACTTATGGAGGCACAAAAGATGTTGAATGAAGTTACCCTTCCCAATACTTTACAACATTATCGATTTTTTGAAGCCAATTTAAATCTTCATTATTTAGGAACTCAATTGTTAGACTTTCCAGTTTTTTTAATTTGCTATCCAAAACTTCACAACACTGATTTAGTAGTCATTGCTTTTGATGTTTGTGACAGTAGTTACTATCTCCTACAAGTTAGTTCAGTCATTCAACTTGGTCCTCATCAGGAAAATAGCCCTATCTATGAAGAAAGTATACTTAAGGTTGACAGTTGTCTCTTTGTTTCCCCTGAACTTACCGAAATGTTGAATTTTTTATCAAAGTTCTAAGAGAGGGTTTTATTTTAATTTAAAATTTACAAATCAGAATGAATATTAGTTCTCATTATTCAATTTTAACCATACACTAAAAATAATTTTAAGGGTGCTATAGTTTGTGATATAAATGAAATCCTTCTAGCTCCCTTTTTTAAAATTCTTAGCGCTAACCATTTTTTTATTTAACTAAACCCCTTTTATACTTTCTATAAATTCTTTCCCCTGATTCATAAATAAAGTGATTTATAGCAAGTTTCGAAATGTCATAATTCAAATCGTCACCGACCTGTTTCCCCATAAAATATGGATACAACAAGCCTTTCAAAGTGACATTAACTATTTTTACCGGACACCAATGATTATAAATATATTATTAATTAAGTATATTTATTTAAATTAAAAGAGTAGGAAATAGCTCAATATCAACTTGTAAATAAGCCCCGATATAATATCAAGCCGTCTCAGACTAGAGTATTGCCTATTTTCTGAAATATTTAGCCTCCCAGTTCCCCTTTATTCAGAAAATAAATTAAACATTTCGACAGTTAATTCTCGATTGGGCGTCTTATTAGTTAAAATAAATACTTTTTATGATGCGATTTTTAGGATTAAGCCTGTTCTCAATGTTTTTCGGATTGGCTATGATGGCCCAAACGCCCTCTATTCGTGGCCTAGTTAGAGATGAGGACAAGCTGCCGATTTCAAGCGCTACGGTCTCGGTTTTTACAAAAAAAGACAGTTCTCAAGCTGGAACAAAGAACAGCGTAACGGATGCTAGAGGTCGATTTCTACTACCAACCTTCGTAAAAGGTGGTTTCATTATTGAAATTAGCTCAATCGGATATGAAAAATTTAGAAAAGAGATTACTACTGCAGAAGGAATGAAAGAATTGATTTTAATCTCCTTGAAAAAACAAGGAAAAGAATTAGAGAGTATTACAATTGTTTCAAAAACACCCCCAGTTAAAATGAAGGGTGACACCGCCGAATTTAGTGCTAGTCAATTTAAAGTTAATCCAGATGCAACCACAGAGGATCTCATCAAGAAAATGCCAGGAATAACGGTGGCTAGAGATGGTACTGTTACTGCTCAAGGTGAACAGGTTCGAAAAGTTACTATTGACGGAAAGGATTTTTTTGGAGATGATGCTTCTGCTGCCTTAAAGAATATGCCTTCCGATGTAGTAGATAAAATTCAAGTATTTGATAAATTAAGCGATCAAGCACAGCTCACCGGATTTGATGATGGAAACTCAATAAAAACCGTAAATATTGTAACTAAATCTACCATAAAAAACGGTCAATTCGGACGCGTGTTTGCAGGTGGTGGAACGGATGAAAGGTATAGTAGTGGTGGTAATATAAGTTTATTTAAGGGTAATAGAAGAATCTCTTTGGTAGGAAACTTTAATAATATCAATCAGCAAAATTTCGCTTCGCAAGATTTGTTAGGATTAACTAGCGGCGGTGGTGGTGGTGGATGGGGAGGAAGAGGCGGCGGAGGTAGCAGAGGAGGAGGAGGATCGGATAATTTCATAGTTGGTCAAGCCAATGGTATAAGCCAGACCAATGCTTTTGGTATCAACTACAGTAATGTGTATAGAAAAAAACTAACCGTTACAGGAAGTTATTTTTATAACAACAGCGCTAACAACAATGAATCCTTGGTTAATACACAGACCTTTTTCAATCCAAAAGATCAGTACAGTTTACAAAACAGCCAGTCCCTTACAAACAATAACAATCATCGTGTAAATTTGAGAGTAGAATATAAAATCGACTCGGCCAATTCAATCTTTATTGTTCCTAGTATTAATTTCCAAAATAATAATACTTCTACCGTTTCATCTGCACAAAATTATTATGGAACCGATGATTCATTGAACACTTCCTTTACCAATAGAAATGTAGAAAGATCAGGATATAATATCAGAAACTATTTTGGCTTTCGCCACTCTTTTCCTAAAATAGGCCGTTCTATTTCTTTTGGGGTGAATACCAATTTTACAAAAAACGATGGAGATACTTATACAGATGCTAAATTTAGATTTTTTAAAAATAGCCTTACCACCGACTCTATTCAAAATCAATTTTACCAAAACCCAACCGATGGAAATACGATTGGTGCTAATATAAGCTACACAGAGCCCGTGGGTAAAAAAGGACAATTGCAATTTGAATATCTTCCCTCGATTCAAAAGAATGAAACTGATCAACAAACCTTTTTGTATGACGGTGCTGCCTATTCAAAATTTTCTACAAGCTTATCAAATAAATTCGCCAATACCATCACTACCAATAACACTGGTGTTACTTACAGACTTGGAAAAAGTCGTGATGAACAACTTTCATTTGGGGTAAATTTGCAGCATTCAACTCTAGAGAGCGATCGGATTTTACCAACAGCCTCTAGCGTAAATCAAGGGTTTTCCAATGTTTTGCCCAATGCAATGTGGAGGAAAAAAATTAACCAAAAAACTAACGTCAGCTTATTCTATAGAGCATCGACCGTATTTCCTACAGTGAGTCAATTGCAAGATGTAGTAAATCTTTCGAATCCCCTGAGAATAAGTAGTGGTAACCCAAGTCTTAAACAATCATTTACTCAATTCCTTTCTCTTAGATATAATTTTATCAATTCCAAAACTAGCAGAAGCTTATTTGCCAATTTGTACGTGCAAACAGCTAGCGACTTCATTTCAAATGCTACCTATATTGCAACAACAGATTCTACCATTCAACAAAACATTGTAATAAAAAGAGGTTCGCAATTGACTAAAGCGGTCAATTTGGATGGATATAAAAATTTAAGAACCTATTTAACTTATAGCTTGCCTATAACTGCAATTAAAACAACCGTTAATCTGAGTTCTGGATTCAGTTATGCTAGATTACCAGGATTGGCTAACTATAACCCTACCACTACCAACAATTATACTTATTCGAATGGGATAGTGTTAGCTAGTAATATTAGTCAATTTGTAGATTTCAATATTTCATATAATAACAATTACAGTATTGCCAATATAAATGCTATCAACAGCTCAACTACAAAATATATAAACGGAGTTGCTGGTATTCAGCTCAATTTATTGAACAAAAAAGGTTGGGTCTTACAAAATGATGTAACCAATCAAACTTACAGCGGATTAACAGATGGTCTGAATCAAAATTATTGGTTGTGGAATGCTTCCATTGGGAAAAAATTCTGGAAGAAAAAAGCGGCTGAATTAAAATTATCAGTGTTTGATTTACTAAAACAAAATCAGAGCATCATAAGAACGGTTACAGGTGCCTATATTGAAGATTCGAGGAACCAGGTATTGCAACAATATTTTTTGCTTACATTTAGCTACAGTCTTAAAAATTTTGGTGTAGCTGCAAGGCCTTCGTTTAATGGTAGAGGAGGAGGACGTAGTTATGGCCCTGGTTTTTAATCACAAATTTTAGGTATTTTTAGTATCCTTAATAAATTTAATGTGGTAAACCAACCAAACGATTTGATTAGAAAGTTGCAAGAGGGGGATCAGATGGAGTTTACCACTTTAATGGATCTATATCAAAATATGGTTTACAATACAGCCCTTGGTATTGTACAAAATGAAGAAGATGCAGATGATATAACGCAAGAGGTTTTTGAACAGGTATATAT
>CAMBTV010000132.1 GCA_945870835.1 Chitinophaga pinensis
CCATCGAATTGGAAGTGGCGAATATTTTGAAATTTTATTTGACGACAATCAATACATCGAATTATTTGCAAACATTGTTTCAAAAGATCACTTAGGGTTTGTAGATCTTAAATCTTACAAAAAAAGATTAGAAGAAACTTATGAAAAGACTGATATTCACGACTCCATCACCGTAGCTCATGGAAAAGTTGATTCGAATGACCTAGTGGTTGCCTGCATGGATTTTGAATTTATTGGTGGAAGCTTAGGTAGTGTGATGGGTGAAAAAATATCCAGAGCCTGTGATTACTGCATCAAACACAGGATTCCATTGATGATCATTAATAAAAGTGGCGGTGCCCGTATGATGGAAAGTGCATTTTCTTTAATGCAGTTAGCCAAAACCTCAGGTAAATTATCACAACTCACTGATAATAAAATTCCTTACATATCATTGTGTACTGATCCAACTTTTGGTGGAACCACTGCTTCTTTTGCAATGTTAGGAGATATCATCTGTGGAGAACCTGGTGCACTGATTGGATTTGCAGGCCCAAGGGTAATTAAAGAAACGATTAAAAGAGATCTTCCAGAAGGTTTCCAGCGCAGTGAGTTTTTATTGGAGCATGGATTTCTTGATTTTATAGTCCATCGAAAACAATTGAAACAAAAAATGGCCTCCGTAATTGTATTATTTAGGCAATAAAAGAATAAAAAAGAATTTAAAATGGCAGTTTGCTCAAATCGGGTAACTGCCTTTTTTGTTTAAGTTAGATTTACAATTGGCTTAAATACCTAACGGACAATAATTGTTGAAGGCACTAAAAATCGAGACAAGCTAGTTGTATTAATTGTACTTTTGTTATAAATTTCAAAGTTTGGAACTCAGTAACCGCAAGGCGTATCATGAATATTTTTTTGAAGCAACATTCATTGCAGGAATGGTGCTTGCCGGTACTGAAATCAAGAGTCTTAGGGCAGGAAAAGCTAGCTTTAATGACAGTTATTGCTTCTTTGATAAAAGTGAACTGTATGTGAAAAGCTTACATATTTCAGAATACAGCTTTGGTACCTACAACAACCATGAACCAATGCAAGAAAGGAAGCTTTTACTCAATAAAAAAGAACTTCAAAAACTAGAAGCTAAAACAAAAGAAAAAGGATATTCTATCATCCCTCTTAAAATTTTTCTTACAGAAAAAGGTTTATTTAAAATGGAGATCGGCTTAGGTAAAGGGAAAAAGATTTATGACAAAAGAGAAAGTATCAAAGAAAGAGAGACAGATAGAGATATCAAAAGGAAATACGGAGTATAAATAATTTCTTAAACTAATTTGCACACTTTATATATTGGCAGTAAAGCAATCTGATTAATTAGTAAAGGTTGTATATTTGTATCCATTTTTGTGATTTGCATTGATGAACAAATATTTATTTACAATTATTAAAATAAAATGAATCTATCAAAAACTAGGATTGAGGTAATGAATTTTTTAGGCCAAAAAATGGATGCAATTGTAAGTGAATTTTTAAAAGATATAGACACTAACTGGCAACCAACCGATTTTTTGCCCGATAGTTCATCAGAAAATTTCAGTGCCAGCATTAAAGAACTTCAAGAGTCTTGTAAAGAATTACCCTACGATTACTTAGCCGTTTTAGTTGGAGATATTATTACAGAAGAGGCTTTACCCACCTACCAAAGTTGGCTTACCGATGTAGAAGGAATTGACAAAATGGAACCGCAAGGATGGAGTAAATGGATAAGAATGTGGACGGCAGAGGAAAATAGACATGGAGATTTGCTAAATAAATATATCTACCTTTCTGGAAGAGTCAATATGAAGCAAATGGAAATTAGTACCCAACATCTAATTGCAGACGGTTTTGATATTGGAACGGGCAGAGATCCCTACAGAAATTTTGTCTACACTTCTTTCCAGGAGATGGCTACCAATATTTCCCATCGCAGAACAGCCACCATTGCTAAAACACATGGATCAACTCAACTTTCAAAAATATGTGGAGTGATAGCAGCAGATGAAGCTAGACATGCAAAAGCTTATAAAAGTTTTGTAGGTAAAATCTTTGAAATTGATCCAAGTGAAATGATGTTGGCTTTTGAAGATATGATGAGAAAAAAAATTGTAATGCCTGCACATTTCCTTCGCCAATCTGGTGAAAAAATTGGACAAGCCTATGACCATTTCAGTGATGCGGCCCAACGCCTTGGGGTTTATACTACCTGGGACTATACTGATATTTTAGAATCTCTGGTAAAAGAATGGAATATATCCAACATTACAGGTATCAATGACAAAGCTGAAAAGGCTAGAGATTACCTAATGGCATTACCTGAAAGATTTAGAAAAATAGCTGGAAGAAGTCAGAAAGCCCCATTGGAGTATCAATTCAACTGGATCAATTAAGTAATTTATCTTGCCTCTTTTTAAAAATAAAATTCCTATTATATTTATCAATGATGGATTACATCAACACTGATAAATATAACAGGAATTTGCATGTTAAAGACTTTATTGCCTAATAACCTTTTTGATAATTTAGATTTTTAGGTGGTAATTCATCTTTTTATTCAACCTCCTTACTCCCCTTTAATTTAGTTACTCAAACTAGATTAGAATTTATTAAAGAATTGAAATTATTGAACACTTAATAATTCGATTGAGAATACTAAATTTGAATTCGGTGGAATGCTAGACCCTGCACCTGCACTTCCATACCCCAATGATGGAGGAATGTATAAAGTAATAGACCCGCCACTTTTAATTAAAGGGATACCTATCTGCCAGCCTGTAATTAATTGTCCAAGTGCAAATACAGTACCGGTTGTATTTTTATCAAATGATTCAGTAGAAGTAGTTAATCTTCCAATGTACTTAACCCCCACATTTGAACAAACTTCAGGAACTGTTCCAGCCCCTGGGGCTACTATTTTATAAAAGATACCGCTTGAATGTTGAGTATACTCTAATGAGTTGGCATCTAACCAAGCTTTTAAATTAGCAATTTCTGCTGCAGGCGCTACCGCGGTTGGAGCAACGAAAGGACATTTTTCTGGAGTCGTTGATTTGTTACAAGCTGATAACAACAAAGTTATCGCTATCAAGAGTGAAAAAGATTTTTGCATAGATTTTTGTATTAATGAATATTTGTTTTGTTAATCGATTTGTTTTCTTTTGATTTTAATTCTTGATATAATTGTTCATTCATTTCCCACTTATATTGCATCCTGAAATAAGCATAAAAAAATACTACTACAATCATTGCAACTACTGCTGTAAAAAACATACCCGAAGAGGTAGATGAAATTTTCATATACCAATCGGGAAGAAAAATCCTTATTACCACAATCAATAAAATGATAGGTAACCCAAACAAAATAGCCATTGGCAGTCCGCCAGAAAGTTTACGCTTGAAGGTGTTTTCAAAATCCCGGTTTTCCTCCCAATACCTTAAAAAAGCCTTGTCTTTTTCAGTTATCATAGTGTAAAGTTAACCAATTAGTGGGAAGTAGTTTTGCAAATTGAGTAATATTAAGTAGGTTTGGTAATACTAAATTTGATTTTGTGAAAATAGAACATTATATAGTCCAATTTTTATATACTTCAAAAAAAGTGACCCTTCAGGGTATCGGCACTTTTACTTTAGATCCATCCGTATCATTACCGACAGAAAATGAAAAGGAAAAAGATATCATACTTCCTGAAAATGCCTTTCAATTTACATTCAATCTAAAAGCAACTGAAGATCCAGAATTGGTTAATTATATTGTTCAACATACTGGTAAAATGTTTCCGCTAGCTTCCTCAGATCTTGACTCCTACGTTACATTAGCAAAACAGTTTTTAAATATTGGTAAACCACTAGTTATTGAAGGAGTTGGAACTATTCAAAAAACGCAACAAGGAGATTATCAGTTTATTGCTGGTCATTTTATTACCCCAAAAATAGATGATATACCAAAACAACTTAGAGAAAAAAGAGACGAAAGCATCTCTTTTGAAACTCCATTCAAAGTCAATAACAACAAAAAGAATTTACAATTTTTAGTGATTGCTGTTCTATTGTTATTGATTGGATTTGCTTTGTTTTATTTAATACAAGAAAATACGTCAGAGTTTCAATCAGAAAGCTCTGAAAAAAATGCTCTTGCAGATTCTATGAAACTAAAATCAATTGACTCTGCTAATATTGCTAATAAAAATTCTAAAAGTAAAGACAGCTTTAGTTTTAAGATCATTCTCAAAAAGTACCCTTCCGCTGGAGAAATGAAATCAGCCTATGATAAACTTAGCTCCTACGGACATAAGCTTATTATAATAAAATTAGATTCATCAAATTATGAATTAGCCATACCTTTTAAAACCCCTTTATCAGACACACTAAGAGCAAAAGATTCATTAAAAGAATTTTTTGGTGGTAAACCTTATGTAAAATTTTAGTTACATCCAATATCTATTTGCAACAGATTGTCAAGGGTATTTATGAAATCATCTTCAATAAAAAAATATACACTATTTTTCGGCCTAATTACATTATTAGATTTAATTGCTGTACAAGAAGGTTTTCCAATTTTGCATACCCTTGCTAAATCATTACTGATGCCAGTATTGGCAGCTTTTCTTTACAATTCAGGATTAACAGGCACAAAAAAATTAGTGCTAATTGGCATATTTTTCTCTTGGTGGGGCGATATTTTTTTATTGATGGATATACCTGGCTCATTTTATTTTATAGCTGGCTTGGCTAGTTTTTTAACTACCCATTTATTATATATTTCTTATTTTTTATCAATCAAAAAACAAGCACCTTCTTTATTAAAAAAACAACCTATTTGGTTTATATTAATCATTGGCTACGGTGTAGGTTTAGTAATTTTATTACTTCCCCATCTAGGTGAATTAAAAATACCGGTCGCTCTATACGCAACTGTTATCTCTAGTATGCTATTGTGTAGTTTACATATTTTTTACAAAACAAATCCTCCAGCCAATAAATTCTTCGTTGTAGGGGCGATATTTTTTGTACTATCCGATTCCTTATTGGCAATCAATAAATTTTATCAAACCTTTTCCATGGCTGGTGTGGGAATTATGCTAACCTATTGTTTAGCTCAATATTTCATTGTCAGAGGATGTGTTACATTAGATAGTTCAACAAATTTAACGCACTCAAATAGAACTGTTTAGTTGACTATTAACATTTGTCCAATGCCTGTAAGATATCTGCTAGGATATCATCTACATGTTCCAAACCAACAGAAATGCGAATAAGGCCTGGGGTGATATTAGTAGCCAAGCGCTCCTCTTCCGTTAATTTAGAATGAGTAGTACTTGCAGGATGAGAGGCTATACTTCGGGTATCACCAAGATTAGCGGTAATGGAAAGCATTTGAAGACTATTTATAAAAGTTTGACCACTTTCCAATCCACCTGCAAGATTGAAACAAACTATTCCTCCACCATTTTGCATTTGTTTAATGGCAATTTCATATTGCGGATGGCTTGGAAGAAAGGGATATTTCAAGAAACTAATTTTAGGGTGATTTTCCAAAATGGTAGCAATGTGTAAAGCATTTTTAGCATGCCTTTCCATTCGAACATCGAGTGTTTCAAGACTCTTACTCAATACCCAAGCATTAAAGGGCGACATAGCAGGACCAGTACTTCTACAAAAAGCAAAAATTTCATCTATCAATTCCTTTTTACCAACTACCACTCCACCCAAAACGCGACCCTGACCATCAATCCACTTTGTAGCTGAATGTATCACCAGATGAGCTCCAAAATCAATCGGACGTTGGCAAACAGGTGTAGCAAAACAATTGTCAACATTTAAAATAAGATTGTGTTTTTTAGCTAGTGTACTCAACTTTTCTAAATCAATAACTGCCAAACCAGGATTGGTAGGTGTTTCAACATAAATCATCTTGGTATTAGGACGGATGGCAGCCTCCCATTGATCAGGTTGTTCAGCACTCACATAACTATATTCGATACCATAATTAGGGAGATATTTTTTTATCAAAATATGAGTGCTTCCAAATATTGAATTACAAGATAGAAGGTGATCGCCTTTTTTTAGTAATGCCAAAAATGAAGCAGAAACTGCACTCATTCCTGATGAGGTGGAACATCCAGCCTCTGCACCTTCAAGAGCCACCATTTTATCAGTAAATTCTTTTACACTGGGATTGCTAAAGCGACTATAAATATTATCATCACTCTCATCAGCAAAAGCTGCGCGCATATCTTCTGCATTATCAAAACAAAAACTACTTGAAAGAAACAAGGGAGTGGAATGTTCCATTTCATTGGTTCGATCAGTTTGTATACGAATAGCTTGTGTAATTGGGTTCATAGTTGAAATTTCTACTCCAATCCTACTAATCCTAAAAGAGGAAAATAAGAATAGAGAGTTAAAAAATTGCTTTACTTTTTATTTTCAATAAAAGAAAATTATCAACAAAGCTTTCATTAAAAAAGAACTCATTGCAATTTAGTTTCAAAATTTGAGAAATGATATTTTACTCAAATTCATAAACGTAATTCAAATTATAATATCAAAATTGTTTTTGTCGAAGTGTAAAATTAAATTTAACAAATTTAAACAATCTTAACTCATCAGCTCTTTTAAGGGGCAATAGTTTTAGTTACTCTTACTTCCCAGCTAAGGTTCGTTCCACTTTTTCGCAGCGTTTCAGCAACAGAGCAGTACTTATTCATTGATAGATCGCAGGCTCGCTGGGCTTTATCAAAATCTATATCGCCAGTAAGCTCAAATACAAGCTTAACATTTTGCCAAAGGGAGGGCTCTTTATCCACTTCTCTTTCCCCTTCAATGTGCATTGAAAAATCAACGATTGTCTGGCGTTGCTTTTGAAGGATCATTACAATGTCAATACCGCTACAACCTCCCATACCCATTAACAATACCTGCATAGGGCGAATACCAAAATCTACCCCGCCACTTTCGGTACTGGTATCCATTTTTAATACGTGACCGCTAGCGTCGATGGCCTCAAAACCGAAATCCCCTGCTACCCTTTTTAAATTTATTTTGATCATTTCTCAATATTTTTACAAATATAAATGCTGCAAGCCTTTACTTTGCATTTTTACTCGTATTGTTACTAAATGAACTATTTTAATTACCCTCATAAAATTGCTTTGGAAGGCGGAGATTCACTGCCTTCAATAACTATTGCTTACAGCACTTATGGGACAATGAATGCTGATAAAAGCAACGTTGTTTGGGTTTGCCATGCCCTCACAGCCAATTCAGAAGCTGCAGAATGGTGGGCCGGATTAATTGGATCAGGTAAAGTTATTGACACCGAAAAGTATTTTATAGTTTGTGCCAACATCCTAGGTTCTTGTTATGGCAGTACTGGTCCACTCAGCATTAACCCAATTACAGAAGCTCCCTATTACAGTAGCTTTCCACTAGTTACCATCCGCGATATGGTAAAAGCGCATATCCTTTTACGTGAGCACCTTGGAATTGAAAAAATATTTTTATTAATGGGTGGAAGTATGGGTGGCTACCAAGCGATGGAATGGTGTATTATGGAAAATGATAGAATTGGACAGTTATTTTTATTGGCCACCTCTGCTACTGAAAGTGCCTGGGGAATAGCGATACACACAGCCCAAAGATTAGCAATTGAAGCAGATCAAAGTTGGCAGTCTCCACTAGCTGAAGCTGGTGCCAATGGATTGAAAGCTGCCAGAGCCATTGGTATGCTAACCTATCGGAACTATAATATTATGGTAGCTCGACAAAAAGATCCAGATTCAGATAAACTAGATCACTACAAAGCCTCCTCCTATATTCAATACCAGGGTGACAAATTAGTACAGCGCTTTAATGCGATGAGTTATTGGTTACTTTCTAAGAGCATGGACAGTCATCACATTGGAAGAGGTAGAGGTGGAAATACTGCATTAATTTTAAAAGATATTATTCAAAAGACCCTCCTCATTGGTATCAACAGCGATATTCTTTGTCCAATTGCAGAGCAGCAATTTTTAAACCGTCATCTTCCCAATGCAAATTTGGTAGTGATTGATTCTAAC
>CAMBTV010000133.1 GCA_945870835.1 Chitinophaga pinensis
AGTACGGTTAAGGTATAAGTACCAGAATTAGAGACACAAGCACCTTTGGAAGCAGTAAGTTTTATTTTATAAATTCCTGGCAGCAGAAAATTATATAATAGATCTTTTGTTGCACCCGCGTTTGAAAAATTAGCTCCCGTATTATCGGATACAAACCATTGGTAATTGGTTGCCCCATAAGAAGTATTTTGAAAAAGTACTGGATCTTTATAAACAACACTAGCAGAAGCGATCATTCTTTTATCAGGGGAAAACCTTGCTAACACTCCACAATCAGCCATCACATTGCCTGTATAAGAAGAAACACATGTGCGCGAGGCATTAAAAGCGAGCAATTTAATTACATAGGTTGCAGTAGTAGTAACTTGATAACTAAACGCCTGCGTTGTAGCAGTCAACACTCCATTTATATACCACTCATAGCTAGAAGCACCCGTGGAGGTATTGTTGAAATTTACTATGTCCCCCACTACAGGATGTGAATTTGAATACCAATTAAACTTTGCCATTATAGCTCCGCTGCAGGGCGTATTACATCGATCACTATTTAACAAGCTTCCTCCACTAAATACAGTAAGAAATGCATGCATTCTATCTGATTGGCCTTGTGTAAAAACCGTTGGACAAGGACTACCATAATCCATGAAATTGGAAATATTATCAGGCATGTCTTTAGTAAAAGGTCCAGAAACAGTATCGGTATTACAAGAGTTTTCTGGACTATTACAGGGTGAAGATTTGGTACTTCGATCAGGAGGAGTGTCACATACTAAATCGCCATCAAGGGTACAATCTGCATTAGCACAATTCTGTCCTTGAAAAGTATGTAATAAAGATAAGTAGTGTCCCATCTCATGAGCTACTAAGGGGCCGTTTAAACTACTAACCACTAATCCACCACCAGCCGAAGCGTAACCACCAAAACCAACTCTTTGCCAACTTCCACATTCAAAAACTGTAGGTGGTATTTCTCCTTTAATCGAAGAGACCAACCATATATTTGCATAAAACTTAGGATCCCATTGAGTCAGAGCAGCCAACGCCCCCGATTCCAAATCAACATCTATATTTTCATAGTAAGAATTCACTCGATCAATCCCATTGGTTAAAGATCCATCGGGTGCAGTATTTGCTAAACAAAATTGAATCCCTGTATTGACTCCTAGCATGTCTAAAGAATAAGTACCTAAGTGTGCAAAAGCATCATTTAACTCTTTGATGCCATCTATTACCATTTGGTTGGTTACAGACTCAGGATTTGAATTAATAATATGGACAACCACAGGGATAGAAATAATTCCCGTGATAGGAGAAACGGATGTGATTTTATCTTTGCCTGTTCTTTTAACTTTCGAAGGACTACCCTTACTGGCTCTTGCAGATTGTATGGATGAATTATACAAGCGAATTTGTGCATTCAGTTTTTCTTCATTCGCTGTAAAGAGCGGATTTTTTCTTAAAATTTGAATAAGATTATCAGCGCCACAAGAATTTAGTGGAGAGGTATTTTTATTGGATTGAGCAACCAATATTGTTGATAAAAGCAGAAAAATGCTGATCAGTACTTTTTTCTTTTTCATGAATTGGGAATTGGGAAAAATGGGCAAATTTCTTTTAACAACGAAATAATTAGCAACTTTATTTTAAAAGTACCAATTTAATATTTAAACAAAATCAAAAAAATCATTTTTGGTTTAAAATACAAATAAGCTAAAAACTATTTACTGACCAAATCTTATGAAATCATTTCCAACATTTTTTTAGTAGTTAACATTTTAACCTTAAAATCCTCTCCAAGCCTGCCTCTAATAAAAAATGCAAACAATTGATAAACAATTATTTGCATTAATAAATCGTGGAGCTGCAGGGAGTCGAACCCTGGTCCAAACACATTCGCCGTAAGCTTTCTACATGTTTATTGCTGCATTAATTGTAGGGAAATGGCCGGGGCAACACAAACCAACCATAACCTTAGAAGAATGATCTTAAGTTCCGAATACTTCGTAACGGAACAGCATTCCATTTTCTTTTTGAGTCGGCGGAAGAACTTGGTAACAGAACAACCCGTTCAACGGCCCTAATGGGTGCTAGTCTATCGACTAAGCAGCCATGGCATACTGAGTATTGCCATTTGAAGTTTTGAATATTCAGATTAAAGTGCTAATTATCCAACGCACTACATGCTTACACTTACAAAGATCTATGCTGTCAAAACCGGTCAGCCCCGTAACTACTGATTGATTATATTCTATCAGCTATCCTGCAAATTTACGTAAACTATTTAGTTTGGCTTTTAAAACTCTTGTGCTGTACATTTGTAGATCTAATTTTAACAAAATATATTTATGTTGCCCGAACAATATTACTTGAATAGAAAAGAACTTTTATCAGCCAACCTTCATACACTGCTCAAGAAAAAAAATCAACTAGGCTTGGCAAGATTCATAGTAATGCTCGGTATTTTTATCGCAGGGTATTTTTTATTTCAAATAGGATTGATATTTATTGTGGCAGTCATTTTACTAACTGTCATTTTTGTAAGGTTAATTTATGCGGATACAGATAATAAAAAAATAATTTCCCATACCCAACAATTAATACAAATCAATATTGATGAGCTAACTGCTTTATCAGGTAACAGCACTCATTTTGAGGACGGCGCTATTCACCAACCACACGCTCACGACTATGCCAATGATTTAGATCTTTTTGGCAAAGCATCCCTTTTTCAATACATCAATAGAACCGCTTCTGAAATGGGTAGTCAAACCCTTGCTAGCTGGCTATTAGCTCCGGCAAAAGAGATCATTGTTTTACAGCGTCAGCAAGCCATTAAAGAATTGTCTTCCAAAACGCCCTGGAGGCAAGAACTTCAGGCGCTGGGAAAAGAAAAAAAAATTTATCTCTCTACAAAAAAACGCTTGCAGGAATGGATAGACGAAAAAACAATTTTCATCCAGCAACCCTTTTGGCTAATTCTTCAAATACTCATTCCACTATTGATGGTGTCGACTATTGGACTTAACTATTTTGATATTCTGTCTAACCCTACTAGGAATTATTTTTTATTATTTTCTGCAGTACTAGCCTACTTCATCAGCAAAAAAGCAATCCCTCTTCACCATCAGCTCTCAAAAATGTCCGCTGAATTATCTGTACTGGCCGATAGTATTCAACTAGTTGAAAACACTGATTTTCAGTCCGAGTTATTGCAGAAATTAAAGCACTCTTATTCTATACAAAAAGGGAAAGCATCTGAAGAATTAAAACAACTCGAAAAGATTTTGGCAAGAATGGACTACCGCCTCAATCCTGTCATATTCATTCCCCTAACCATCTTTGTCCAGTGGGATTTACAACAAGTAATCGCATTGGAAAAATGGAAAAAAAGAAACCAACAAAATATTTCAGCATGGTTTGATACCTTGGGTGAACTAGAAGCCATCAGTAGTTTATCCAACTTGCATTTCAATCATCCTGACTGGTATTTTCCAGAGCTAAGAAAAGAACATTTTTCTATCAATGGAATTGAAATAGGTCATCCGCTTATTAATAAAAGTAAAAGAGTAAACAACTCGATTACCATCAGCGAGTCAGGTAAACTAATGCTGATTACTGGAAGTAATATGGCTGGTAAAAGCACCTATCTGAGAAGCGTAGGAATCAATGTGGTATTAGCTATGGCGGGCTCAGTAGTTTGCGCAAAGAGTTTATCCTTATCTCCTGTTCAACTAATCACGAGCATGCGCATTGCTGACAATCTAGAAGAAAACACCTCCACCTTTTATGCAGAATTAAAAAAACTAAAAACGGTTATTGAAAAAGTAAATGCTCAAGAGCCGATATTTATTTTATTGGATGAAATTTTAAGAGGTACTAATTCTCTAGATCGTCATACCGGATCAGTGGCGTTGACCAAACAATTGATTAAACAAAAAGCTGCTGCAATTATCGCCACCCATGATGTAGAACTAGCAAAAATAGAAGATGATTTTCCAGACAATATTTTAAATTATCATTTTGATGCGCAGGTAAATAAGGAGGAATTGTATTTTGACTATTCTCTAAAAGCAGGCATCTGCCATTCAATCAATGCCTCTATATTGATGAAAAAAATAGGGATAGAATTGTAAGTTAATTTGAACTTTCTTTTATAAATAGTTACCAATCATTGGTCTTTGAATTTTATATACCTTAATAATAATGGTATTATCAACGTCCCTAAAAATTAATTTAATCATAGTGATACCGGCATTGTAAAATATGAAGCCGCCGCTCGTTAATCTTATATATCAATCGGTGTTCCTGTGTTATTCTCCTACTCCAACAGCCTGCATAATTACCTTTCAATGGCTCAGGCTTCCCGATACCCTTAAAAGGTGAGCGCAAACAGTCTTTAATTAATTCATTCACTCTTTCAAGGATTTTTTTATCTTGCTTTTGCCAATAACAATAATCTTCCCAGGCATTGGTTTGCCAAACTAATTCCATTTTGCTTACTCAATTAATGAATGAATTTCGAACTGCCCCTTATCCATTTCTTCAATCGCTTTATCCAGTCGATTTCGATTGCTTACTGATTTAACAACATGCAATGTTTCTTGAATAGCATTGTACTCTTCTAAGGCCATTACCACCACATTTTTTCCTTTACTCCTCGAAACCACCACTATTTCAGCGTCATCATTCACTTTATTCAAACTCTTGGTAAGGTTTTTTCTGAATTCGGTATAATTTACAACTTCCATAAAATCTCATTTAAGTACCAATTTAAGTACTTTTTTTAAAAAAGCAATTATTAATTTTATCAAAATAAACAATTCGCTACCCAAGTCCAACATAAAATTAATAAGCTTCTCTACTCTCTTCTGCTAAAAACTTCCTAAAGTCAATAAAATAGCGGTTTTAAGCATTTTTGACACTGAAAATTCTTACCTTTGCACTCCCGTTAAAAAACCGGGATTTATATTATGTCATTTAACAATTTTAAACAACTAAACGCAGATGCACAGGAAGGGTCAGCTACCAACGAAGGTGCTGAAACTGCTGCGGTAACAAATGTGCCTGTAGAAGCGCTGGTAGCTGAAAAAGCTACCTACGTTGAAAGAGTAGTAACTGCTCACGACGACTTTGATTGGAGTGTTGACAAACGCAACGTTTCAAGTTACAACAAAGAAGAAAAAGCCAAGTATGACACTGTCTATGACAACACGTTCAAGCAGATCAACGATGGTGAAATGATTCAAGCTACTATTGAGGCAATCACTAAAACAGATGCGGTTGTAAACATCGGTTTTAAAAGTGACGGTCTGATTTCTTTGAATGAATTCAGAGATATTCCAGGCGGATTAAAAGTAGGTGACGTTATTGAAGTAATGGTGGTAGAAAAAGAAGACAGAGACGGAAATCTTAATCTTAGTCGCAAACAAGCCCGCACTAGCAGAGCTTGGGAAAGAATTATGGAATTGCACAAAACTGGTGAAATCGTTACCGGTATTGTTACAAGCAAAACCAAAGGTGGTCTTATCGTGGATGTATTTGGTATGGAAACATTCTTACCAGGTAGCCAAATCGACGTTAAACCAGTTACGGATTACGATCAGTTTGTAGGTAAAACAATGGAATTTAAAGTGGTTAAAATTAATGAAACCATTAAGAATGCCGTTGTATCTCATAAAGCGCTTATTGAAAGTGATATCGAAGCACAACGTGCTGAGATCATCGGTAAATTGGAAAAAGGACAAGTATTGGAAGGAACCATCAAAAACATTACCGACTTCGGTGCGTTTCTTGACTTGGGCGGCCTAGACGGCTTGTTATACATAACTGATATTTCATGGGGACGAATCAACCATCCAACAGAAGTGTTGAAGATGGATCAGAAATTAAATGTGGTTGTTCTAGATTTTGATGATGATAAAAAACGTATCAGTCTTGGTCTTAAACAATTAACTCCTCATCCTTGGGATACCCTAAGCGAAACCATCAAAGAAGGTGAAGTAGTGAAAGGTAAAGTAGTGAACATCGAAGATTACGGTGCTTTCCTAGAAATTATGCCTGGTGTAGAAGGTTTGGTGCATGTAAGTGAAATTACTTGGGCTAACACTCCTATCAATGCAAAAGAATTCTTCAAATTAAATGATGAGTACGAAGCCAAAATTGTAACCTTAGACAAAGACACTCGCAAGATGAGTCTTTCTATCAAGCAAATGGCAAATGACCCATGGAGTGAAATTGATGTTAAATTCCCTGAAAGTAGCAAACATGCTGGTACCGTTAAAAACATTACCCCTTACGGTGTATTTGTTGAATTAGCAACTGGTATAGGTGGAATGATTCATATCAGTGATTTAAGCTGGTTGAAGCGCTTCAATAACCCTAACGAATATACTAAAGTAGGCGAGTCAATTGATGTAATCATTATGAACATCGATAAAGAAGGACGCAAACTTCAGTTAGGTCATAAGCAAATTGAAGAAGATCCATGGAATTCACTAGAGGCTAGTTTCCCTATAGGAAGTATACATGAGGGAACTGTTAGCAAAAAAGATGATAAAGGTGCAGTGATTCAATTGCCTTATGGATTAGAAGGATTTGCCCCTAACCGTCACCTTGCAAAAGAAGATGGTAAGAGTATTGGTGCCGATGAAATTGCTAAGTTTATGGTAATTGAATTTGACCGTAATGATAAGCGCATCGTACTTAGCCATACTCGTTTATGGGAACAAGTAATCGAAGAAGAAAAACAAGCGGTGATCAAAGAAAAGAAAGTAGAAGCTGACGTTACCAAAAAGGCTGTTAAAAATCTACAAAGCAAAGTAGAAAAATCAACCTTAGGTGACCTAGGTGTTTTAGCTGGCTTGAAAGCAAAAATGGACAATGCAGGTTCTGATAAAGCAGACGATGCTGAACCAACTGCTTAATCATTTTTCACAGTAAATGAATACAATCCCATTGCGAAAGCAGTGGGATTTTTTTGCCCTTTAATTAATTCTCTTGAACAGTTTTTCTAAAACACAAGGGGTGAGTGATCTGATTGAATTACCTTTGCCTCATGGACAATTTTCAGAAATATTCCCGGTTGATGTTGTTGATCATAGGAAGCTTTATTGGATTTATTCTTTTAATTGCTCTCATCTTTTTTTTATTCAGACTATTCTCCATTACTGTATTTTATATTCCGGGATTCGACCTGTTTTTTCAATATGTAATTATTGCAATTCCTTATTTCCTGTTTTTCGCTGCCTACTATTATTTGTACAATAAAATTAAATTGTGTAAAAGCAAAGCATCGAGAATAATCGCTAGAATACTGTTATCAATGGGTTGTGCTATCGGGCTCGTCACTTTATTTTTATCGACCGCTATTTTTTTGCATGTAAAAAGTGATGCGCTAAGAGTTTTTGAAGACAATGGACATTATGCACTCATCGCACAGATAATTGTCATTTTTTTAACCGCCGCAACACTTGCTAGCGGAGATGAGAAAGAAAAAGATTGGAAAGAACGTACCAACGAATAAAAAATTGAATGGATTGTTTTTCAATATTTTTATCTAACCTATTTAGTCGACCCTCAAAAACTCAGCTTAATCAATTTTAGATATTAATTGTTTAAACGCCCCCGAATATAATTGCTAGAAAATAAAACAAATTTTACTTCCGTATTTCGGCCTCGAAAAAAATGCGTTAAGAAAATTGATTGGATAGCGTTAAAAAATGAAATCATGTTACCACAGCTCTGTCATTTACTTAGCTCGTAAGTCGCACCAAAGTTGAGCCATATTAAAATGTTGGAACTAATTTCATTTTAGCTATTCAATCAATTTTTAGCTTTTTTTTCGCAGCCTTGATTTTTTTTTGTTTCTTTTTTGCATCAAGGCAAAAAAGAAAAATAACTCTATCCAAGATGGAATTTCCGGCATCTATAGTTTACTTTATTTACAATCAAGTAAACCGAATTGCAAGGTTTTTAAACATTTGATTGATTATCTGGTAGTTCTTAGTGGATTCATTTTGATCAAAAGTAT
>CAMBTV010000134.1 GCA_945870835.1 Chitinophaga pinensis
TACTAAAAAAAGAAGAATTGTAAAGTTATTAATCATTGGAATGATTATCTAGCAGTTATTTATAGAATCACTTTGATCAAAAAGCTTTACGTATTATCCGCTTAGAACTTTTTAAGGATCGACCCAATAGCCTTAATACATTTTATCTAAATAACGCAATATTAAACCCCGCACGTATCACGGGTATAAATCTTCCGTAGGAGTCTACATAAGGAGAACCTTTTAATTGAAGTGCATCAAACATTACGGATATATAATAATAAGAATTAGATCCTTTCTGCCTGCTACTACTGTAACCCGCTCCTACCAATAAGCTATTTACATCCTCTTTAAATTTATAGGAGCTAGAACCGGAAGGAATTACTTTTATTGATTGAAAATTATGTTCGTACTGAAATTGAGTAAACAAAAAATTAATAGGAAAGAGACGAACAAATGCTCCAGGCCCTAGATTCGTTTGTCGCAGCTTATTATTATAAAGATCGGTCTGACCAGTATAAATAAAATTCAAACTTACCGCTGCATCTAGCCATGGAGTGACGCTATATCCAAAATGAGGACTAACGCCCAACACGGTTCCACCGGTATAAAAAGACGCGGTAACATTTCCTCCGGTAAATAAATTAGACTTTTTAAAACCTACTGAATTTTCATCTTGTGCTTTTGTTGTAACAACAAAACAATACAGACTTATTACTAAAAATAATTTTCTCATTTGCTTTAAATAGATATTAAATTAAAATTTAGGACAAAAAACCTGATGCGTTGAACTATTACTCTCGTTATAAAAACCCTTTTTGATCACACTAAATTCATTCGCCCCCCTCATGTTATTAAAAGTATTTAATGAAGAAGTAGTGGCATCATAGCTGAAAGTAAATCGAATATTATTTAATTCAAAACCAACCATCGGTATCACGGAATCCCCTGCACGATAATATAGTCCAATGATAAATTGCTTATCCCCTGATTCAGATAGATTGTAATTAGCATTCATACCCAGTAAGAGTTCACTAGACTTTGATTGATTGGTGTAATACATATTTGGATTAATGATTAGCCTATCCGAAATCTTAAGCAAGGCATTGAGAAATCCAATATGTCTTACACGAACCCTACTACTATCGACTGGTCCAGAAAAAAAAGTTTCTTGAGGTCGATTGATATGGTGAATGGAATATCCTCCATTGATGTAAACTTCTTCTGTAGGAAAATAGGCGTAATTTAAACCTGCCTGCACATCAAAATAATTAACGGTACTGTTGGTAAGAATTACTGAAGAGGGTAATGTATTATCAAAAAATTTTCCATCAAACTGGTCAGGAAAACTAAGTTTAGAAGCGTCAATGCGCTTATTGGCCCAACCTATATTAAAGCCTGCACTCAATAAACTACTGTTTGCCAATTGTTGATGGTAAGCCAAGGATCCATAAACTTTGTTTGACTTCAATCCACCAGTTCCCGCAACATCACTCAAAATAACTCCTCCAATCCCGAGCCAGCCATTTTCGATTTGATTGCGCAATAATTGGGCATCTGCAAAAATACTAATCGTTTTATAAGGTGCTGCCATTAGGGAGGAATATTGATTGCGATATTGAGCTCCTAATCTATAATCCGCATCAGGTATAAATCCTGTATTGGCAGGATTGGTAGTAAGCACAGAATTAAAAAATTGAGAAAAATGAAGATCTTGGGCATAAGTATTACCCAAAAGATGGCAGTAAACCAACAATAGGGATAATATTTTTATGCTTTTTTTCATTTTAAAATTCTTTTGCCATAATAAATAAAGTTAACGAAGTAAAGATATATCACCCGTTTTTCTTAATTTCTTTCTATCTGAAAATTCGATATCTAATGTGTAAGTGTATACATCCATGGGTTGACCAACCCCTTTGAATGTTCCATCCCAACCAACTGACTGACTAGTGGAAGAGAACACATTTTGACCCCAACGATTGTATATTTTCCACTCCATTTTTGCAATTCCATATCCTACTACTTTTATTACACTGTTAGGTCCAAATTTATCAGGAGTAAATGCGTTGGGTACATCCAATACTGGTAAAACAATTACAGCAATGTCAAGACAAGTAGTATCTGAACAACCCGCTTCGTTGATGGCTACCAAACAAGTTTTATAAGTTCCGGTAGCATTAAATAAATGAGAAGGATTTTCAAGCGTTGATGTTTGGCCATCTCCAAATATCCACAAATAACTAGTTGCTCCACTTGATAGATTTTTAAAATCTACTATTCTATTTGGTTTGGTAGGATTGGGAGAAAAACTAAAACCAGCTACAGGAATATTATAAACTGTGATCGTTGTAGTAAACTTATCTGATTGATTACAAGTAGACAAGTCAGTAGCGGTTAGTGTTACAGTGTAGGTTCCAGTTGCTGCATAAAGATGAGTTGGATTTACATCTGTAGAAGTGGAGCCATCACCAAAATTCCAAAGAAAATTTATACCACCCAAAGATGTGTTGTTAAATCGGGCTAAATAAGGAATGCAACCTTTATCGGGTGATTGGAAACGAGCCTTCACAGTATCGACCAAGCGAACGGTATTAGAAATGGAAGTTGGTGCATTACAAAAACTCTTATCATCGGTCAATAACTTTACAATATAGGTTCCCGATGCAGCATAGGTATGAAACACATCCGCTATTCCTGCCCGCTGTGGAGGGGTATTGTCTCCAAAATCCCATAAAAAAGAATTGTTGGTATAAGATGGCAATAATGCGGTGCTCGTATTTTGAAACAAAAAGGTCAAGCTTTGGCAACCACCATTTTTAGTTGCAATAAAATCTGGTTTGATTAGATTATTACCTACCCTTACAGTACTAGTGGCGGTATCTGATAAATTGCAGGTTGCAGAATCAATTGATATAACCCGAGTTTGATAGATTCCAACGGAGGTATAAACATGGGAAGAAAAATTATTAGGTGCATAGGTGGTATCTTTTTTCGGATTAGAAGCATCTCCATAATCCCAGATATACATTTTACCCTTTGCAAGCGTATCAGAAAACTTAACTGTAATTGGAACACAACCAATGGTATCAATTATTCCATTAATAGTAGTTTTAATACTTGCTCCCACTCCACCAAAATTCATTTCGATTTTTACGGCCGCTTCATTGCAGTTATCAGAACCATTTCTAGTAGCCCATACCCCGGATGTAGTAGGAAATACAACCGATGGGTCATTTTTTCCACTACAATTAGCGCAAATGGCCTGATATATTATTCCATTAGCATCAAAGCGACTTGTACCACCATCTACGTGATCATCAAAGCCTCCTTTTTGTCCAAAAAAACTTCCGAATAATTGACTGACTGCATTTTTTTCCAGAACAAAAAAGTAAAAATCATTTCCATCGGTAGTCTTCGGTGAAATTGCATCTGCTGTAATTGGCATGCCAAGGGTTCCAGCATTTGGATACCCTCTATCATTATTGAATTTTCCACCCCACCCTGATACATATACATTCTGACATCGATCAACTAAAAAAGCTGTAATAGATAAATTGGGTATAGGGGAATTAGTTCCAAAAATAGTAGAGTAAACATAAGAAGACAAATCAGGTTGCAACTTACCTATAAATTGTTTTGCACCTGAGTTGCTATAGGCAGCGTTGATTACAGGCCAATTTCCAGAAGTGGTTCCGGTAACATAAGGAAAACCAAACTTATCAAACTGAATACCATATACCAAATCGTTGCCATTGGTACCCATATAAGAGGTTTTGATTATCGAAGAGCCATCTGGCGTTATTGCAGTAACAAAGCCATCCACATCACCTCCTTGAAAAGTAGCATTAATAACATTCGTTTTACTACCTGGTAAATCTGTACTGCTAGTACCTCCTGCTACATATAAATTTCCTGTGAGGGGGTTGATTGATAAAACAAAACAAGCATCCGATCCATTGCCTCCAAAATAAGTACTAAATATTTTTGTGGAAAGATTGGAGTTAAATGCTAGAATTACCCCATCTTGTTTTCCCCCACCAAATACAGTTTGAATATTGGAACCTCCAATGGGGAAGTTGGAAGATTTGGTACAAGAGGCAACATAAATATTATTATTTCGATCCACTATTACCTCACTTCGAGCATCATCACCATAGTTTCTTCGAGTGGTTTCGGCCCCATCTGGCGAATCAAATTTCTTTCTAATATTTACGCCATCATCTCCTGTGCCACCAATAGCAACAGACCCTAACAATAAATTACCATTGGCATTTAATTTTGTAACAACAATATCATATCCTCCACCAGGACCAATTACAGGAGTTAATTTTGGGTAATCAGTCGAGCTAGACCTTCCGGCAATAATTAAATTTCCTTGAGCATCGCTAATCATACTGTGGGGTTGTTCATTTCCAGCCCCTCCCAAATAAGTTGCAAAAATTCTATTGACCCCATCTGGAGAAAATTTTATAATTGCTATGTCATAGGGTCCATTAGAATCTTCATTTAAACCTCCACTAAAAGTTCTATCAAAAGCTCCTACAGACACTGGATAACCTTCTCCAAATGAAATGCCCCCTGCATACATGCTTCCATCAGGACCTGGGGTAGCCGTATATCCCCAATTATCTTTAGAGCTTCCAGTAAAGGTTGCAAAAATTAATGTAGGATCTATTACAATCGTTTCGTTGGGTAAGTAGTCTTTTATTTTAAATCTTACTATATTTCCAGTAACCGAATACTTACAATCAAGTGTTTGTCTTTCCCCTTTTTGAAGCTGGTAACTATATGGATAAAGTTCTTTTACTTCACCTACAGAAGTTCTAATCACCAATTCTTTATTTCTCACTTCAAGCTTATCTACCCCATCGTATTTTAATGCAATATTATTCACATTTCCTCCAGGCCTTACTATAATGTCATACTTCAATTTCCCAGCATCTGTATAATACCTCACATCGATATTAGGATACATATTTTTATAAGTAACCGCTTGATAAATTTTACAATTACTTTGCCACTTTGATGGATCGTTTCCCAAAAAATAATTATTAAAAGTCGGTAAAGACTTTTCGGGAGATATGGATACATTTTTCATTGCACCTTCAAAATGAACCCTGTAGGCATGAGAACGTAATGTTGAACCTTTGGGAACAGTAGCAATTTTTCGGTGTTTTTCCCGCTCCAATTGTACTGGAGTTAAATGACCATGAAGTAAATTAGCCATCGCTTTTAAATCATCCGTATTGTGAAGCAATACAGTAAAACCATTTTGCTCTAAAAAGAAAGCTCCCGACTCTACATCGGCTTTGAAATTAACTTTATTATCCCACTGACCTTTATTTTCAATGAACTGCAATTGCGCCATAACTGGCGAAACAATGGCCAGAGATAAGAAAAGGCCGAGAAATAAATTGAAATATGATTTAAGAATTTTCAAGAAAAGTTTTTTACAATTTACTGAACTATGACCAATAAAACAATGCTAAGTTTAATCATAGAATCGTTTGAATTAGGATATTTTACTCCAAACTGTTTTGCCGTTTTGAATTTGGAGATACTCCTTCACATGCAAATTTTCTGCCAAATTTAAATCCGGGTCAATTTCAACTATCTGAGTAGCAATATTTTTGGCTACTTCCAGCATGGCTCTATCTTGGATAATATTTGCAATTTTGAAGTTCAATAACCCACTTTGTCTAGTGCCCTCAATATCACCAGGACCCCGCAATTCAAGATCTTTTTCAGCTACCTTAAACCCATCATTGGTAGCACATAAAATCTTGAGCCTTTCCCTTCCATCCTGGGTTATTTTATTACCTGTTAATAAAATGCAAAAACTTTTTTCACTACCCCTTCCTACCCTTCCTCTTAACTGATGTAATTGCGAAAGTCCAAATTTTTCAGCACTTTCTATCACCATTACCGAAGCATTGGGTACGTTTACACCCACTTCTATTACAGTAGTACTCACCATTATTTGGGTATCCCCAGTAACAAATCTTTGCATATTCGTTTGCTTTTGATCTCCCTTCTGTCTTCCATGAACCATACTGATCCAATATTTTGGCTCAGGAAAAAAAGATTTGACCTCCTCAAAACCTTTCATCAAATTTTCGAAATCCAAGGTTGCAGATTCTTCAATTAATGGATAGACAATATATACTTGTCTACCTTTTGAAATTTCCTTTTTAATAAAATCCATTACTTGTGGACGTTTGTTTTCAAATTGATGAATGGTCTCAATTACCTTTCGTCCTGGAGGCAATTCATCAATTACACTATAATCAAGATCGCCGTAGGCAGTTAAGGCCAAGGTTCTTGGGATAGGCGTAGCCGTCATTACCAAGACATGTGGAGGGAGTGTATTTTTTTTCCACAACTTTGCTCTTTGAGCTACACCAAATTTATGCTGCTCATCAATCACTGCAAATCCAAGATTTTTAAACAATACTTTATCTTCTATCACAGCATGCGTTCCAATTAATATTGATAAAGTCCCCTGCTCGCATGCACTTAAAATTTCTTTTCTTTGTTTGGTAATGGTAGATCCAGTTAGTAGCCTAACCGAAATAGGTAATTCTTTTAGCAATTCAAAAATACCAATGAAATGTTGTTGTGCTAAAATTTCGGTAGGAGCCATGATCACACTCTGAAAACCATTATCGGCGGCAAGCAACATACTTAGTAAGGCAACAATAGTTTTACCACTGCCTACATCTCCTTGAAGGAGTCTATTCATCTGCTTTCCTGTACCAGTATCTTTTCTGATTTCCTTTAACACTCTTTTTTGAGCATTGGTTAATTGAAAAGGTAAGTATTGATTATAAAATGTATTAAAAAGTGTTCCTACTTTATCAAAGACCCAACCTTTACTAAATCGATGGCGGGTACTTCTTAGCATACTCAATCGCAATTGAGCAAAAAATAATTCTTCAAACTTCAATCTCCTAACAGCATGAGTATACATCTCATCGGATGCTGGAAAATGAATAGAACAAAAAGCCTCCCATCTCGTAATAAAACGATATTGAACAACAACAGACTCTGGAAGATTTTCAGGAAAGTCCTTTTGAGATAACAGCTGCAACAAAGAAAAGGTAAGCTTACCTACTGCCCTTCCGGTAAGTCCTCTTGCTTTTAACTTTTCTGTAGATGGATAAATAGGTTCAAGGAATTTTTTTCCGCCAGATTTTTCAGGCGTAAAAATTTCAATTTCAGGATGTACAATTTGAGCTTTGTTCATGAAAAAACTCAACTTGCCAAAAACCAAATAAAGGTCCCCAGGACGAAGTGTCTTTTCTACCCAGTTGATACCTTGAAACCAAGTAAGTTCAATTTCACCAGAACCATCCTTTAAATAAGCAACCAATCGCTTCGCTCTTTTTTCTCCAATTATTTCAAAGCGAGACAAACGGCCTGCTACCTGAGCATATTCGGATGCAGGACTAAGATCAGCTATTTTGTCTACCCGAGTTTTATCAATATGCCGAAAAGGATAATATTCAAGCAGGTCTTTAAAGGTGAAAATATTAGCCTCTTTTTTCAACAAGGCACCCTTCAGTGGACCTACCCCTTTCAAATATTCGATCGGATTGGATAATATGTTATTGACTTGCGAGATGGTACAATATTTTTACAAATATACTCTACAAGTTTAAATGCAATTACCTAATGATTCGGCTTAATTAAGCTTCCAGCATTGGACTAAGTTTGAAATCTAATAATAACTTCAATTTTTAAAATTGAGTTAGAAGAAGTGAAATAGTTTTTTTGATTTAATTAACTAGACAGGGGCTTTAAATTTTTTATCGAGCAGTCCTTCTTTGAGAGTTTTGAGGTCTAGGAGCATTTCTTTGCCCTCCACTAGTTCGAGAGGCATTGGGATTATAGACAGGCGCTTCGCCAAATTGCTCGGGTACGGCTACTTTTGGTACCGGCTTTCC
>CAMBTV010000135.1 GCA_945870835.1 Chitinophaga pinensis
ACTATATCCTAATTCGAAAATAGCACAAAAAACAGCTACATTGATTGATGTGTTGAAAAGAAGACCTGCGATAGAAGAATATCTTTCCAAATTAGAAATCACTAGAGTGCCAGAAAAATTATTTGAAAAAGATATAGCAGCAATCTATACTACAAAAAACAATAGTGATCCAATTTCTTCTACTAAAAATTCAAAAGACTCAATTAATCAAAAAATAAGTACAATAGGTCTTTCGAAGGATAGTATAAATTTAAGCGTTCGTTCAGTAAGTGACAGTCTTGAAAAAGCAATGGCCCCTTCAACAATCTATGTTTTTAATGGAGATGCAACTCATAAAGTAATTATGATTTTAAATAAGGTTGATGGGACTTATATCAATGAATCGAAAAATTTTTTAGATCGATATACTCGAGGAGTATCCAATAATCAACCAATTGACTTAACAAGAGATGCAATTGATAAAGACAATACCCTATTTGTCTTTTCTGATTTCACCAATATTCAAACTGCTTATGAATTTTTATTAAAAACTAAAAAAGTAGCACAAGAGGAATTATCGTGGTTACCTATTAATAAATATTCATTTTACCCAATTTCTGGAGAAAATCTAATGGTATTAAAAACAAATAAAGATATTGCAGACTATATTAGCTGGCTGAAAAAAAATTACCCAGTTAAGTTGTAATTTTACAAAGATAAATTGAAGATAGAACAAGGAATTAAAATACACTTTCTTTCAATTTCAAACATAAAAAAAATTAAATGAAAGACTCAGTAAAGATTTTATGGAGGGTTTTTTTTGGGGTACTATTTTTAGTGATTTTACTATTTTCCCTTGCAAATTTTGGTGCTTTTGGAAAAATGCCTTCCTTAGAGGATCTAGAAAATCCTGAAGCAGATCTTGCCAGCGAGGTTTATTCTAATGATGGAAAATTAATGGGAAAATATTATGCTGAAAATAGAAGTGAAATAAAATACAATCAAATTTCACCTAACATAATCCATGCATTAGTAGCTACTGAAGATCAAAATTTTTATGACCATTCGGGTATTGATGCAAAAGCTGTTGCAAGAGCAATTTTAAAATTAGGTACTGCAGGAGGAGGAAGTCCAATTACTCAACAACTTGCAAAAATGATGTTGGGACAAGGAAAAGGAAATGTTTTTACAAGGGGTTTACAAAAAATAAAGGAATGGATCATCGCTGTTAAGCTAGAAAGAAATTTTACTAAGGAAGAAATTATCACCCTTTATTTAAACAGGGCTCCCTGGGGAAATAACTATGGGATCAGAAATGCAGCTAAAACTTACTTTCAAAAAGAACCGATTGAGCTCGAAATTGAAGAGGCAGCAGTGTTGGTGGGTATGCTCAAAGGATTTGGTTATGAACCAATCAGACATCCTATAGCAGCACTCAATCGCAGAAATACAGTGATTGAAAGAATGGTAGATTGCAAACAAGCCTATTTAACTGTTGCAGAAGCAAATAGATTAAAGTCAAAACCACTCATTACCAATTACAAAAAAGCAGATGACAATGTGGGTATAGCACCCTATTTCCGATCTGCTCTTTCAGAATCAATGAAGGAATGGTCCAAAACCCATAAAAATCCTGCTACTGGAGAATTTTACGATTTATACAGAGGTGGACTAAAAATATATACCACCATCGATTCAAGAATGCAGCAATATGCAGAAGAATCTGTGGTACAACAAATGCCTGTGATTCAGAGAAAACTGGATAACCTAATGAAAAATAATGGTGACAGGATGTGGAAAGTACGGGAAAATATTATTGAAAATGCAATGAAAAATAGTGGTAGATGGAAAGCGATGTCAGAAGATGAAATTTCACCAGACGAAATAAGAAAATCATTTTTAATACCGGTAAAAATGAAAGTTTTTGCTTGGAATGCATCGAGGGAATTAGATACAGTAATGACTCCTAGGGATTCAATAAAATACCACAAGCAAATGATGCAAACATCTTTTGTAGCGATGGATCCAAAAACAGGGGAAGTGAAATGCTGGATAGGAGGCATTGATTTTAAATGGTTTAAATACGACCACGTTACAGCCAGCAGACAAGTTGGGTCTACCATTAAACCACTAATATACGCTCTGGCAGTTCAGGATGCAGGCTATAATCCTTCTACAATAATAGAAGGTGGTCCAGTTCAATATGGGAAAGATTTTCGAACCTTTGAAGGTGGTGGTGGTACATTGGCTAACTGTCTTGCTTTTTCAAAAAACACTGCTTCAGTAAGAATGACCAATTTACTTGGAGTAAAGAGAATAATTGATTTTGCAAAAAATGCTGGAATTACCGCAAATCTTCCACCCTACACTTCCCTTGCGTTGGGTGCAGCTGAGATTCCTCTTTTGCAAATGCTTCAAGCTTATACTATGTTTCCAAATAAAGGATTAAACACTGAGCCAATATTTATAACACGAATTGAAGATAAAAATGGCAATGTATTGGAAGAATTTCCACCGATTACCAGTAAGCAAGTTATTAGCGATCAAGATGCCTATACCATGATCAAATTAATGCAAGGTGTAGTTCAAATTGGAACTGGAAGATCACTAAATAATTACGACATACCTGCTGAAAAAGCAGGAAAGACGGGTACTACCAACGACAATACCGATGGTTGGTTTATAGGATACACACCCGAACTACTTGCAGGTACATGGGTAGGCTGTGATGACCCATTCATCAGAATTTATTCAGGAACAAGTGGTGGTAATGAAATGGCGCTTCCAAAATGGGGGTATTTTATGAAAAAAGTCTATGCAGACAAAACTCTTCCATATGGAAAAAACTTATTTTTTGAGGAACCAGCAAATATGGCCAATGACCCTATTTATGCGGATGAACAATTTGCAGATATTGTAAATCAGGGAGACAGTAATAACTTATTGCAAGACCAAGGAAATGGAGATGCAATCGACTTTTTTAATGAACCTTTACCAGAAATACCTATTGAAAGCCAGCTTTCTAAAGGAAAGCCGGATACTAATTCAAAAAACAAAATTACAACCAACCCTTTACCCAACAAGGTGGAAGATAAAAAAGTAGGTAAAACGCTACTACCCCCAGCTCAACCGGCTGATAAAAATAAAATCCCTACAACCAATAACAATAAGCAAATTCCAAAAAAAGGAAATAATTAATTAAAATTACTCAAGATTAAATCACGGTATATTGAATGAATAACCAACCACTTTTACAGCTTAAAAAACAGAGATAGAAACTATTTTCAATTTTTCTACTCACATTTGTAAAAGTAATAAAAGACACTAATGAAAAACTTTATAGAAGAACTGACTTGGAGAGGAATGATACAGGACATAATGCCTGGAACAAATGAACAGTTGAACAAAGAGATGACCACCGGCTACATCGGATTTGATCCAACTGCTGACAGTCTGCACATCGGTAATTTAGTCCCAATCATTCTATTAATCCATCTTCAAAAATGTGGTCATAAACCGATTGCTTTGGTAGGAGGAGCTACAGGTATGGTTGGCGATCCTAGTGGAAAAAGTGAAGAGAGAAACCTATTAAGCGAAGACATTTTGAACCACAACGTAGCCAAAGTAAAATTACAGCTAGAAAAATATTTAAACTTTGATCCGTCTCTGCCTAACGCAGCTGAAATGGTCAATAATTACGATTGGTTTAAACAGATTAGTTTTTTGGATTTCATTAGAGATACCGGCAAGCATATTACTGTAAACTATATGATGAGTAAGGACAGTGTACGAAAAAGACTGGAGAGTGAAAATGGAATGAGTTTTACTGAATTTACTTACCAGCTAGTTCAGGGATATGATTATTACTGGTTAAATAAAAACAAAGGATGTAAATTACAAATGGGGGGAAGTGATCAATGGGGGAATATTGTAACGGGCACTGAACTTATCCGAAGAAAAAGTAGCGCAGAAGCATTTGCATTTACTTGCCCGCTGATTACTAAAGCGGATGGCGGTAAATTTGGTAAATCAGAAAAAGGAAATGTTTGGCTAGATACTACAAAAACATCCCCCTACCAATTCTACCAATTTTGGCTAAATGCTGCTGATGCAGATGCAATTAAGTACATCAAAATATTTACATTTTTAACTAAAGTAGAAATTGATTCATTGATTGAACAACATACAGGCAATGAACATCAAAGAATTCTACAAAAAAGACTTGCAGAAGAAGTAACCTGTTTTGTTCACAGCAGATTAGATTATGAATTTGCAGTGAAAGCCTCTGAAATACTTTTTAATAATGATACTGCTGAAATACTTCAACAACTCAATGAAGAACAGTTGTTACAAGTATTGGAAGGTATTCCTACGGTAGCCTATTCTCTATCACAACTACAAAAGGGAGAAGATGTGGTTAGTTTTTTGGCTGACACCAATATTTTTACAAGCAAGGGTGAAGCACGCAAAATGATTCAAGGTGGAGGAATAAATATAAATAAAATAAAAGTAGATTCAATTGAACTAATTATCAACGAAAGCTTACTACTAAATGACAAATATCTTCTTGTTCAAAAAGGAAAGAAAAATTATACACTAGTAAAGATTGTATAATCAACTACTTGCATCATAAATTTACAAAACAAAGGATTTAAATTTATCCATTAAAATTGTTTATAGTTCAAGTAATTTTTATAACGAATACCAACTAATTTGATTTTTAGATGTTTCACATTAGCAAGAAAAAATCAATCACAGATGAAATCTTTCTCCTAAGTTTTAATTTAACTATCCAGTATGACTAAATTAGAAATAAAATTTTTATCAGGTCCGCAGAGTCGGTGGAAAGAATTAACCTTCACGATCAGAGTCCTATTCGAATTCATCAAAGGATTTAGAGCACTTCACTTTATCGGTCCTTGTGTAACTATTTTTGGATCAGCAAGATTTGTAGATGGTCATCCTTATTATGAAAAAACCGAAGCACTAGCTGGAAAAATTGCTCAACTTGGTTTTACCATTTTAACAGGTGGTGGGCCAGGTATTATGGAAGCTGCTAACAAGGGTGCTAGGGAAGTTGGGGGAAGAAGTGTTGGTTGTAATATCAAACTTCCCTTCGAACAAAAACCAAATCCCTATTTAGATAAATGGGTTGATATTAAGTATTTCTTTGTTAGAAAAGTATTATTAGTAAAATACTCTTACGCATTTGTAGTAATGCCGGGGGGATTTGGCACTTTGGATGAATATTTTGAAGCTCTTACACTTATTCAAACAAAAATGATTGCAAAATTTCCAATAGTAATTTTTGATAAAGAATTCCATCAAAAACTAAATGATCATATTGAGCTAATGACAAAATCAGGAACCATTTCTGAACATGACAAAGAACTCTTTTTATTTACAGACTCTATTGAAGAGGCTGTTGATTATATTAAGTTTAATACTGAAAAATTTAATTTAAAACCAGAAAAACCTCATAGACCATTTGGATGGTTATTGGAGCGTAGGTTTAGGAAATAATTAAAATTATTTTTTTTTACAGAAATATTTAACCACATTTGGTAATATTTATAAAAAATTGCACTTATTACTTGAACTTACATAACTCTTAATTTTAAGAATTTAATATACTAATAAGCAAAAAATGGAACTGAATATCAATTTATCTACTGCATTATTAACTGATAAATCTAGAATTCAAGAAATATATGATTTAAGAGTCAGAGCTTATGAGAATTCTCCGAAATCCAATTATGTAAATACAAAACTATTTCCAAATGGATGGAAAGATCATTTAGATGAATGCGAAGACACTTATCATTTTATTGTACAAGATAAAAATAAAATTGTCGCTTCTGGACGAGTTGCAATTATTAATGCCCTTGAAAAAATTACAGACCTAGACGATGCTTTTGAAAAATATGTACTTCCACAAGAAAGACCTTTTGCATACTTCAGTAGACTTGTAGTACTCAAAGAATATCGAAAAATGGGTATTCCAGACAATTTGGATAATTTGAGAATTAATTTTCTAAAAAAAAATAATCTTGCGAAATTTGCAATTGGTTGGGCAACGCCAGATAGGCATCCATCACTTTTGAAATATGGATTTGTTAATTTAGGTTTATTTAATTATAAATTTGAAAATACAGATAATATTATCTCTGTTTCATTTTTTTGCAATTACTTAAAATAAATATTACTTAAACATTTCTTAGGCTACAGCCTCCCTCCATAAATAATCAGTATCTTGATTAAGCTTATTCAATAAAATAATAGCTACTAGATCTAATTTAAAATCGCATTCAAGAAGGTTACTAATTCCAATCGATTGTAATTTACTATTGTAAATAGTAGATTGTTTGTCTACCAATTCGCTTTTATAAACTGAAAACTTATTTTCCCTGAAAATCCATCTTTGGAAGATACTCTGGCAATTTTTGTCAAAAAGAAAATATTGACAAATAGTTTTAGAAAAGTCTAATTGTTGAATAGCATGTTCTGATATTTTTTCATCTAAATACTTAGCTTCAATACTTAGATTTACTATTCGACTCGATTCGAATGCTTTTATTGCAACATGATCAGGCTTTATATTTTTCAAAAGATTCAATGCCAATTGTTTTGTATAGCTATCAATCAAATTAAAATCATGCATTAATATATCAGTTATCCTATCGATAGAAGTCATCGACAAGAAAAAGAAATTATTACTCAACTTACTTTTTTTAATACTTAAAGCAGTAGGTTCAAAAACAGGAATTACAATACTTTTTAATTCAGGTAATAAAATATTGTCAAGTAGTTCACAAACAAAAAATAAATCTTCCTCACTCAAATCAGATTTATTGATAATATTTTTAACAATAATAACTGAATTTTTATCATGATTTAATTCAACGAAACTCAACAGCATATTTGAAAGTTCTTGTCTATGTAATTCTAAACGAATCACTAACTCATGTTCATTGTACTCTTTTAAATCATCGATGCAAGAATCAGTCCAGAAAATCTCTTTAATAGTCAAATTAATTTGTTCATTTAAAAAATACAATTGACTTTCTGGTATAGATTTATTTTCACTTTCAAAATGATTAAGAAAATATATTCGGAGTTTGATGGGTGTAATATGGATGACCTCTTTGAAAAAAATAAATTTTTGTTCATATTCTAAATTAAAAATGTAAGAAATAATAGAAAATCGGCTAAAATAATTCTGATTTTCAATATACAATCTTGAAATCACTTTTAGTAAAGTATCTTCCGATTCAATATTTTTATTTGAAAAAATTAAATTATTGGTAGAGCTAGGGTTATAGTAAGCAATCAGCGTTAACAAGCTTTTCTTATCTTTAAAATCTATCTCTTTACTTAATTCATTCAGGATATTAATACCATTTATTACAGGAACTTCATTTGACTTAGTATTTTCGCTAACAGAAAATATCGCCTCTTTTTTTGTTAATAAACTATAAGTACTATTTAAGAATTTATGAATTTGATTTTGATAATTTTTAAATAGCATTATGCTAAAAACAAGAAATAATAAAAATATTATAAAATTTACTACTGATATAATTTGTATAAAACCATTGTAGTTGTCTGCCTTATAAAAAAAACAAACAAATAATAAAAGTAATCCAGAAATAATCGTAGAAACCTGCATCATAACACCATCAATATTATTTTGCAAAAATATTCTTTCTTCAGGGGTGTTAATTTGAAACATAACTTTTCTAGCTGGTGCTGAAATAGTTTTTCTAACTATGCGCTCTACACACTTATTCATAAACAAAAAAACAATGATGAATACAGGATTACTAAAAAAAAGTAGAATTGACATAAAACATAATCCAGACACTACCAATAATAAGTTAGGCAGTATTAGTCCAGATTGTTTCATTCCAATCTTAGATATAATATTGT
>CAMBTV010000136.1 GCA_945870835.1 Chitinophaga pinensis
TTAAGTAACTATTTGACCTACTACTGTCTAATTCTACAACTACTGTATTTTAATAAAAAAAGAGTCTTTATTTTCTAGATAAAGACTCTTTTAAAATAATAAGTAAATTGTATAAAATAATGTAAATCAGATAATTAAATTAAATAAATTACTCAGAATCAGGTATTACAGTTGAATCAGCTTGTTGGATGTCATTGTTATCATTGGATTCATTCGAACCTTCGATACTGTTCAAACTATCAACCTCTTCGATAACTTCATCCGTAACTTCTGGTTCCTCATCCAATTTTGTAATAGCCGCTATTCTATCGCCTTCATCTACTTTGATCAATTTTACTCCCTGAGTTGCTCTTCCTTGTTCACTCACACTAGCCACACTCATTCGAATAGTAACCCCGCTAACGCAAGTAATCATCAAATCTTGATTTTCAGTTACATCTAATAACCCTACCAGGTTTCCCGTCTTTTCGGTTACATTGATCGTTTTAACTCCCTTACCACCACGATTGGTAATCCTGTAGTTGGCTTCACCGGTTTCTGGATCATCTAAAAAGGTCCTTTTTCCATATCCCTTATCACTCACTACCAAAATAGTACGCGTTTTATCCTCCCTATTTACGCAAACCATTCCTACCACCTCATCTTTTTCATCATCTACCTCTATTCCGTATACCCCAATACCACCACGACCCGTTGAACGAACCTTTTCTTCAGGGAAACGAATTGCTCGACCACTTTTAATAGCAAGCATAATTTCACTATTTCCATCGGTCATTTTTGCCTCTAAAAGCTCATCACCCTCCTGAATATTGATGGCATTGATACCGTTTTGTCTTGGACGACTGAAATCTTCTAGGTCAGTTTTTTTAATAATACCCTTTTTAGTACACAATACGATATAATGAGATTTCAAAAATTCTTCATCATTGAAATCCTTCACATCTATGATTGCCTTTACCTTGTCATCCGGAGGAATCTGAATCATATTCTGCAAAGCTCGGCCCTTTCCTGTCTTATCACCTTCGGGTATCTCGTATACTTTTAACCAAAAACATCTTCCCTTTTCAGTGAAAAATAGTAGCGTATGGTGCGTAGAAGCAACAAAAAGATGCTCAATATAGTCCTCCTGACGGGTACTGCTACCTTTTGATCCTCGTCCGCCTCTTCGTTGCTGACGATACTCTGCAGATGAGGTTCGTTTAATATAACCTAGATGAGAGATGGTAACAACCACATCCTCTTCCTCAATCAAATCAAGCATATTGATCTCATTATTGGCATAAACAATTTCTGTTTTGCGTTCATCACCAAATTTTGCCTTTACTTCTGCCAATTCTTTTTTTATAATATCATAACGCATGGATTCATTCGCCAAGATCTCCTTCAAATGTTCGATCAATTTCATGATTTCTGCATGCTCTTCCCTTATTTTGTCGATCTCCATTCCCGTTAAACGCTGTAAACGCATTTCTAGGACTGCCTTTGCCTGAATTTCAGACATTCCGAAATTACTAACCAACCCATCTTGGGCTATAATTGGTGTAGAAGACTCCCGGATTAGTTTAATTACCGCATCTAAATTATCTAGCGCAATAATATAACCCTCTAAAATATGCGCCCTTTCTTGTGCCTTTTTGAGCTCAAATTGTGTTCTACGAACTACTACTTCATGTCTGAAAATAATAAATTCACTGATTAGGTCCTTTAAATTCAAAATTCTAGGCCTACCCCTTACCAAGGCAACATTATTGATTCCGTAAGAAGTTTGTAATTCTGTTAATTTGTACAACTGATTGATTACCACTTGGGCTACCACGTCTTTCTTCAAATCGATTACTACCCGAGTACCTTCCTTATTGTTACTTTCGTTGTTCACATCTGAAATACCCTCTATCAGCTTATCGTTGATTAGTTCACCAATTTTAGCTGTAAGTGCATCTCTATTTACTTGATAAGGAACTTCATAAATAATAATCTTTTCACGACCAGTTTTTAAAGTCTCTACGTTCACTTTACCTCTGAGCACTACCCTGCCTCTTCCGGTATGAAAACCAGCTTTTACTCCTTCAAAACCATAGATGATACCACCGGTTGGAAAATCAGGTCCTTTTACATGCTTAATAAGATCATCAATGGATATTTCTCTATCATCGATGTAAGCTACACAAGCATCCACCACTTCGCTGAGGTTATGAGGCAACATGTTAGTAGCCATTCCAACGGCAATACCACTTGATCCATTTAATAGTAATTGAGGAATTCTGGTAGGAAGTACGGTAGGCTCTTGAAGTGAATCATCAAAATTAAGTTGGTAATCAACCGTATCCTTTTCAATATCTTCCAACATTGCCTCCGCAAATTTTTCCATTCTCACCTCAGTATATCTCATAGCAGCAGGTGGATCACCATCTTGACTTCCAA
Source organism: Chitinophaga pinensis (assembly GCA_945870835.1). Classification (GTDB taxonomy): domain Bacteria; phylum Bacteroidota; class Bacteroidia; order Chitinophagales; family Chitinophagaceae; genus Ferruginibacter; species Ferruginibacter pinensis_A. The sequence goes on from CAMBTV010000136.1 coordinate 2,422, forward strand.
AATTACCCTGTCCGTCAATCATGGTATAACGCATTGACCAATTTTGGGCCATACGAACCATTGTATCATAAATTGATGCATCGCCATGAGGATGAAATTTACCCATTACCTCTCCAACAATACGCGCACTTTTTTTGTAGGCCTTGTTGCTGTAGTTACTCAACTCATTCATCCCAAATAAAACACGCCTATGTACCGGCTTTAATCCGTCTCTTACATCAGGTAAAGCACGTCCAACAATCACACTCATCGAATAATCGATGTAAGATGTTTTCATCTGCTCCTCGATATTTACAGGTATTACCCTTCCTCTGTTACTAGCAGCTCCCCCATCATTTGGCGGAAGCATTTCTTCATTTAAATTCTCGTTATTTTCCATATAAAATTATAGTAACCAAAAATACCAATTTTACCTCAATTTACCCTATTAAAAATGCCCATTTCAGTCAGTATTTTTGCACATTCTGGTAACTTTTGTGGAGAAGGTTAAATTACTATTTTTCCCCTGCCAATTCCATTATAATCTTCCATTCAGATTCTGTGACCGGTTGTACAGATAACCTGCCTAAACGAACCAATGCCATCTCACTCAAACGAGTATCCGCTTTTACTTTTTGAAGACTTACAGGAGACTTTAATTTTTTTACCGGTTGTAAATCAACCACTACCCAAGCCTCCTCTTCCGTTGTAGGATCCTGATAAGATTCTTTTACTATTTTAGCAATTCCTACTATCTCCACCCCTTCATTGCTATGATAAAATAGCACCTGTTCGCCCTTTTTCATAGCCCTCAGATTATTTCTAGCACCATAATTTCTTACTCCATCCCAAAATGTTTGCTTATCCTTTACAAATTGTTCCCAACTGTATTTAAATGGTTCGGATTTTACTAGCCAATAAGCCATAAATAAATTATTTAGATAAAAATATAAAAATTAGGATTTTTTAAAATTGGCTACTCCCAGCCACTTGCAAGCACATCGGCAATATGCATTGTTTGCAAAGGAAGATTTTTGCCTTTGATATATCCATCAATTTGCATTAGACAACTTAAATCAGTTGATATAATAAATTCAGCATTGGTAGCCAAAGCATTGCTCACTTTTTGATCCGCCATTCCAGTGGAAATTGAATCAAATTTTACAGCAAAAGTCCCACCAAAACCGCAGCAGGTTTCTACCTCATTCATTTCAACCATTTCGAGACCTGCAACATGAGATAATAACCTACGAGGCGCTTCTTTAATTTTACACTCACGCAATGCTGCACAGCTATCATGATAAGTTGCCTTAGCATTAAAAACCGAATCAAATTTTTCAATCTTGAGTATATCTATTAAAAATTCTGAAAATTCATACGTCCTCGAAGCTAAATTTTTAACTTGATGGTGAATAGCAGAATTATCAAAAAGTTTAGAATAATAATTCCTTATAAAACCAACACAACTTGCGCTGGGAGCTACAACATAATCTGCATTGTCAAAATCTTGGATAAATTTATTACAAACTGACCTTGTCTCATCTAGAAAACCTGCATTAAATGCTGGCTGACCACAACAAGTCTGATTCGTATTATAAAACACCTCACAACCCGCTTTCTCCAGCACTTTAACCATATTAAAAGCTGTCTGTGGATATAGCTGATCTACAAAACAAGGTATAAAAATTTGAACTTTCATTGGTGTAGTTTTCCCTTAATTCTCAGTAAAATCGAACGGCTTATTTTTGATAAATTCGGTTAAAATAAAGGCAGTATTTTACTATTTTAGAGAATAATTTAAAGCGATCATTTTTAGGGCAGCAATTGCAGCTTCCTCGCCTTTATTTCCATGTATACCGCCTGTTCTTTCGTCTATTTGCTGTTGATTGTCTACGGTAAGCACTCCAAAAATAGTGGGCACAGGTAAAGAATTATTAAGCAACACCACCCCTTCTGTTACAGCTTTACATACATAATCAAAATGAGGAGTATCTCCTCTTATAATACAACCCAATGCAATAAATGCAAGAGGCTTTTGTTCACGATATTTAAATTTATCCCAATAATTTTTAATACAAAAAGCTATTTCAAATGCTCCAGGTACTGTCAAAATTTTAAAAGAGACACCCTTTTCTTCTAACACTTTTAAACATCCTTTTTCTAGATGATCGATCGTGTCAGCATTCCACTCAGTTCTTACAATTACTACACAGGCATCCTTTGGTAAAAGAATGCCTGTTGTATTATATAGATTAGATGAACTAGTTGACATGAATATCTTAGATTATATTAAAAAATGCATAATAATTTGTCAAGCCAGGATTATTTAAAATCACCTAATCTAGCCAAGTGCTTTTCAATATCAGACAATCGAGTAGTTTTAGGATAAGATTCTAAATTTTCTTTATAAAGTTCAATCGCTTCATTTGATTTCCCGATTGATTCAGCAAAAGATGCTGCTTTATACAAAGCCTCTGATGTCATGAATTCATCTTTTTTATTTACTGTAGTTGCTTTTTTGTAATTAGCAAAGGCCTCTTCATTTTTATTTAATTCCGCAAAGGCGTCACCTAACATACTATAAGCAGCTGTTTGAATCTGTGTAGCAGTAGTTGAAAATTCAGATAAATATTTAATTGCTTTTTCAAATTCTTTATTGTGTAAATAACACGCACCTGCTATAAAGTTCGCTCTATTTCCAGCATCTGTTCCACTATAATTAGCAGCAATCTTTACTACACCAATAGCTATTCCATTGCCTCCATTTAAAACTAGGTTTATAGTATCCTTATTAAAACCTGATTGAGTCATTTTATCAAATAATTGTTCTGCAGGGAAAATTGCATCTGCAGATTTTTCATCTTTTGGAGCCAATACTAAATACTTATAACTTACATATCCTCCAGTCAACAAAATAAAGGCGGAACCTACATAAATAATTACTTTGCTGTATTTAGTCCAAAAGCCAACGGCCTTATCCAATATTTCATTTTGTTCTTCCACTATTACTGGTGCTTGCTTGTCTGTCATTTTATTTTTTTTAAAGTTTCCTTCCTTTTTAAAATTGAATTACAAATTGATAAAGGAAAATAATACTATTTAAAAGTTTGAATTTTATAGTTAATCCATAATAAATGGATAATCTTCCTGCTTATAAACATCCTTAAGCAGTTCATCATCACTAGGCCATGGACTGTCCTCAGCAAATTGAACACAATCTTCTACCTGTAATTTAACCCTATTGTTCATTGCATCTATTTCATCATCTGTCACTTTGTGTTCGGTTTTAAGAACATTCAAAACGTGATCTATTGGATCCCTTTCTTTGTATTCCTCCACCTCATCTTTGGTACGATATTTTTGAGGGTCACTCATACTATGACCTTTGTATCGATAGGTTTTAACTTCTAATAAAGTAGGTCCACCTTTTTCACGAGCCCTTTTAACAGCTCTAACAATAGCATTGTGAACATCTTCAGGACTCATTCCATCAACAGTATCTCCAGGCATATCATATGCATCAGCCAGTTTATAAAGATCTAAAACATTGCTTGTACGGGCAACAGAAGTACCCATTGCATAATTATTATTTTCACATATAAATATTACAGGAAGCTTCCATAGCATTGCCATGTTAAAAGTTTCATGAAGCATACCTTGTCTTGCTGCGCCATCACCAAAAAAACAAAGTACTACATTATCAGTGCCTTTATATTTTTCAGCAAATGCCAAGCCTGCACCAGTACCTATTTGCGCGCCTACAATACCATGGCCTCCAAAAAAACCAACATCCACACCAAAAAAGTGCATACTACCTCCTTTGCCTTTACTACAGCCAGTAGCTTTTCCATACAATTCTGCCATACTAGCTCTTGGAGTAACTCCCTTTGCAATAGCAAGTGCATGATCCCTGTAGGCAGTAATAAATTTATCCTCTGGATTGGTTGCTGTCATACAACCAGCCGCTACCGCCTCTTGTCCAATGTATAAATGACAAAATCCTCTAATTTTCTGCATTCCATACAACTGTCCAGTTTTTTCTTCAAAACGGCGCAATAAAAGCATTAATTCGTACCAATATAAGTAGGTCTCTTTTGAAAACTTTGTAGCCAAGGTGTAGTAATTTTAGGGAACAAAGATAAGGGAGAAATTGGGAATTTATAACATGGACAAGAGAAGCTTTTTAACAGTTATTCAACGATTTAAATTGCCCATGACGAAAATGAAAGCATAGCCTACTTTAAATTAATATTTTAATATCCAAAAAGCCTATCTCAGACCTAAGAAAAAGTATTTTGAACGCCCTCGAATAAAAAGTGCTAGAAATTTTAAATGTCAGCCGTTAAAAAATCAGGTCTTTTGAAGTGACTTACTATGCCGGCGAGTTCAGTTCTATTTTTATTTAACTACTTTACAATTGACTATAAATAGTAAAGAAACTAGTGAACTGTCAAAAGTTGGGTAAAGAAATTTATAATTAAAGTTTTTCAGATGCCCTCGAATAAAAAGTGCTAGAAATTTGAATTATCAGCCGTTAAAAAATCAAGGCTGTCTGAGCCAGTATGACCATTGCAGTAAAATAATTTACCTCCGCCGCGGCGGATTGATTTTAGGCTGATATTTCAAATTTCAGCCTTTTTATTCGCAGGATTGATTTTTTTTGTTACTTTTTTGCATCAAGGCAAAAAAGTAAAAGCAACCCTATTCCGAAAGGAATTTCAGTTAAAAGTTGTTTACAACATACTGACAAAAAGCTTTAACAAATAACCGCATAAGCCTTTTTGATGTTCAATTTATTGAGTAAGTAGCATTTCACTTTCAAAATCATCATTTGTTATTTACAACACTAATCCTCCATAGATTTATGTTTATTAAAAATATTACCAATAAAAAATCCTTCCGAAATTAAACGGAAGGATTAAATATTATTTTGAAATTTTATTCTAAAGGTTTACAATTAAACCTTATTAAAAATAATTTAATAGCTATTTAAATTATCCTAAATAAGCCTTAAGAGCACCGCTATATCGTGCTTTTTGCAAACGCTTAATGGCTCTCTCCTTAATTTGACGAATACGTTCCTTAGTCAAATCATATTTCTGACCAATTTGTTCTATCGTAACACCATTTTCACCATCCAAACCAAAGTAAGCATTTACAATCTCTGCTTCTCTTGGACTAAGTGATTTTAATACCCTGCGAATTTCGTTTCTTAATGAATCATGCATCACATCCTCATCGGTATCATCACCACCTTGTAATAAATCACCCATCGCCACATCTTCTGCTTCATGTACAGGTGCATCTAATGAAGTATGTCGGGTATTGCTTTGAAAAATATTATTGATCTCTGTTTCACTCATCTCTAATAATTCAGCCAATTCTTCTGTAGAAGGCTCACGTTCATGTTCCTGCTCAAAAGCCATGTAAGCCTTGTTGGCCTTATTATAAGTACCAATTTTATTTTGAGGTAAACGAACTA
>CAMBTV010000137.1 GCA_945870835.1 Chitinophaga pinensis
TTTAGATAATAATTAGAAAGTGTACCCTGTCCGCCGGTTGGTAAAATATTTTTTAACCGTTCGATTCCAAATTCATTTTTTAATTTATTTAGAATATATACAAAATCCTTTGGTGTAAATAAATTATACCGGCTAAGCCCACTGCCATCTACCCATTTTGGTCGTTGAGGAATATCTGCCAAGTCATTTTGCAGTAGGGTGTCAATAATTTTTTGATCATCCATTACACCGAGTAGATTATTACTAACCATTAACAAAGTTTGCTCAGCAAAAAAATTATCACTTCGATGCATCATTGGCCTAAACAAAGAGTCTGTTGGTTGCGAGTGAATGATGTTTTTCAGCTTGGCTTTAGAACTTTTTGAACTGAATGCATTTATTTTTTTATGAAGAGTATCTTCCAATAATTTGATAAACACAGAATTAGAAGTACTATCGTTAAAAGTTGTTTTGAATGGTATCAATTGTTCAGCAAACTTATCAGCAGTAGGATATTGAACTTGAAATAAATTATTTTCAATAGGCCTTTCAACATTGAATTTTAGGGATTTTTGATTGGCAGGTGATTTATTAAGCGATTGTATAAAATGGTTATAAAAAAAGGAAGGACTAACCGCAAGGGTATCATTTTTTATAAAAAATTTTGCAAGGTTACCAAATATTGGCATTTCGCTTCTTTCTGCTGAATAATCGCTTTGGTAATCATCCCATGCCCAGCCATTTCCTAAGGGTGTAAAATTTGGACGAATTGAATTTTGTAAATAGGAATAGTTGACTTCTTTATTTAAAAAATCGAGTACAGGCTGGTTCTGAAAATCGGGGTGTAAAAAAGTGGGATCTCCTGATCCTACAATGGCAGTAAGATTGTCATTGATCTTTTCGTATCTCAAACCCACCAAACTATCCCCCAAATATTTCATTCCAGCATAGAGTGAAAACAATTTAGTGTTAGAGGCGGGTACAAAATATTTTTCGGCATCTAAATTTAACCAATATTTACCGGTAGCAGGCTCGTAAATACTGATACCGATATGACCACTACTGATGGAGCTGTTATTGAGCAAATCTTGTTTCGCTTGATTGGAAATTTGTTGTGAAACGGAGCAGGAGGTAATTAATAAAAGCGAAGCAAAAATTTTTAAAAAATAAAAACCTGCATTTTTACAACTAGATGTTTTTTTGATGGATCTAATTATAGTAGATTCTTTGCTTTTAATAAAAAAGGGATAGGAAAGAGTTACTTTCATTACAAATATTTTAAAGTGGCAACTAGGCTGATGCTGTATTCATTTTTTACAGCTACGGCCACTCATTTAATTAAAAATCACTAACTCCGCTCTTGTTCACGAAGCCAACGTTCAGGAATTTCATTTTGGCTTGTCAGTTGATAATCTCTATAACTACAAGGTATCCATTTGTTGTTGGGTAATTGCATCCACCATCGATTGGTTCGTCTGCTTTGTAAAAACACGGTGGCTACTTCTGCAACAACCGTATTAAATTCATTAAAATGGGTTCTATCTTCGAAGGAGGCCTCCTGTTTGTTACGACTTTTTCCGTCGATGAAGTACCAGAGCATTTGAGCAATTTGCATAGCGGTCAATTCGTTCACATCGTTTTGCGGATCATAGCCATAAACACCAAAACTACTTAAGCGACTACTCATACCAGCATAACGGGCAATCATACACGCTTCTTCTCCGGTAAAGCCATTGGGACTTTTTTTATTGGCAGGCGCATCACTGTGTTTAATGGCGTTAATATCAAAACTTAATAGGGAAGTATTTCTTAACACAGGCTCCATTTCTTCCATATTTTCTTTTGCTACTCCCAATCTATAGCAGTCAAAACGAAGCTTATCCATCGTTTCAATCATACGAGGATGGATGTAATAACTTTGAAATCCTATATGACTATAGTGGCTGATAACAGAAGGGTCACTCGTAAGCATCTCCAACAAAAAATTCTCACTTCTTAGGGCGCTTTCATTTCTAAGATCAATACAAGCGTCAATACAAGTAGCTTCTACCACCATTCCTAATTCTTTATAGGCCAGAAATTGTGCAAGGGTAATGTCATGTGTTCCTCCAAGAAGGATCACCGTTTTTTTCATTTTGATCAATTCTGCCAAAACAGTTTTTATGGCTGCGTAGCTATCTTTTAAGGTAGCACCAGTTTTGATATTTCCAAAGTCGGCTACTGTGGTATCGAAATGCCAATAATGAAGCTGGTATAATTGTCTACGTATTGAATCCGCAGCCTTAAAATCGTCAGAAAAAATTCCCGCTCCTCTAGTTTCACCAATTCCAACCAACACAATATCTATGGCAGCAACATCTGGAATTTCAGTATTGTATCCAGCAATATGTTTGGCCAGCTGCCCATCATTGTACCCACTATCTTGATTTAAAGCATGAATATCGACGGGGATTAAAAAGTCATGGAGGTCGTACATCGGTGGTAAATTTGAAGCAAACTTAGTTAAGATAGTTGAAAGTTTAGCGTTGATTAGGCTTTGAATGTCCTAGTTTTTTATTGGGTAGTCCCAAGTTGCATTTTGAAAGCTTTCAAGAATAATTATTGATATCCATGGCCTGCTAGTATTCGAATATTAATGAATTAAACAGATCTTCAACAATTCCTTATTTTTGTATTATGGAATTGTTATTACAAAGAATTGAAGCATTAAAAACTGAGATGAGCAGTTTCGTGGCTGCTAAATCAGATGATACGGAAGCTTTTCGTATAAAATACTTAGGAACCAAAGGTTTGGTGAAGGAAGTGATGGGGGAGATGAAGAATGTGCCGGTGGAAAGGAAAAAAGAATTTGGCCAATTACTCAATGAGTTTAAACTATTTGCAGAGGCAAAATATGCAGAATTACAATTGATTACCGATACAACCAATTCAGATAAAGAAAATGAAACTTTCGATTGGTCTCTTCCTGGTGATACTTTGCGTGTAGGTTCAAGGCATCCTATCAGCTTGGTTCGCAATCAAGTGGTTTCTATTTTTCAGCGTCTAGGCTTTGCCGTTGCAGAAGGGCCAGAGATAGAGGATGACTGGCACAATTTTACTGCCTTAAATATGCCCGAAAATCATACTGCTCGGGATATGCAGGATACCTTTTATATAAGCCAAAATCCAGATTGGATACTGCGTACTCACACTTCGAGTGTGCAGGTTCGTGAGATGGAGAAAGGCAAATTACCTATTCGGATTATTTGTCCAGGTAGGGTATATAGAAATGAAACCATTAGTGCCAGGGCGCATTGTTTTTTTCATCAAGTAGAAGGATTGTACATTGCAGAAAACGTATCCTTTGCAGATTTAAAACAGACGCTTTATTTCTTTGTACAAGAAATGTTTGGCAAGGATTTTAAAGTCCGTTTTCGACCAAGCTATTTCCCTTTTACAGAGCCTAGTGCAGAAATGGATATTAGCTGTCTGATTTGTGGAGGAACGGGTTGTAATGTTTGTAAGCATACCGGCTGGGTTGAAATTCTAGGCTGCGGGATGGTTCATCCTAATCTCCTTGAAAATTGCGGAATAGACAGTAATAAATACACCGGCTTTGCATTTGGTATGGGTATTGAAAGAATCACCATGCTGAAATATCAGATAAAAGACTTGCGACTATTTAGTGAAAATGATGTAAGATTTTTAAAGCAATTTTCTGCAGCCACTTAATTTTAATTACCTATTCAACCACTTTTTAATCAGCTTCCATTTTTAATACTATGATTTTAGTTACAGGTGGAGCGGGTTTATTAGGAAGCGAATTGATTCGCCAACTACTCTCTCAAGGAAAAAAGGTAAGAGCGATTTATAATAAAAGTCTGCTACCTGACTTCAATTCAGAATTACTAGAGCAATTTCAATGTAATATTTTAGATGTAGTTGGTCTGGAAACCGCTATGCAAGGAGTACAAGAGGTATATCATTGTGCAGCAGTGGTAAGTTTTGCTCCTTCGAGTAAGCGCGAATTGTTTTCTATTAATATTGAGGGCACTGCCAACGTTGTGAATGCAGCTTTAGACGCAAGCATTAAAAAAATGGTGCATGTTAGTTCTGTAGCAGCTTTGGGGCGAATTAGGGAGGGAGAACCGATCACCGAAAATATGAATTGGACAGAGGAAACTAGTAATAGTGTGTATGGACAAAGCAAGTATTTGGGTGAACTAGAAGTGTGGCGGGGTATTGGTGAGGGTCTCAATGCGGTAATCGTAAATCCAGTAATCATTTTAGGTTGTGCAGATTGGAAATCAGGAAGCGCGCAAATATTTAAAAGTGTATATGATGAATTCCCTTGGTATACAGAAGGGGTTTCAGGCTTTGTAGATACAGGCGATGTTGCCAAGGCAATGATTGCTTTAATGCAAAGTGATATTAGTAACGAACGTTTTATTATTAGTGCTGAAAACAGAACTTACCGACAAGTATTTAATTGGATTGCCGATGGCTTTGGCAAGAAGAGGCCTCATAAAAAAGTGACTCCATTGATTGCTAAAATTGTGTGGAGGTTGGAAGCAATCAAGAGTAGGTTCTCGGGTAAAAATCCTTTGGTAACCAAAGAGACTGCTACCACTGCATTGGCAGAGGTGACGTATAATAATGAGAAGCTTTTGAAATTTTTACCTGATTTTAAATATACCAATATCGAATCTGCTATTCTTATTACCTGTAAACAAATGTTACAAAATTTAAAAAAGAGGTAGCCTTCATTTTAAGGAATCCGGCTATTTAAAGATTCTATTTTCACTTCTCATTAAAATTTACTAATTGTCAATCGAGAAAAGAGTGTAAAAGAATTATTAGTCCGCTTACATTTATATTTTTTGTCGCCGGGTGCAGGGTTTTTGTCCGCCTTAGGAGAAATGGGTTCAAATCACGCACTCTTTGTATACAAATCTACGCCCCTCAAATCGGTTAGTTTCCGATTTGACAAGGTTTAAATTATTTCAAATCAATCACCGCTCTAATTTGAAATTCTTATTTGTGGCGGGCCTTTTAGCGGCATTGGCTACTTTATAACCCGTTCGATACATCCAATCGGCCATTTTTTTCAATTTTGGATAATTGATATTTTCGGCATTATCCAAAGGCGTATGGTAGTCTTCATGTAATAAAGAAGTATACATGATAGCTGGAATACCTAAACGAGCATACGGTAAATGATCGCTTCTAAAATACCAACCTTCTACATGGGTAACTTTGTCAAAGGTGGTATCTAATTTAAATTTTGGACCCTCATTATTCGCGTCATTTACCATTTTTGCAAGATCATCTGAATTGCAATGAGGTATTTGAGTGCCTAAAACTGCAGCACTATCGATATGGTTTCTTCCAATCATATCTCCGTTTAATACCGTAACGATACTTGTTATTGGAACGGTAGGGTGAGAAGAATAATACCTAGATCCTAAAAGGCCTCTTTCTTCTGCACCTTGTATTACAAAAAGAATAGAACGTTTTGGAGGATATTTTACAAAAGCCCTAGCATTGGCTAGCATAGCCACATCCACACTTCCATTGTCATCTGCACCATAATAGGTAGAGTCGTTATTAATGGCATTACGAATACCATGCGCATCTTGATGTCCGCTATATAATAGGTATTCAGACTTTAATTTAGGATCAGTGCCTTCTATTTTACCAATAATATTAACAGAAGGGTAAGGATATTTTTCAACAATTAGATTGGCTTCTATATTCACACTGCCATTCATAAATATATTTTTTGCATTTTTATGTAACCATAAAACAGGCACTTTTGTGTTTACTGTTGAATTGGGCCCACCTTCAATATCGAAGGTTCCTCTTTTAAAATTCTCATTTGCATCATCCCATGCTTTTTCTGCAATATCATCTGCGACAATAATAATAGCAATCGCGCCTCTTTTTATTAAAGGCATTGCATATTTATTCAAAACGCTTCTACTATATCTCCAAGTGGGTAAAGAAATATTTAGATTAATGCCCATAGCCGAGGCTTCAAAAGCGACTACTTTATTTTTCACCTCCACGTTATTGGTATCTATATTTATAGCGTTGCCTAAATATAATATAGGAGAACTAAGGTTGATGTTGGCCATTTGCCCAACACTAATATCTTCCCATAGTTTAAATTCTTTGTTTTGTATACGAATGAAAGAGTTGTCTGCGATTCGATTGCGCAACATGGTAAAAAATTGCAAGTAAGTACCATCATCACCTGCAGGTAATAAGCCGATGGACCTATATTTTTCGGCCAACCACATCGAAGCCTTTAACTCATCTAATGTACCTGCAGATCGACCTTTAAAATGTGCATCCGCAAATGCATATAAATCTTTTTTTAAGTCGGCTTCTTTGATTAAATCCAAACCTGGGGGATTTGTTTTTTGTGCAAATAAGCATAGGCCAAGAAAAAACATTGAAGAAGCTAGTAAAATTTTTTTCATAATAAATTATTTTGAACCTTATGTTAATTCTAAAGTTATAAAAAATGGGTTAAAATAGCGGGCATAAAATATTAAATAATGATCATTCGTATTCCCGTAATAGTATTTCTAAAATTATAAATATGTACCAACTTCATATTGAAACTAGATTGATCGCTGGTTTTACAATTGATTTTTTCACCTGCTTGAGAAAATAATCAATCCGAATCGGTTTTCATTTCGTTCTTATTAAACTGCAATTATGGAGGATGATTTAGGGAGTATAAAAAGCTTGCACTAAAAGCTTTTATTTTCTAAAAATCTTATTCCCAACCCGAAGCTTACCCCTTCATCACCTTTTCCCAAAGCTGGGGAATTCTTTTTATCCATACCAATTCTCTCTTGGCTATACTGGCCTCCTGTGCAGGGGTGCCCCAATAGGTTTTATTGCCTTCCAAAGTGGCGGTTACCCCCGATCTGCCTAGTAAGACAGCATTTTCTCCTATTGTGAGGGTTTTATTGACTACTACTTGGCCCCAAAGAGTAACCCCGTCTTTTATATCTACACAGCCCGCTACTAATACGTGTGCAGCTAAAAGGCAGTTTTTACCTATCACGGTGTCATGACCAATATGAACAGTGTTATCTAGTTTAGTCCCACTCCCAATGACCGTATCGCTACTTACCCCTCTGTCAATGGTACAACCTGCTCCAATTTCTGCAAAATCCTCAATAATTACCCTGCCACAACTAGGCATTTTTGTATACCATTGTTTCCTGTCTTTTTTGGTGTTATAATAAAATGCATCACTGCCAATCACGGTACCTGATTGAATGATTACATGGTCACCAATTTTGCAGTTATCCATGATCGTTACATTGGGATAAATGATCGAATTTTTTCCGATGGTTACCTGATGACCTATAAATGTATTGGGATAAATAATACTGCCTTCTCCAATGACAGCACTATCACTAATTTGTTTTTTTGATGGTGTAAATGGATTGAAGTGATTCACAATTTTACAATATGCTTCGAATGGATTTTCAACTAGCAATAAAGTTTTATTAGCAGGACAATCTGTTCTTTTATTAATAATAATAAACGATGCAGCACTATGAATACATTTATCATAATATTTTGGGTGATCAACAAAAACCAAATCACCGATTTCAACCTTATGTATTTCATTAATGCCAGTTGCATCACCTTGTTGCTGGCCAATTATTTCAGCATTAATAAATTCGGCGATCCAACTAACAGAAACGGGAGCGGGAAAATGCATATCATTTAATTTTTACAAAGGTACATTGCTTTGCATTTATTGGGTAAATAAACAAATGTTTACCCAATTTGGATTAAAATCACAGTTTTTAAAAAAAATATTTCAATCTTTTTTTATCTCAAATCCCTCCAAAATCTATAAATACTAAGTAGTCAAAATAAGT
>CAMBTV010000138.1 GCA_945870835.1 Chitinophaga pinensis
ACCATAAATCTAAGCTGGAAAAACTTCGATTTGAATGCTTTCATCCAGGGTGTTTATGGTTTAAAAGCAACTACTCAGGGGTTATCTTGGGGATTAACACCCTATATACAAGGGTCTCCACCACCAATGGATCTTGTTAAAAATCAGTGGACAAAAGATGGTTCAACCAATCTGCATCCAGCAATGTATATTTCCGGATATGGTCCTGTGACTGGAACTAACAACTCTTATTTTTTGCTTGATGCATCCTACTGGCGGTTGAAGAATTTGGCCATCGGGTACAATATTCCTAGCAAACTCACCCAAAAAATCGGATTTAAAAATGTTCGTGTTTTTGTTTCAGGAGACAATATGATAACCGTAACTAAGTGGCCAGGGTCTGATCCTGAAAAAGCCAATAGTGGATGGTTTGAAGCTTATCCACAACTAACGACTTACACTTTTGGAATAAATGTAAAACTTTAATAAAAAAAACTATAATACTATGAATAAGAGTATAAAAAATATCGCTTTTAAAAGTATAATAATTGTATTTATTGCTTTCATTTTTACAAGCTGTAAAAAAGGTTTTTTAGATAAAAACCCTTTAGACCAAATCTCCAGTCCCACATTCTGGAAAACTCAGAATGATGCAGATATGGCTTTGGCTGGTTGCTATTCAAGGCTTAACTGTAATACTTTTAATTGGGAAGGTAACATGTCCCTTGATATTATGGCTGGTGATGCATGCGAAGGAGGTCAAAGTTTAGGTGCCAGTTCTACAGGCACCTTCGCCTTAGGTCAGATGGACCCAACCTCAGGAGGACTTCTTTCTGCAGTATATAATGATTGCTTTAGAGGTATTGCAACTTGTAATTTCTTTATGGGAAATATCGATAAGGCATCTATTCCAGATGTTACTAAGTCTCAATACAAAGCAGAGGTTCTTTTTTTAAGGGCATTGTTTTATTTTACGGTTTCAGATTTTTATGGAGGTGTGCCACTTTATACAAAGTCGCCGGCCAGTATTGCTGAGTCCGCAATAAAACAAAGTACTAAAGAACAAGTTGTTGCACAGGTACTCGTTGATTTAGAGGCTGCTATCGCAGGGCTACCAAATACTACTTATGATGGACATGCTGTAAAAGGCTCCGCTTTAGCTCTTAAATCTAGGGTATTATTATATAAGCAGGATTGGGCTGGTGCAGCAGCTGTAGCCCAACAGATTATGACAGAAGGGAAGTTCAGCCTCTACAATAACTACCAGAATTTGTTTTTGACTGTAGGTCAATCAAAAAATCCGGAAATCATGTTTTCCACCAAATATCTCAATCCAGATAATTTTAGCCAACAGGATATTAGAATTGAGTGGCATGGCGTATTTAATCCACGCCAGGAATTAGCCGATGCATTTGAATGTACCGATGGACTTCCAATTACCAGTTCGCCATTATATGATGCGACTAAATGGAAATTGAACCGTGACCCTAGAATGTTATTAACTCTAAAAGCATTTGCCGACCCAGCAGTAAAAGCTTCAGGTCAAATTGTTAACTATGCCTATAATGGTAATTCAGTAACAGGTTTCGAACCAACTAAGGGGGCAAATGTTGAGGTTCTACCGGTTGATTATTCTACTAAAAGTGAGCAGGACTGGATTTTGATTAGATATGCAGAGGTTTTATTGAATTTTGCAGAAGCAACAAATGAAACAAGTGGTCCTACTACCAATGTTTATGATGCTATCAATTTAGTTAGAAGCAGGCCTGGTATTAAAATGCCACCAATTCCGAATGGATTGACTAAAGATGAAATGCGAGCCCGCATTTGGAATGAAAGGAGAGTTGAATTTGGGATGGAAGGACGAAGATACAGCGATATTAGACGTTGGAAATTGGCTGAGACTTATCTTAATTCACTAGTTATGCCAGGAAGTGGAACCAAATACAAATTTGCTTCAAAAAATTATTTATTTCCTTTCCCGCAAACTGAGATTGATATAAATAAAAATTTAACACAAAATCCTGGATATTAATAATAAAAAATAATCTATAGCTCGTATGGATTTAATATAAAAGAATTGGAAAAATATTTTGGTAGATTCGATTCGTTTTGGTTAAAGGGGGGCTAGGTTTTCACCTAAGCCCCTTTCTTTAGCTACCATTTTTAACTTTGAATAAAAGGGTAGACTAATGTTAAATGTGTAATTTTAAATTGACCGCGTTTAAGAATTATATTCGTCCAGTTTAGTTAGATCAATTGAATTACTCAGTACACATCGCAATACAAATTTTTAAATTCAGAATTCGAATTGCAGATACATCAGACCTGTTATGGATAGAGTTTTATAAAAAAAATTACTGAGCCTAAGCCGATTAAAATTGGTGGATAAAAATGAGTAACATCATTTAATCAGCTCAATCAAAATAATATTATAAATGAAGACGCTGACTTTTATTTTTTTGTTATCAATTAGTTCAATGGGGTTTGGGCAGGGTTCTCAGAAGATGAATATCTATAATGGTAAATTCTGCAGCGGTTCAGGTGACGTTGATTTTCTTCGTCTCATAGATGAATCATTTGCCTTTTTCCATCCTAACCCTACATTGCCCAACCTGTCGATGGTTTATAAGCCTGAGTGGGATACTTTCACTGAAGGGGCTGGATGGGACGCTTGGTGGATTCAAAACAGCTATGGGTTTTCATACGCCTCAACGCCATTTATTCAGGAACCATGGTTTTCCATTTTACAAAGATCTTGGGATCTGTTTTGGGATAATCAGGGAGATGGAAAGCGCAGGGGAATGTGGGGAGGTGATAGCCCAGATATTCTCTCTCAATTGATAGGCCCTGATGGCTGCTTAGGTGATGCTGCCGCACCAGGACAAATTGCCTACAGGCAAGGGGATGGTAACGTAAAGTCACACGATTGGTTTTATGAAGCGACTGCAGCAGGTGTTGTCATGGAATCAGAAATTCTGCTGAGAAGTCGCGACTTAAAATCAATTGGTTATTATCTGCCTAAAATGGAGCGGGGCTGCAACCTAATTGAAAAAACCCGAGATCCAAATAATAATCTGTTTCTTGTTGGCCCAGCGTGTAATCTATTGGCTCCAAGCTACGGAGGTGTTAGACAGCCCGATGGTAGTTTTGGCAAGGGTTATCTAGCAGGTCTAACGGTCACATATCTTGCAGCACTTGATCGTATGGTTGAACTGTTTAAGTTAACAGGTAACAAAGACAAGTTAATGGAGTATAAACGACGACAAAAGATTACTCGTGAATCGCTTTCAAAATTACTAACTCCCTCTAATTATTTAGTCAGATCAATCGAACCGGATGGTATCAAACACGGTGTTCTGGGTCAGAAACAGTTTGGATATTTGGAAGGTGTTGTAAATGCTGATGCAGTCGCATTGCGTGTTGTTGATAAAAAAATAGCTGGAAGTATTTATAAACAGATAGCATCATTCCCGGAAATCCGTCCTTTTGATTTTTTACTTACCAATGCACCAGGATTAGATGATACCTATATGAATTGGGGTAACACATCCGGTCGGGGATTTGAAGGATTCTGGGGCTTTGGCCAGTGGGTAAATGGTGGAGTTTGGGGCACAGTAGAAGGGAGGGCTATTTTGATGTACTACCGACTGGGTAAATTTGAAGACATAAGACGTTCTGCAATACGGGCTATGAAATGGGCGAAAGACTTTCGGATGGATGCTCCTTGGTCGCAAAGAGGTGAAAACACCAATAATCCATGGTCTGATAAAGGCAAGTTTAAGGTCGGCGGTGTAGCTGTAATGATTGATAACTTCGCAATTCCAGCTGCTACGATTAGGGGGCTATTTGATTATGACTATAGATCAGACCGAATTATTTTAAGGCCACGAGTGCCGGGTACGATTACTCAATATACTCAGTCTGAACCGATCAGCTTCGGTCAGAAGAAACTTTACCTTTCATGCAATAACGGAGGGCCCAATGTAAAATCAGTTACGATCAATGGCAAGGCTATTAAAACTAAGACATCTGACGAAGTTCATCTTCTGTTCAATGAACTTCCCGAAGAAGCAAAAATTGAAATTACAACTACTGGAGGCTGGCCTAAGGAATCAACTACATTAGATTACCCGGTTATTCCAGCAATGGTTTCAGAGAAAAATACAAAATCAAAAGTATCTGCTGAATTTCCTGATTCATTAAAAAGATCATTCGCAATCCTTTCGAATATGGAACTACTTCTGACTAAGGAGAAGGGATCAGATTATGACAAGGCGTTCATCAATTCAACAATGAAATCCTTTGAGGCCTATCAGGTTCATATTGCCTTAGACCCGGGTCCTGGCTACTATCGTGCTATCACCCAGGAAAGAAAAATTGGGATTGACAAGTTTTACGAACAAGCCGCGCTCAAAATGTATGCTGGTTTCAAAAGGCGAATGGAAGAATATGCGGCAAAAGGAAATATGCAACAAAAACACATAGCAACATTATTTACTGAGGCTCAGAAATAAAATCTCATAAATCTATTTGATTCGTTTTTTAAATTAACTCATATCTGGCCTTAGACTGTTGATATCTTAATTCATTAACAGCTTAAAAAATAGGAGTAAGGAATAGTTTTAATAAGGGAAAAATTCTGAGCCATGATATTGAATCTAATCTTAAAAATCAATTAATTTATTTACCCTAAATTATATCTTATAATCTCTTCAATATAAATTAAATTAAAATGAAAAAGAATATTTACGCTTTATTATTTCTTACTTTTTTTCTTATTAATTATAAGTCAGGTGCACAAATTGCCAAAAACTTTTCATCCTACGAAAGAGCGAAAAAACATTCCTTGATCTTTGATGGTCCCGCAGCTGATTTTTTTCAGGGGGCCTTATTAGGAAATGGTGGCATGGGTGTGGTGGTAACTACCACTCCTGACGCAATTGTTTTGCGTTTTGGCCATAACAATGTTTGGGATATTCGTCTGGCAGAAGATAATCGCAAAGAATTAGGCACTTTTAATTCTGTATTTGATAAGGTGAGTAAAATTTCTGATACACTTGCCTTGCTTACAGATGATCCATGGTATGCCAAATATAGTTTGATGGCTGCTGAAAATTACCGAAAGCCCTATCCACGTCCATTTCCATGCGGTTCTGTATTATTGGGGTTTGATAGACGCAGCGCAGAAATGATTGGGTATAATCTTGATATTTCAAAAGGATTGTGCGAAGTTAAATTGCTGACAGGTGACAAAAAAGAAGTGACTTTACAAATATTTACCGACATGCAGGAAGATAAACTTTGGATGCAGTTGGTAGATTCCAAAGGGAACAAGCAACCCAATATTTTTAATCGTATAAAAGTAATTCCAGACCCTTCTACACCCTCAGAATTTCCAAAGAATACTATAGAGAAAGATTTGGGAAAGGGAATGCTTTCTTTCAGCCAGGTAATGCCCTATCTGGAACCAAAGGACTACGATTTAAAAAAAGGACATCCTAAGGACAAGGTATTTCGGCTAGCTGTAGAGACCAATACTTCGCTTTTTAAAAAATCTCGTATTAATTGGAATGGAAATGAAGAACCGATGGCTCCATTAGAGGGCGGATTAATGCCTTCGAATGAATTTGTTGCCTGTGTTACGCTTCAACAAGGATTAAATACCGCTTTGTCTTCCCAATTTTCGCCAGAAAGTAAACCTTCTTCGCAAGATTTTACTAAATCTTTGGATAAGAATATCATTACATGGAAAACCTACTGGAACAAATCTGGTATGGCATTAGGTGACGATTTTCTGGAACAAACCTGGTACCAGAATCTTTACTTTTTTAATTGTGCTGCTAAAGATGGTGCCACCTGTCCGGGCCTTTTTGCTAACTGGAGCTATAACAAGATAGGAACTGCATGGCATGGTGATTATCACATGAATTATAATACCCAGCAACCCTTTTGGATGACTTTTTCAAGTAACCATCTTGAAAAAAATCTACCGTATGTAAATTTAATTGAATCGCTGATGGAGGTAAGCCAGAAATGGGCAAAGGAATATTATGGTTTGCCAGGCGCCTATTTTCCTCACTCTGCCTACCCAGTTGATATGACCATGAATCCTTATCCGGTTCCTACTTGGGGATGGGAGATTTCAGAAACACCCTTTTCAGTTCAAGGCTTATGGTGGCATTACCTTTATTCCGGTGATAAAAAGTTTTTGGAAAATAGAGCGTATACTCCAATAAAAGAAGCAGTCAAATTTCTGGTTGCTTACATGAATCGGCCTGAAGCCAAAGGTGGAGAGCGCTGGAGGGATGACAAATATCATATCTTTCCTACGGTTCCACCAGAGCTATATGGCTTAAGGCCAGGCTTTAAGTACAATTATGATTGCTCTGTAGATTTAACGCTAACAAAATTTATTTTTAATGCCTTTTGTAAAGCAACAACCATTTTAGGTGTTGAAAACAGCGAAAAAGCACTTATCGCAGATGTTAAGGATATCTTGGCGCATTTTCCTGACTATCCTACTGCCGAATCAAAAAAATATGGAAAGGTATTAGTTTCTGTTCCTGGTGAGCATGATCAGGTAGTTTATAATCTACCCAATGCTTTGATTACTGTATTTCCGGGAGAAGATCATGGCTTGAATTCAGATGCTGAAAC
Source organism: Chitinophaga pinensis (assembly GCA_945870835.1). Lineage (GTDB taxonomy): Bacteria > Bacteroidota > Bacteroidia > Chitinophagales > Chitinophagaceae > Ferruginibacter > Ferruginibacter pinensis_A. The sequence goes on from CAMBTV010000138.1 coordinate 6,640, forward strand.
ATTTAAGTTATTGAAAAATACCTTTCAAAATCAACAAAACGAAGGTGGTAATGACCTCGTATTTATTAATTTACAAGCTGCGCGAATTGGATTGCTTGATATTGAAAGATTTAAAAGACAGGTAAAGTATTCCTTATTACCCAATGGTACAGCAACTGACATGGCTATGCAAACAGGTGGCCGTTATAATGATTTGACGAGTTACAATTATATGTCCAAAATGGGAATCTGGTTTGAAAATTTCGCCTTGCCTGTTGTTGTCAATGAATGCCTGATGCAAAGCTACGATGGTACTATCAGATTCTTCCCCAATTGGCCGATGAATAAAGATGCTGAGTTTCAAAACCTTCGGGCTGTTGGCGCTTTTTTAGTTAGTGCAACACTGAAAGATGGTAAAGTAAAGGAAATCAAAATTATTAGTGAAGCAGGTACAAAGTTGAAAATGATTTTACCATGGGCAAATGGAGCAACTATGAAAAACAATAAGGGAACAACAAAACTGAGTTCCAATAAGGTTGAAATAAACACTTCGAATGGGGAAGTTTTATTGTTCAGGCCATGACCCAAAAATCCTGATTAATTAATTTATTAGTACAATATGTCTGAAAAAAAATATTTTGAAGGGTTAGAAATAAATAGTGTTCGCGAAACCATGGGCAGGACAATTACGGAAACGGATATTGTAATCCATGCCGGCCAAACGGGTGATTTTTTTCCGCATCACATGGATGCTGAATGGTGTAAAACCCAACCTTTCAAGCAACGCATTGCACATGGCACACTTATTTTTAGCATTGCTATTGGTTTAACCGCCTCCGTTATCAATGAAGTAGCTATTACCTATGGTTATGAACGCTTGCGTTTTCTTAAACCAGTTTTTATTGGAGATACCATTAAAGTAAAAGTTGCGATCAAAGAGAAAAAAGATTATAAAAAACCTGGCTATGGTTTAATCACAGAATTAGTGGAAGCATTTAATCAGCACAATGAATTAGTAATGATATGTGAGCATATTCTTCTCGTTGAAAAAGCGGGGAATTAAAATAAAAATACAGATGAGTAAGATCGTTTTAAATGGAATAACCTGGGGACATAGCCGGGGCATTACCCCTCTATTTGCCGCGGCTCAAAGGTTTACTGAATTATATCCACATGTGGATATAATCTGGCAAAAACGTAGCCTGCAGGAATTTGCAGATTACCCTTTAGAAAAATTAACTAAAGAATACG
>CAMBTV010000139.1 GCA_945870835.1 Chitinophaga pinensis
GCATTTAACCATTTCTACTAAAAAAACTACACCTGTAGGGCATTGGATGGGTATTGTTGCCATATTAACTGGAAGTAAAGCAGCAGATAAAATACTTTCAGCTCGCGTATATGCGTTAAGCTCCTGTGCAATATTTGATGCATTCATCTCATGTTGGGATGAAAAATACAGGAGCAAAACAGTGCGGCCTATTACGGTAATTAGAGAAACGATGGAATCGGAATGGAATGCATTATTGCAAACTCCCCCATTCCCAGAATATACAAGTGGCCATAGTGTTATCTCTGCAGCAGCAGCAACTGTGTTAACCAATCAATTTGGCAAAAATTATGCATTCCGAGATACCACTGAAAAGCAATACCTGGGTATGGAACGATCGTTTGCTTCCATAGAAGAAGCCTCCAATGAAGCTGGAATAAGTCGCTTATATGGGGGCATTCATTTTAGATCTGCAATAAAACAAGGAAAAGAGCAAGGTGAGAAAATAGGTGCGTTATATAATACCGTATTCATCAACCATTTTAATAAGAAATAGACAATGAAAAAAATAGTTTTGTGGGTAATCGTTTTACTGGTCATTAGCTTTTGTGTGGTGAAATTACTGCCTACAACTAAAACAGTATCGGAAACGGTAGACGTAGACTGTCCGATAGACGCATTAAACAGAAATATATCCAACCCTACCAATTGGAATAAATGGTGGCCAGGAAAAAAATTAAGCAATGGCAATTTTTCCTTTCATGATAAAGAAATTGTAATAAAAACATTTCTATTGAATGGATTTGCCGGAGAAACTCAAAGTGGTGGGAAACAAATAAAAATCGACCTTCAGGCACTTACCATTTCATCTTATACCAGTCAAATTAATTTAACAACCCAGTATGAATTCTCTTCCAATATAGTTACAAAATTAGCTCAATATATATCTTTACTAAAAGACAAATCGGAATTTACCGAATTCTTGCATCAAGTACAGACTGTTTTCTCTTCTTTAGAAAAAACCTATGGGTTTACTATTGAAAGGCAAAAAGTACCGAATTCCTCCTATATTTCTGTAAAAACCTCATTCAATCACTTTCCCACAACAGAAGAAATTTATTTTCAGATTCATGAATTAGAAAAATACATTGAATTACAAAATTGTAAGGCAATAAATGCTCCAATTCTTAACATTCATACCGATAACGATAAAGAGTATGAGGCAATGGTGGCAATTGCAACAGATCGAGACCTTCCCTCAAACAACAAATATTTTCTAAAAAATATGATGTTGGGTAATATTATGGTAGCTGAAGTAAAAGGAGATCGCAAAAGAGTAGACGAGTGTATTCAGGCTATGAAATATTATATTAGTGATTATAAAAAATCATCACCAGCAATATACTTCGAGCGTTTAATTACTAATAGGCTTGACGAGAAAGACAGTACCCAATGGGTAACTACAATCAACTATCCCATTTTCAACTGATCATTTAAATGCAATAACTTGAACAGTGTTATTGTTTCTTGCGAGTATATAGGCAAGTCGTTTACCGATTGAAATTCGTTGAATTTTTCTTACTTCGCCTGTAACAGCTAATCCATTGAGTGTAGAAAAGCCGAAAGTATTATCTTCGCTTTTAATTAGTACCGACCCAAAATCAGCATCTTGTCGCCCCAATTCTACATTGTTAGCATAAAAGTTTCCCATCAATAAGGTAACCATTTCACTGTCTTTATAAGTTTGGATGGTTGCTGCAGCTTTAAATGTGCTTAGCTGAAATGGGAAAGGTAATGCGTTAGCAGAAAAATTCATGTTGCCATCGTTAATAAAAACTGTATTTTCAAAACAGTCAACCGATAGTTTTATGGCCTGCCCTATTTTATTTTTACCAAATAAATCATTGATATCCGCTTTAGCAAAATCAGCCGCATATAGAAACTTCTTTTTTAAAAAAGGCATCTTTTTTTCTAATTGAATTTTACTGGCAAATGGAATTTCAGTTCCGTTCACATAATAAGTCATTATTTGCTCAGTAGAGCCATTGTCGTCAAAATCGTTGATATATAGTTTTACTGGCTGGTCTACGGATGCCTTTAATCTACTGTTTAATCCATAGTTGCCAGCTACAATATCTATATCACCATCATCATCAACATCAGCAGGATAGAGCATTTGCCACCATCCTTTTTGGGAGCTAATTACTTTTTTTGTATACCCTTTGGTTGATTTGATAAAGCAATCTACCCCACCCCATTCATAGCTTAATAACAAATCCTTTTCCTTATCGGCATTCATATCAATCCACTTGGCATCAGTTACCATACCGGGCTCTAGCAGGTCTTTCGCATATTGAGCAGTAACATCAATAAACTGGCCCTTGCCATTATTTTGCAACAAAAAAGATCTTGGCTTTTTACCATACTGCCAAGGAACTACATGCCCAGCAATGAATAAATCAATAAATCCATCGTGGTTAAAGTCATTGGCAATAATTTTTTTCTGTGTAGTATAGATAGCCGGAAAAGCTTGAATGCTTTTAGTAAGATATCCCTTCCCGTCATTCAAATATAACAGGGGTTGCAAATGTTCATCTTCTCCATAATATTCATTTCCGCCGCTTGCAATTATAAGGTCTACATGGCTATCCATATTTACATCTACCCAAATTGCATCTACATTTTCCCACATCGAGTCTAATTTCATGGCAGGTTGCTTCATTTGTACAAACCTACCCAATGAGTTTTGTAAAAAAATAGCGTTGTGAAAGGTTTTTGATGCGCCAATAAATACATCTTCTAATCCATCGTGATTAATATCAGCCACTGCTAAGGCTGGCCCCTCCGTTGAATTCATATGCGGAATAAGCGATTCTCTATCAAACTCATTAAACAGATTTTCCGAATGCTGGTATAGCAAACCGGTTTGGTTGGTAATATCTTCAGCTATAAAAACTTGGTTTTTTACTGTAGGATGAAAAATTGAATAATCGAAAATTGGTAGTCCCGCTTTATAGGTTATCGTAACTTGCTTTCCCGCTATCAATTGTATTTTCTCAAATCGATTATCTGGCCATACTAAAAAAATAGAGTCAGGCTTGAGATTTTTCAGTCCAATGTGAAGGGGTGCAATCATACTCGACTGGAACCCATGAACAGGCTGCATTTCATACGAGCTGATCTGTGATTTATCAAAGAGAAAAATCTTAGCGCCAATAGCATTTACATTAGCAGGTGAACCTTTTAATTGAATGGAAGCGAAATTAGTACTCGTATCAGATGGATTACTATTATTCGTGTTGTTTTGATATAACATTACGGGATCGTTGATATTATTCACAACAATATCTAAATCGCCGTCATTGTCTAAATCTGCATAGATGGCGCCATTTGAAAAACTAGGTGTATTACTAAATATACTATCTGTTAAATTATCGAACTTACCTTCCCCCTTATTCAGAAAAAATTGATTGGGAATTTTTATTTCAGGAAACTTACTCAACAAAGCAAGGTCTTTATCCTGAATGGCATTTTCTTTTAGTTTTTGTTGAATTTCATCACCTGAAACAAAATTGATATAATCAATATCATTCATTCGCTTAGGTATACCATTAGAAACAAATAAATCTTTTAACCCATCATTGTTAAAGTCCATCCATAAAGCCGCCCAACTCCAATCGGTTGATTGAATGCCTGCATATTGACCGATCTCACTAAAATGATTGTTTCTTCTATTGAGTTGTAAATTATTTCGTGCATATTGATAAGTGTATCCATAGGCAATCTTATTCTGAAAAATATTATAGTCATCTTCCGATAGTGAGCGCCTGAGCATATAAGGATCGTAGGGCAACATATCCATTGATACAATTTCAGGATAGGCATCATTATTAATATCCGCTACATCCACTCCCATACTAAACTGGCTGGTATGCATTATTTGTTCAGTACCCTTGTCCTTAAAAGTACCATCGTGTTGATTAATATATAGGTAATCATTTTCATGAAAATCGTTCCCCACATAGATATCTGGCCATCCATCTAAATCTATATCAGAAACAGCTACTCCTAATCCATATCCTATTTTACTTCCATTAATGCCCACTGTTTTGGTAACATCTACAAATCGCTTACCATCATTTCGATAGAATTTCTGGCCAGCCATTGAGTCATATGTATTCAAAAAATTCGATCTTGGTGCATAATTGCCATCGTGATTCACGGAATGGTTTAATAAAAACATGTCTAAATCTCCGTCTCCATCATAATCTAAAAAAGCAGCTTGCGTACTGAAACCACTGAAATCCAGTCCATAAGCAGCAGCTTGATCAGTATAATGTGGGATTCCTTTTGAGTCAATACCCGTACATATCAATAATTGATTTTTTCCACTAAGTACTTTATAATGCCCCACCCTGGATACGTAAATATCCAGTAAGCCATCATTATTAATATCAATAACTGAAACGCCAGTGCTCCATAAACTATCTCGGGAGATACCTGCTTGTTGCGTTACATCCTCAAAATGCATCTTCCCTTTGTTTAGGTACAAGGCATTTGGCTGCTGATTAGCAGTAAGAAACAAATCAATTAATCCGTCATTATTAAAATCTCCTGATCCTATTCCTGCTCCATTATAATAATACATGTAGGAAAAAAGATTGAAAGCGGGTGAAGGGGAAAGCTGGTTAGAAAATGGTATCCCGGTTTTTTCAGTACTCAATGCAGTGAATAAAGACTGATCGGGTGTATTTTTTGAACAACTGTTAAACAGTAAGCAAAACAGCAAACCCGCGAATATGCCATGAACCGTATTAGTAAATTTACTATTCAAAAAATGTTTTCTTTGATTACTCATACTATTTACCAATTTTATTGGCAATTGATTTTTGCTGATAAAAAACTGGCCACCCGTTATTTTGTAAGTAAACAAATGCCTGTTTATGTTGGTATTGAATAGATTCAATCTTTTTGATTGCACCATTCATAAATATGCCTGATTGTTGATTTGGGAGCATCTCAAATACGCCTTTCTGTTTATTCACTAAAATGCTGCCATAGGAAGCATCCACACTACAAAACTGTGGAAGCATATCGAAAAAATTGCCGCCAATTAGAATGTCTTTCCATCCATCAGAATTTATATCTGCAACAGTGATAGCATTTACAGAAGACAATTGTGCCGCTACCAGAAAATGTTGCATAGTGAATTGATGGTTTCCTCTGTTATAAGCAATACCAGAATAATTCGTGTTTACACGTAATTCTTGTGCATTGCGAAATGCACTGCCAAATAAGTCTTGCACCGACTTTTTTGCAAAATCTTTGTGTTTTAAATTCTCCTTTTTTAATGAGGGAATTTGTTCTGTAATGTCTTTCTTTAAAAATACAGGTACATCTTTTTGGTTAATAGTATGACTGAATATTTTATCTAGAGTTCCATTCTGGTCAAAATCTTTTATCCATAACTTTACCGGATGAGTTTCATCTGAATGCAGATAAAAATTATCGCCTAAATTTCCTAAAATCAAATCGGCATCACCATCATTATCTATATCGGAAACAGTTACCTGCTGCCACCAGCCTAACAGATTTTCTAATCCGGTTTTTTGCTCCACCATTTTTTTTCCATCAAAACGATATATATGCGGATACATCCAATCGCCTACTATCACCAATTCTTTTGAATTAATTCCGTTCATGTCTGACCAAGCAGCGGAAGTAATCATCCCGAGGTTCGAAAGAAAAGGAGCAATGGTTGCAGTAACATCCTGAAACACCCCATTTCCTTGATTATGGAAAAGAAAGCTTTTAGGGGCAACGCCATAATTTTGAGGCTCACTTCTACTCCCAATAAACAAGTCCATTTTGCCATCATCATCGTAATCTAATGGAATTGCAGTTCCACAGTTGGTATGACTAATAGGCAATGCGCCAGCCTTGATGGAGAAATTTCCCTTTCCATCGTTGAGGAATATATTGTTTTGATAAATATCTGCAGTTGCTGGCAAAAAATTACCGCCTCCCCCTGTAAACAAATCCATATCCCCGTCTTGATCTACATCAAAAAATACTGCAGCAGTTACATCATAAAATTTAAATTGCGCAAAATCTTTTACTTCTTTTTTGGTAAATCCCTGCTTAGTTTGAATATATAACTGACCTGACTGATTCAAAGCACCACCAATATAAATATCCTCCAACCCATCCCCATTTACATCAGCAACAGCTGACTGGGGTCCTTGCTTTGATAACATGAATGGGATATTTCTTTCGGTATAAAAATCAACATAATCATCTTCTACATGTTTCTCGAAGGGTGTTTGTATAGTTGAAAAAATTGGAGCTCTAGCTAAATGACTGTCAGGTATTACTGTTTTAGATTGCTGAGCCGAATATTCAATCGTATGCAATTGATTGATTGCAGGATTTACTATTGTTGAAACAGTTTGATTTGGCCAAATGATTTGTAAAGAATCTGTTTTATCATTACCCAGTCCAATAGTTTGTTTATATTCAACAGATGATTGAAATCCTTTAGAAGGCATAATTGTTCTAGAAATAATTTGATTGCCCTGATAGATTTTTATTGTAGACCCAATGGCATAGGCATTAGGTACCTTATATTGTAGAGACAGTGCTATATAATTTGATTTAGACTGCTCTCTACTGTTATTCCGATAAATAAGCGCTGGTTGGTTTACATTACTAATCACCATATCCAAATCCCCATCATTGTCTAAGTCTGCATACACTGCCCCGTTCGAAAAACTCGGCTTTTCTAAGCCCCATTGTATGCCTTGATCTTCAAATTTCAATTGCCCCTTATTTCTGAATGCTTTATTAGGTATCGGAACAGATGGCATCTTATTGATAACCGTTCCTATCTCTTCTTTTTTTCCGGTAAGCACCATTTGCTTAACAATATCATTGGCAAAAAAATCAATGAAATCCTGATCAGTTACGTCTCTATAAATTCCATTACAAACAAAAATATCCGACAAGCCATCATTATCTGCATCGAATATTAATGCACCCCAACTCCAATCGCTTGCAGCAACGCCACTGTAGAAAGCAGTCTCTAAAAATTGGCCATTGCCATTGTTTACCTGTAAAGCATTTTGAGTAAATTGATTATAAAAGCCCTGATCTTGTTTTAATTTATATACCTCATAGCCTTCAAAAGAGGTATTCGTTTTTAATCGATAGTCGTCGCCTGGCAACATATCGGTAGTGAAAATATCTTGTTTCCCATCGTTATTGATATCAGCCATGTCGGCACCCATAGAGGAGAAGCTGATATGTTGCATTCGCTGCTCCATCTCATCTACAAACTTTCCATTGCGCTGATTAACATAGCAATAGTCTTTTTCAAAAAAATCATTAGACACATATACATCCGGATAGCCATCATCATTGATATCCCCTACAGTAACGCCTAAGCCGAAACTAATGATACTGCCGTGGATTCCTGCCTCTTTACTGATATCAACAAAATGTCCGTTATCGTTGCGAAAAAAATGATCACCTCCCCCTTTTAAAAAGTCAGCAAAAGGAGCATCTGCATCTGGAATATTGCGTATGTTGGTGTAATTCAAGGTATTAACAGGAATAGGACTGTTGTTAACCAGAAAACAATCTAAATCCCCGTCTAAATCATAATCAAAGAAAGAAGCTTGGGTAGAATATCCATCATTGTCTAAGCCATATGCAGCAGCACTATCGGTAAATGTGAGGTTATGATTATTAATATAAAGTTGATTTTTTCTGAGTGGCTTATCCATCATATTGCCTGCATTACAAACATAGATGTCTAACCAACCATCCGCAT
>CAMBTV010000140.1 GCA_945870835.1 Chitinophaga pinensis
TTTGGATTAGGATTAGATAATTTGATGCATTATTATCGAAGGGAAAGCAATGAAGTTGAAAGTCAATTGCTCCAAGCATTTAATACCCATACCCAACTAGAATCTAGTAAAATTTACCCCTATATTCAAATGGCTAGTATACAACTACTAAAATATTTTACACAACCTTATCACCAAGGAATCACTGTAACCTGCCCTGGATTTTACGGTCCGCAAGGGAGAATATTGCGTTTAAATCTGGCCTATCCACTTTTGATAGATCAACTAAGCAATTTTAGATTGGGTAACCATCGGATCACTAATTTTGAAATGGAAACATCTGCAATCTATGGTCTTGGAAAATTACTAGCACATCAATGCCTCAGTTTGAATGTCATCGTTGCCAATAGAATTACAAAAGAATTTTCAAAAGACAGTGGTCTTGCGGTAGAAAATTTAATCAAACAATCATTGCAAATAATTACTGATTCAAAAATTTAAAAATGAAAATTGAATTTTATAAATACCAAGGTACGGGCAATGACTTTATAATTGTAGATAACAGAACCAATGAATATTCAAATTTAACCGCTAAACAGGTGAAGCATATTTGTGATCGAAATTTTGGTGTAGGGGCTGACGGATTGATGTTGCTTGGTAAGAAAGAAGGCTATGACTTTGAGATGATTTATTTTAATTCAGATGGCAATCAAAGTACAATGTGTGGAAATGGGGGTAGATGTTTGGTCCAATTTGCATATCACAGTGGAATTGTTAAAAGTACCTATACTTTTAGCGCCATTGACGGTGATCACAAAGCCGAAATTGACGCAGATGGAAAGGTTAGTTTACAAATGCAAAATGTTGATTCAGTAGATTATCATAAAGCCTATGCAATTATAAATACCGGTTCACCTCATTTTGTAAAATTTGATAACGATGTCAAAAAAATTGATGTGGTCTCTACTGGACATGAAATACGATACGGTAAAGAATTTGCTCAACAAGGTATTAATGTTAATTTTGTGGAATCAACTGGGAAAGATACAATTTTTGTAAGGACCTATGAAAGAGGAGTAGAAAATGAAACGCTAAGCTGTGGTACTGGGGTTACTGCAGCCGCTTTATTATCAGCCCACAATGAAAAAGGTTTTAATACAGTAAAAGTAACTACTTTAGGAGGTAATTTAAGTGTTGAATTCAATAAAATTGACGATCAACATTTCGACAATATATGGCTTTGTGGACCAGCTGAACTTGTGTTTACAGGGGTTATTGAATTGAATTGATACCAACCATTTTAAAATATATTTTAATAAATAGTTGAGAAACATTAAAATATAAAAGAATTAAGAAAGCCTTTGTTACACTTAGAAAAGTAAATTCGTTCATTATCAACTCATGACTTAATCAATGATTCAATACTTTAAAAATATAGAACATCAGACTATTGCAATTGATAAGCCAGAGGATGGTTCTTGGGTCAATGTATTACCCCCTTTACGCCAAGAGGAATTTTCAGAATTGAGTGAATCCCTTGAAATCCCTATCGACTTTTTAAAGGATTCTCTTGATATCGATGAACGGAGTCGTTACGAAATCGACGACAATGTAAAATTGATTGTCATCAAAACTCCAACTGAAAATATTTCATTCAACGACAGTGATGCATTTTATATCACTATTCCCATTTGTATTATTTTGACACACAATCAAATTGTGACTGTCAACTCATTTGAAAATGAAGCCATCAAAAAATTTCTTACCACCTTTCAAAATAGAAACCCTGACAAGAAAAATATGATGGTGTTGAAAATATTTGAAAAAGTAATCAATAATTTTCAAGATCATTTGAAGGAAATTAATATGCGACGCAATAATTTGGAACATAAGTTATATGTAGCCAATCGAAATGAAGAACTACTTCAATTAATGCGTATTCAAAAAAGTCTAGTGTATTTTTTAACTGCCTTGCGTAGCAATGAATTGTTGATGATGAAAATGGTGAGAACAAATTTTTTGCAATTAAATGAAGATGAAAAAGATTTTCTAGATGACTTAATAGTAGAAACGAGTCAGGCCCTTGAGATGGCAAATACCTACACGAATATATTGAGTAGTACACTCGATGCATTTGCCAGTATCATCAGCAACAATCAAAATGAAGTGCTGAAACGCCTTACTACGCTAACGATTGTATTAACAGTGCCTACATTAATTGCTAGTATTTATGGAATGAATGTACCCATACCCTATAAGGATACTCCCTATGCTTTTTGGATACCTGTTATTATCTCCCTAATGATTTTAATTGTAGTAGGTTGGAATTATATTAAAAGAGTAAAAAAATAAATTTGATGAGTTTAACTTTAACCGTAAGAGTTTATGGAATTTTAATGAATGAAAATAAGCAGGTATTAGTAAGTGATGAATACATAAGAGGTGAATATTATACAAAATTTCCTGGTGGAGGTTTAGAAATTGGAGAAGGAACGAGAGATTGTTTGAAAAGAGAGTTTATGGAGGAAATGAATCTTAAAGTATCCATCGGAGAACATCTATACACAACTGATTTTTTTCAAATCAGTGCATTCAATAATGCACACCAGATTCTGTCTATCTATTATGAAGCAATAGCTTTAGAACCCATCCTAGTGCCGCTAAGGATAAAAGAATTTGATTTTGATGAGCAGCAACTTCAAGTGTACGAAAAAACACTACAAATTGAAAGCTTTCGTTTGGTAGATTGGGAGCATTTTTCTAGTAAGCAAGTAACCCTTCCTATTGATAAAATTGTTGCGGATTTAGTAAAACAAAAAAAAGGATAATCTTAGAAAGACTACCCTTTTTTTGGAAATATTCAGCTAATTATTTAAAATTAATTGCCCCTCCAGTCATTGTTACTGAAATTAATATCTGGAAAAACTTTTTCCGCATCAATGGATACTTTTTTCAGTTTTTCAACAGCAGGTATTTTTACTTTTTTGATATAGGTATTGTTCCAAACTTCCACAGGTAAATTAATTTTTCCTTTTACTCCACTGATTGTTTCATAAGATAAATTAACTGGCATCGCCATTTGATCCAAATTGGCAATTGTTACAATTGCTCCATTGGCAGGGTCATTGTTTACATAGTCAACTGAACTAATTGCTTGGTCTAATTTATAATTTTCGATAAACCATGCTTTCCAAAACCAACTCAGATTTTCTCCAGATACATTGTCCATTGTTTTAAAAAAGTCCCAAGGAGTAGGATGTTTATAAGCCCAGCGCTTTATATAAGTTTTGAATGCATAATCAAATCGATCAGGCCCTAAAATTTCGTTGCGTAATAATTGTAAACCATAACCAGGTTTAAAGTACAAGGCATTTCCTATATTGGCTTCACGCATCGCATCAGGAGTACTCAACACTGTTTCACTATTATCACCAAACATATAGCGAGACATTACATCCATAGACATTGGAGCAGATTTATACTCCCCCTTATTGAAATCATCATCCGCTAACGAGTTAATAAAAGTATTGAACCCTTCATCCATCCAGCCATATTTGCGTTCATTGCTGCCCACAATCATTGGAAACCAAGTGTGCCCAAATTCATGATCCGTTACTCCAAAAAGTCCATCCGTTTTTGCTTGACTGCCACAAAATACGATACCAGGGTATTCCATACCTCCTACATTACTTGCAACATTGACTGCTACAGGATAAGGATATACATACCACCTTTTACTATAATTTTCAAGACTACCCTTTATATATTCGGTAGACCGTCCCCAAGCTTTATCGCCATTACTTTCGGCAGGATAAACACTCATAGCAAGAGCCGTTTTTGATTCTGGTAAATTAATCTTAGCAGCATCCCAAATAAATGATTTGGAAGAGGCCCAAGAAACATCTCTAGCATTATTAATTTTAAAATGCCAGGTTAGCGAAGTCTTATTGGGTCTAGACTTAGGATCTGTAACTTCTTTCTCTGTACGAATCATTACTGTCTGATTGCTTTTTTTAGCGGCCTCCATTCTTGTCAACTGAGTTGGAGTCAACACTTCAGAAGCATTAACCAATTCACCACTAGCTACTACAATATGAGACGCTGGTGCGGTAATCGTAAAATCAAAGTTTCCATATTCAAGATAAAATTCGCTCGGTCCCAAATAGGGAAGTGTATTCCAACCTTCTACATCATCAAATACACACATTCTAGGGTACCACTGAGCCACAGCAAAAATATCGCCATTTTTAGTAGGCAAAATGCCGCATCGATCAGCACCATATTCTGGAATTACAAAAGAATAATCTAGTTTTACTGTAACCACATCACCCGAAGCAGTCATTGGTTTTGGTAATCGAATTTGCATTCGGGTATCAGTTATAACATAATCAGATAAGGTGATGTCATTCACTTTAACCGCACTGATTGTATATCCGCCGTTAAAATTACTTTTAGCATCTCCATAACGACTTTTCGCGTCTACTGGCATTCTTGCTTGACCACGACTGTTCTGATTAAATAAATTCTGATCCAATTGCAACCATAAAAAAGGCAGAATAAAAGGACTATTGTTCTTATAGGTTATTACAACTGATCCAGTTACTAAATGACTATTTTCATTAAGGGTAGCAGCTATTTGATAATCTGCCCTATTTTGCCAATATCCTTTAGTAGGCTCACCGGTTGCAGCACGTGTATTGCTTTCACCAGTTGAATAAAAATTAGGAGAAAACAAAGCGTGTGGATCGTAGGCTGATATTATATTCGGCTCATTTTGAACTTGTGAAAAAGCAATCGTGCTTAGAAAAAGGCAAACCAATGATGATAAAAATTTCATAGCGTTTTAATTTAGTGAAATAAAGTTACTTGTAATTTAATAAAAGATTGAAACTCTTTGTAGGATGTAAATAATTAAACAAAAATATTAAATCCTACTTCCTGAAGGATTGGTAAGTCACTCCTACCTCTCCCACAAAATTTTCAATTGGAGGAGAAAGCTTTTTGATGGTAATACTAACTGAAGATATTTTTTTATCTAACAAATGAATAGCCTGAGACAAATCCTGAACGATGGTTTCTAGTAAAGGGGTAGCATGAAGCATCCTTTGTCGGATAATTTGAAATACTTCCGAATAATCTACCGTTTGTTGCAAATCTGTAATCATTCCATCGTTGTCCATTTCAATATCTACATTAACAACAAATTTATTTCCATTTTTTTGCTCTTCTTCATACAGGCCATGAAAAGCATGAAACATCAAATTATGTAAATGAATAGTCAATGAAATAATAGTTAATCGATTAACTGAAAAAAAATGCTACGGTTAATTTTAATGTCCCTTTGCTCCTAAGTATCTTTCTGCGTCCAATGCAGCTATACATCCACTACCAGCAGCAGTTACAGCCTGACGATATATTTTATCTTGTACATCACCAGATGCAAAAACACCTTCAATATTAGTTTTAGACGTCCCAGGCTCTGTGATCAAATATCCTGCATCATCGGTATTTAACCAACCTTTAAAAATATCGCTATTAGGGTGATGGCCGATTGCAACAAAAAATGCACTCACTGGAATTTCCTTTTTTTCCTGTGTCAATGTATTTTTAATCCGAACAGCTTCTACTTTTTTGTCACCCAAAATTTCATCTGTTTCGCTATTCCAATACATCGTTATATTGGGTGTATTGATTACTCTATCTTGCATCACTTTACTGGCACGCATTTCTGCTTTTCTAACGATCATGTGTACCTGAGAACATATTTTTGAAAGATAGAGCGCTTCTTCAGCAGCGGTATCTCCAGCACCTACAATGGCTACTTCTTTGCCCTTAAAGAAAAATCCATCGCACACTGCACATGCGCTTACTCCATATCCATTGAGTCTTTGTTCACTTTCCAAACCCAACCATTTTGCAGAAGCACCGGTAGAAATAATTACCGCATCCGCTTCTATCCATTTTTCTTCATCAATTTCAATTTTATAGGGCTGGGCAGAAAAGTCAACCTTCGTAGCAAGACCATATCTAATATCGGTGCCCATACGCCTAGCCTGCTTTTCAAAATGTTCCATCATTTCAGGACCTTGAATTCCATCAGGGTATCCAGGATAGTTTTCTACTTCGGTGGTGATGGTAAGTTGTCCCCCTGGCTGAATCCCCTGATACAAAACAGGATTTAGACCTGCCCTACTTGCATAAATAGCTGCGGTATAACCTGCAGGCCCAGAGCCTATGATTAAACAATGAATTTTTTCTAAGGAGGGATTTTCCATTTTTTCCTAATTTTTGTGCTAAATTAATGCAAATAATTGTAAGCTTTTAGTTGGTTGTATTTAATAGACTAAAACTTATATAAACAAATTATATTAATGACTTTAAGGTACTATTATCGTAAGAATATTAGCCAGATATGTTTAAAAACAGTTTACTTAGGAATTACCAAAGTTTTATAAGTAGCTCCATAGCCATAAAATGCACCTAAAGCCCCATTGCTAATATTACCCAACACTTTATTAGGTTGCGAAAAGGGATTACCAATACTTTGGAAAGCAAACTCCCAAGTACTAAAAAAATTATAGGCGTCTTTATCTATGTTGCATATTCTAAGCGTAACCACATCTCCTTTTTTGAATGAAGGGTTTTCTTTAGGAATAGGTAGGTTACGATCAACACCAGGTTCCAATTGAACCCGATAAGTAGTATTATTAATGACTTGATCATCGACTACAGAATTAGAACCAGGCAAAAAAGGCTCATTATTTATTTTAGTGAAATAACGAATGTAATTTCCTAAACCTGGAGGATCCGTAACTTGTATCATCACCGTCACATCATCTGCCTCCTTTGGAAAAGGACTGGTGGTCCACCAAATAGAATCTAACTTTTTCGCCAATGCAGGGATGAAGGTAGTTGCTTTATAATCCTTCCCATTTGAATTGATATGTAAGCTGTAATGGGTATTGATTTGCCCTAAAAATGCAGTTGCTAGGTTGCTAGAATCAATTGAGTAGCTAAATGCTTTGTAACCACCAGGCAAAGTAATACTGTACTCTTTTAATTGATGGGTAGTTATGCCATTGGAAATGGTTACTACTGCGTTGTGAACAAATGAATTGGCTAACTGCTCTGCCGTGAGCGTATTGAAAAAGTCTAAACTTTGGGTAAGCATCACTTCAGGAGGCCTACCATTTTCAATACTTGCATCCACCACTAATACATCCGGTGCATTCTTCAAATTGAAATTAATGTCTTTTTCACAACCCAACAGAGATACCAATATGAAAATTAAAAAAGCATATTTTTTCATAGTACAAAATTACTTAAGTTCAACAAAATAGTAAGCATTTGGTTGAACAGACTTAAAATTTCTATATAAAATTTAATTTTAGATAGAAATTGAATGATTTTTGATATCACTCTGAATCTATACGAGATTAGTTAAAAGTAGAAAGCGAAAATAATCAATCGGTAAAAAAATACCAGATGATTAATATCCTTGTAATTCGTCTTGCTTTACAGTAAAATAAATTTAGCCATTAAGGTTTAGAATTCATTTAGGAATAGAGTCCTTTTACTTTTTTGCCTTGATGCAAAAAAGTAACAAAAAAAATCAATCCTGCGAATAAAAAGGCTGAAATTTTAAATATCAGCCTAAAATCAAGGAACTCGCGAGTAGAGTTTGTTTCTTTAAAGGAAATGCCCGCTCAGACAACCTTGATTTTTTAACGGATGATATTTAAAATTTCTAGCACTTTTTATTCGAGGGCATTACTTAATTAGCATC
>CAMBTV010000141.1 GCA_945870835.1 Chitinophaga pinensis
ATTGAGCCCCAGTTACCCATATTCAATGCTTTTTGAACCGCATCGGTACTAAGCCCAGCACTTTCTGAAATACGAACAAAGAAGGTTCCAATAATAGAAAAAATAATTCCCATTGATGCAATGAGCATCGGTAAAAGAATAGGGGACATGCCTCCGAAATTATCGGTAATGGCACTTGTTTCTCTACCCAATACCATTGTTGCTAGCACCGTTGCTACATAAGAACCAAATAAATCAGCTCCCATTCCAGCCACATCACCCACATTATCTCCCACGTTGTCGGCAATAGTTGCAGGGTTGCGAGGATCATCTTCTGGAATTCCAGCCTCTACTTTTCCAACTAGATCAGCACCCACATCGGCAGCTTTGGTATAAATACCACCACCTACTCTTGCAAATAAAGCGATTGATTCAGCACCCAAAGAAAATCCAGTTAAGATCTCTAAAGTCCTTTGCATTTCAACGCTATCAACTGCTGCTTCTGGAGCAAAAACCATTTTTAAAATAATAAATAATCCACCCAATCCTAGTACTGCCAATCCAGCTACTCCCATACCCATTACCGAACCTCCGGTAAAGGAAACTAGAAGTGCTTTACTTAAACTAGTCCTAGCTGCTTGAGCTGTGCGAACATTGGCCTTGGTGGCCACTTTCATGCCAATAAATCCAGCAAGTGCACTAAAAAATGCACCTAAAACGAAAGCCAGTGCAATGCTCCAATGACTATTTTCATTGCTGTAACCCATTATACCTAATAAAATGGCACCAATTACAACAAAATAAGCAAGAATTTTATACTCGGCTTGTAAAAAAGCCATCGCACCTTCAGCTATGTAAGTGCTAATTTCTTTCATTCTTTCATTACCTGCATCTTGTTTGGAAACCCAGGCAAACTTTACAAAAGTGTACAACAAGCCTACGATGCCCATTGCAGGAATAACATAGATCAATAATTTATCCATATAATAGTTCTAATTTTGGAGGGCAAAAATAGGTTAATTGATGCAAAAATTGGAATATTTTAATAGTTTCTTAGCAGTGATGGGTAATTTATTTTTGTAATGTATTTTTCCTTGAAATTCTATCAATTTACTTATCTGAATAAAAATGATTGAAAGAAGGAATTTTTAGTTAAAAAATGGACCCTAAGTTAATTTAGGATCCATTTATTTTTAGAAATCATTTTAAATTAAACATCTATTGCTTCGCCGTAAGCCACTGCAGTAGCTTCTTTCAATCCTTCACTCATAGTAGGGTGTGGATGAACTGAATTTAATATTTCGTGAGAGGTAGTTTCCAATTTGCGAGCAGCAACTGCCTCAGCAATATTTTCGGTAACGTTCATTCCAATCATGTGGCATCCTAAAAACTCTCCGTATTTAGCATCATAAATTACTTTTACAAATCCTTCGGTAGCACCTGCGGCACTAGCTTTTCCACTTGCCATGTAGGGGAATTTGCCTACTTTAACTTCATAACCAGCATCTTTAGCTGCTTTTTCGGTATATCCTACAGAGGCTATTTCAGGTGAGCAATAAGTGCAACCTGGAATATTATTGTAATCAATTGGTTCTGGATGGTGACCACTTAAATGCTCAGCTGCATTGATTCCTTCTTTTGAAGCAACGTGAGCAAGCGCCTGACCAGGTGTGCAATCTCCAATTGCATAAATGCCCGGTACATTCGTTTGTCCATGGGCATCTACCATTATTTTCCCTTTTTCTGTTTTAATTCCTAAGGTCTCCAAACCAATATTTTCGATATTGGCGAGAACGCCGACTGCACTTAAAACGATATCGGCTTCTAAAAAAACTTCTCCAGTAGCTGTTTTGATTTTTGCTTTTACCCCAGCTCCTGAAGTGTCAACACTTAACACTTCACTATTGGTCATCACTGTAATACCTTGTTTTTTGAATTGCTTTTCTAGTTCTTTGCTAATGTCTTCATCTTCTACAGGAACAACACGACTCATAAATTCAACGATGGTTACTTTGGTTCCAATGGCGTTATAGAAATAAGCAAATTCACAACCAATCGCACCACTACCACAAATAATCATAGTTTTTGGTTGGGTAGCTAGAACCATTGCTTTTCTATAGCCAATGATTTTTTCATCATCGATAGGCATAGTAGGTAATTGACGTGCCCTGCCACCAGTAGATATAATTATGTTTTTTGCTTCATGGGTTTGTTTGGATCCGTCAGCGGCAGTTACTTCAATTTTGCCAGGAGCTGTCAGTTTACCAAAACCCATTATTACATCGATTTTGTTCTTTTTCATTAAAAACTGAACACCTTTGCTCATTTTATCAGCAACACCACGGCTACGTTTAATCACATTTTCAAAATTGACAGTAGGGTTACTTAGGTCTACACCATAATCTACTGCATGTTTTGCATATTCAAAAACCTGGGCACTTTTCATTAAGGCTTTGGTTGGAATACAACCCCAGTTGAGGCAAACTCCACCTAGACTTTCTTTTTCAATGATAGCTACTTTTTTTCCTAATTGACTTGCCCTTATTGCTGCAGGATATCCGCCTGGGCCACTGCCTAAAACAATTACATCGTATGCCATGATTTATATAATTTGTTATTTGAATGATTTTACACTTACCAATTCTTAAATACTATTTAAAATAGCCTGTAAAAGAATTGTAAAATTAGTTCGAAAAGTGGGATTAGCCAAAAGCTAATTTAAAGAATTCAAATGGTGGCTAATAAAATTAAAATCCCTTAGGATTGTTCGGTGGAAATATTTTGATGAAAAAATCAGAAGTTGAGTTAAATGATCAGCTTTTTCTTTTCTTCTAATTCGCTATTTGTTGCCATGGATTTTAGGGATTTAATACTTACGTTTAATTCAAATCCTATAAGTAATACCAGTGAATTAATATAAATGAGTGCCATGAAAACTATTATAGTCCCAATGGATCCATACAAGGCGTTGTATTTTCCAAATGTGTCAACAAAATAGGAGAAGCCCAAGGTAGATAATATGCTTAAAAAGGTACCCAAAATAGTTCCAGGAGAAATCAGTTTCCATCGTTTTTCAACAGCTGGTGCAAATTTATAGATGAAAGCAATGGAATAATATACCAAGGTTATAATAAAAATCCATCTTACATAATAAATGATTTCTCTCAAGTCAGCGCTTTGAATTCCTAGTAATTTTAGTACTGCCCCCTGAGTAATCAATAAAATGAGGCAGCCTAATACCAACAGAAATATTAGGGAGGTTAATTTGATAGCCATCCAGCGGTTATGAATATCTCTTCTTTTTTCAAAACCTATATAATTTTTGTTGAAAGACCTCATTAAACCCATCATAGCATTTGAGGCAAAAAATAAGGCTAGAATAAATCCAAAGGATAGTAAACCAATTTTAGCGTCATCCAAAAAAGAATCTACAAATTTTATTAAATATTGATTGTGAACTTTAGCAGGAATGATATCTAGTATTAAACTATGGAGTTCTTTTTTAATGCTTTTTTTAGAGATGAAGGGCAGGTGAGGAACCAGGGTAAATAAAAAAAGAAAAGACGGTGGAATCGCCATAATGAAATTATAGGCAATTGCTGATGCTCTTTCGGTAAGTCCTACCGTTTTAACTTGCTTAAGAAAAAATTTAATCACATCATATAATGGAACTCCTTCAAAACCCGGTAAGTATAGGTGTTTAGTTTTGCGTAAAAGGAACGCTATCGGAAATGAAGATAATATGATACGTTCCAGTTTTGTCATCAGAAACTTTTGCAGTTATTTGTAAAGTACAGTAATTTTTAGTTTTTTAATTTAAAATTCCCAATAAATAAAAGTCCTTTTTTGTAATTACTTTAGATTTGATTTTAAATCCGTGAAGCTATCTAGTGCCTGCTGATATTGTTTGGCAAAATGCAAATGTTCTTTATAGGTAGTTGAAAAATTTGAAAATCCATTCAAATCAGGTTTTGCTACAAAAAAAAGATAGGAGGTAGAATCTGAGTTTAATACCGCATCGATTGTTTTGGTAGAGGGGGTACAAATTGGACCTGGAGGCAGTCCTACATGCTGATAGGTGTTGTAAGGTGATGAAAACTCAAGGTGTTTAAAATAAATTCTTTTAAGACTAAAATCCTTCATTGCAAATTTGACAGTTGGGTCAGCAGCGAGTTTCATTCCAATCTCCAATCGATTTAGATAGACGCTAGCAATTTTCCCTTTGTCTGATTCTTTATTGGTTTCTTCTTCCACAATGCTAGCTAATATGTAAGCTTCCTTAGGATTAAGATTTAATGACAAAGCTTTTTTTCTTCTTTGTTCATTCCAAAATATTTCCTTCTCATTGAAAAGCTTTTTAATAATACCGCTTGCAGAGGTGTTCCATAAAATTTGATAGGTATTAGGAATTATCGCAGTCATTGCAGTATTGCTATCTAATTCAAATTTCTTAAGCGAATCTTCATTGTTTAATATAGCCATCACCTCTGCCGAATCACATTCAAAATTATCACCAATTTTTTTTGCAAAATCTTCCTTCGTCCTTAGTTTATTGATTACTAACTTAACTACAGTTTGATTTCCTGTTCTGAGCTTTTTTATAATTGAAAAGATATTGGATCCATTTTCAATCTGGTATTTTCCAGGGCGGATATTATTTTCGTATCCTGTTATTTTTGCAGCCCACCGAAAAATAACAGGACTTTTAATGACTCCATTAGCAACTAGATTAGTAATGACTTGATTTAAATCACTGTTTGTATCAACATAGAAAAACTTTTTATTTTCATTGAAATTGGTATCGCTGGTAAAAAATGACACTGCAATTATCACTAGTATTAAAAAAAATGAAAAGGGGATAATTTTTACTATTTTGTTATTTTTAGCCATAAAAATAATTGGATTCAATAATTCTTAAAATTAAAATAAAAAACCTCGTCATATGATGACGAGGTTTGTAATTTACTATAAAATAATTTATGGTTTTTTAGAAGTATCAACCGCACCTGGTAATGGAGTAGTGGTGGGTTGTTGTGGACCAGTAATTGGAGCTTTGTTGATTAATTCATCGTTCTGTGATGATCCGCCAGCTGTTTTAGGTATAAAAATTGGAGAAATAACACATAAAATACCTACAATACCAGCAAAAACCCAAGTACCCTTTTCAAGTACATCAGTAGTTTGCTTCACACCCATCAGCTGGTTGCTGAATCCGCCCAAACTTCCTGATAAACCTCCACCCTTAGGATTCTGTATTAAAACAATTAAACCTAAGATAATAGAGGCTATAATAACTAATATTCCGAATAAAACTAACATGTCAATAATCTTTTAGTTGATTAATTTTGGCTGCAAAGTAAGCACTTTTGGAGGGATCGAGCAAACTTAATTTTTTATATACGATTAAGGCTTTTTGTTTGTTTCCTTGCTGAATCAACACTTCTGCCATAGCTTCAGTCTCCACTTCAACCCCCAAATTGGAAGCTTCAGCTAATTTTTGAATGGTCAAATCAGCTTTTTCACTTTGTAGTGGCAATTGGTCAGGCTGTAACTTTTTAATTTCTTTTAACCATTCTGTGAAGCTTTTCATTTGTTTGCCTAACTTATCAGAATGCAGAATTTTACCACTCAATTTGATACCCAAACTTGCAAAGTAATCAGAAGTATGAAGGGGCTCAAAGGTGATTTTATCTTCGGTAACCTCGGAAGTATTCAGGTTAAATTTAAAATTAAAAGGGCTAATTCGCTGGTCAGATAAGGAATCGTCCTCTTGCTCGATGTCATTCTCTAATGGCGTAATACCTTCATTAAAGTGGCTGGTTGGTTCAGGTTTATTGATTATCTCTAAGCTCTGATCTTTATTGTTCAATTCTATTTCAGGAGTTATCTCAGCTTCCTGCTTTTCTACCTGGATAATTTCTGGAAAATCATTCTTTTGCTCTATTGGAATCGCATTTACTAGTTCAATTTTTTCAGAAATTGTAATATTAGAAAGGGAAGCAATATCTTCATTGGTATTGTCTGGCAGTGTATCTCCCAATTGAAATTGAAGCCAAAAAGGGTTATTAAAAAGCAGGGAGGTTTTGGCGGCTTGTTTTGAATAATTGGAAGATTCTTTATCTGTTTGCAGCAATAGATAAAATTGTGCTACCGAAAAATAGGGATGCGCTTCAGCAATCTGGGTAAAAAATGCTTTGTTATCCGAGTCTGATATTTTTCGTTTAAATATTGTTTCAAAAAGTAATTCACTATTGCCCATGGTTCGAAGATAAATTTATTATGGCTTTTAAGAAAATTATAAATCCATTTATGTTTTACCAATTAGAAAATATTTTATTAAACATCCCATCCACGGTATTTTTAACAATTTCAGAAAACAAAGCGGTTTGAGCCTGCTCAAAGCTTTGATTGGCTGGGAAGTCAAAATTATTAGAAATATCCTCTTCAAAATTTTTCTTTTCATCTAAAGTATTCTTGAAAATTATATGAAAGGAAACTGATAATCTGTTGGTACTTGCATTGTTGCGCGAAATACCACTGGTACTTACATTGTAATCTGAAACATACCCGCTTATATCATAATGTGCATTGTCATCATTGGTTTGGCGAAGTCGGGTACTGCCTATAATCTTTTGTTTCATTTTTTCAGTTAATTGAGGTCCTAACTGAGGATTTACATATCGTGCTTTATTTTCGAAATAATTTACGCGAAATGTTTTTACTTCCACTGGAATAGGGGAGGTGTCTTTAAAGGAGTATTTGCAGGTAGCAAAACTAAAAACAGCCACTAGCAACAAAGCTATTGGCAATATAAAAAAAGTATTTTTTATATGTTTTTGATTTCTATTGAAAGATAGATTTCTTTTACTATTAATCTTCAATGTCATATTCTTTTAATTTTCTGTATAAGGTTCTTTCACTTATTCCAAGGTCTGAGGAAGCATCTTTCCGTTTACCCTTGTGTTTTTTAAGGGCTTTAATTATTAATTCTTTTTCTTTGTCCATGATGCTCAAAGATTCTTCAATGGCTTCGTGGTGATGGATTTCTTCACCATTTGGATTAATAAATACAGCTTGATTACTTTGGTTGAAGTTATTGTTTGAAACAGTTGCTTTGTTGTCGGGCATCATATTATCCATGTTATTATTGTACATCGGAATATTCTGAGCCATTCCTGGGTTTTGTAAAATCTCAAAAAACATTTTCTTCAATTCATTCACATCTTTTTTCATATCAAAAAACAACTTGTACAATATTTCTCTTTCATTGGCAAATTCTTGCTGACTGAGCGCCGCTTTGCCACCAACCAAAACGGGTAGACGATTGAAATTATTTTCTGGCAAATAGGATTTTAGTTCTCTTGCTGATATGTTTTTTTCTTTTGATAATACTGAAATCTGTTCTGCAATATTTTTTAGCTCCCTTACATTTCCTGGCCATGGATAGGTCATAAGTAAACTTTTTGCTTCTTCGTCTAACTGAATAGGAGCTCCCTTGTATCGATCGGAGAAATCGGATGCAAATTTTCTAAATAACAACGCAATGTCTTCCTTTCGATCTCTCAAAGAAGGAACCCTTATTGGAACGGTGTTGAGTCGGTAATAAAGATCTTCCCTAAACTTACCAGATTGGGTACTTTCTAGTAGTTCTTTATTGGTTGCCGCAATTACTCTTACATCCGTTTTTTGAACCTTACTGCTACCCACTCTGATGTATTCTCCAGTTTCAAGTACGCGTAATAAACGAGCCTGTGTTCCCAGTGGTA
>CAMBTV010000142.1 GCA_945870835.1 Chitinophaga pinensis
TAACTATTTAGATGTAGATTCTGATGGCGACGGTATTCCAGATTCAATTGAAGCAGGACCAAACGGTGCAACACCAGTTGACACAGATGGCGACGGAATTCCTAACTATTTAGATGTAGATTCAGATGGCGATGGTATCCCAGATTCAGTTGAAGACAGCGGTTGTACAGGCACAGCGCCTTGTACGCCAACCGATACAGATGGTGATGGTATCCCTAACTATTTAGACGTAGATTCAGACGGTGATGGTATCCCAGACTCAATTGAAGATAGCGGTTGTACAGGAACAGCTCCATGTACGCCAACCGATACAGATGGTGACGGTATCCCTAACTATTTAGATGTAGATTCTGATGGCGATGGTATCCCAGATGCAATTGAAGCAGGACCAAACGGTGCAACACCAGTTGACACAGATGGCGACGGCACACCAGACTATTTAGATATTGATTCTGATGGCGACGGTATTCCAGACTCGGTTGAAGATAGCGGTTGTACAGGAACAGCTCCTTGTACGCCAACAGACACAGACGGCGACGGTATTCCTAACTACTTAGATGTAGATTCAGATGGTGATGGTATCCCAGACTCAGTTGAAGATAGCGGTTGTACTGGAACAGCTCCTTGTACTCCAACAGATACAGATGGTGATGGTATCCCTAACTACTTAGATGTAGATTCAGACGGTGACGGTATTCCAGACTCAGTTGAAGACAGCGGATGTACAGGAACAGCTCCTTGTACTCCAACCGATACAGATGGTGACGGTATCCCTAACTATTTGGATGTAGATTCAGACGGCGATGGTATTCCAGACTCGGTTGAAGATAGCGGTTGTACAGGAACAGCTCCTTGTACGCCAACAGACACAGACGGCGACGGTATTCCTAACTATTTAGATATAGATTCTGATGGCGACGGTATTCCAGATTCAGTTGAAGATAGTGGTTGTACAGGAACAGCTCCTTGTACTCCAACCGATACAGACGGCGACGGTATCCCTAACTATTTAGACGTAGATTCAGACGGTGATGGCATCCCAGATTCAGTTGAAGACAGCGGTTGTACAGGCACAGCTCCATGTACACCAACTGATACAGATGGTGATGGTATTCCTAACTACTTAGATTTAGATTCAGATGGCGATGGTATCCCAGATTCAGTTGAAGACAGCGGTTGTACAGGAACAGCTCCTTGTACACCAACTGATACGGATGGCGACGGAATCCCTAACTACTTAGATGTAGATTCAGACGGAGACGGTATCCCAGATAGTAATGAAGATGCAGCCTGTACTGGAGTTACGCCTTGTGTACCTACAGATACAGATGGTGATGGCATCCCTAACTATTTAGATTTAGACTCAGATAATGACGGTATCTTAGATAGTTATGAAAATTCAGTTTGTATGCCAGCAGTTCCATTATGTGATACAGATGGTGATGGTATTCCAAACTATATGGATTTAGATTCAGATAATGATGGCGTGTTAGACGTAATTGAAGCAGGTGGTACTGATGCTGATAATGATGGCGAAGTCGATGGTCCAATTGGCGCAAATGGAATTCCAGTTGATTCAAATGGAGGGGAAACCCCTGGTGACACAGATAATGATGGAGCGGTAGATCCATATGATGTGGATGATGACGGTGACGGAATAGACACTATTGATGAAGATGTAGATAACAATGGCGACCCAAGAAACGATGATACAGATGGTGATGGTATTCCAAACTATTTAGATTTAGATGCAGATGGAGATGGAGTTTCAGACGCACAAGAAATAGCAGATGGTACGGATCCAATCGACCCTTGTGATTTTGAAGCAGCAAGTATTACGCTTCCTCAAGCAGCAAGTTGGAACAATGTAGATTGTGATGGCGACGGAGTAACGAATGGTCAAGAAATTATTGACGGAACAGATCCAGCTGATGGCTGTGATGCAATAATGGCAAATTCTACGCTACCACTAAGTCAAGAATTCTTAGAAGGAGATTGTGATGGAGATGGATTATCAAATGGCGAAGAAATTGGACCAAATCCAAACGACCCATTTGATCCAAACGGAAATGGAATTCCAGATTATTTAGAGGTAAATAATCATTCGGTTTCTGAAGATGATTTAGAAATATTCTCTGCGGTTTCCCCTAACAACGATGGAGATAATGATATTTTTGTAATTAGAAATATTGAAAGTTATCCAGATAATACGGTATCAATTTATAACCGTTGGGGAGTACTAGTTTATGAAGTAGACGGTTACGGACAAGATAACAAATACTTTAAAGGTGTTTCAGAAGGTAGAATTACAATTAACCAACAAGATGAATTACCAGTTGGAACTTATTACTACATTATTAGATATAAAAATAATGCTGGTGAACAAAAACAACGATCAGGTTATTTATACATCAATAGATAAAAGTGTCATGGAAAATATAAAAAAGACAATGTTAAAAAAACTAGTTATCGGTTTTATTGTAATGATTTCTTGTAATGCTATTGCTCAGCAAGAACCTCAATATACACAGTATATGTACAATCCTTCACAAATCAATCCTGCATATTCGGGTTCTTTGGGATATGCAAGTATGTTTGGATTGTACCGAACTCAATGGGTAGGGCTTGATGGAGCTCCAAAAACAGCCAATCTTAGTTTTCATAAGCCTATAGAAAACACTAAAGTAGGTTATGGAATAAATATCTTAAATGATAGAATTGGACCATCAGAATTAACTTATTTTAATGCCGATTTTTCATACACCTTATTATTTGGAGATGACTCCAGGTTGGCACTTGGGCTTAAAGCAGGAGGTGAATTGTTGAATATTGATTTTACTAAGTTAAGTCAATACAATCCGGGGGATGTATTATATCAAAATAATATAAATAGATTTTCTCCTAATATTGGAGCCGGATTCTATTATTATACTGATAATGCCTATTTAGGATTATCCGTTCCGATGTTGTTAAACACTGCATTTTACGATGAAGTTGCAATTTCAACAGCTAACAGAAGACAAAACTTTTATTTAACTGCAGGTAAAGTTTATGATTTAAATTATTACATCAAATTCAAACCGGCATTAGTTGCCAAAGTAGTTTCTGGAGCCCCTTTACAATTAGATTTAACGGCTAACTTTTTAATCAATGAAAAATTTACAGCAGGATTGGCTTACAGAATGAGTGCAGCATTGAGCGGACTTGTTGGTTTTCAGGCTACTGATAAATTGTTTATTGGATATGGATACGATAGAGAGACAACTAGATTGTCTAATTTTAATTCAGGCTCTCACGAATTGTTTTTAAGATTTGATTTATTTAATTCGAATCAGCCTATCGAAACCCCAAGATTTTTTTAATACCAATTTCTATGAAAAAATATATAATACTATCAATATTAGTTGTAACAAATTCTTTTTCACAAAAGAAAGCGCTATTAAAAGCAGCTGATAAATTTAAGCAAGAGCAATATATAGATGCTGTTAAGATTTATGAAAAGCTAGTGAAAAAAGGAGTGATTTCAACTGAGATTTATCAACGTGTTGCAGACGCCTATTATTTTAATGCCAATTATGAAAAAGCAAGTTTTTGGTATAGAAAACTTTATGAACTAGATCCTAATTGCAGTTCGGAGTATTTGTATAGATATGGGCAGTCATTAAAATCTGCTGATAATTATGCTGAGGCCAAAACTATTTTAGATTTATATGTGAAGAAGCAAACAGGAGAAGTCAGATCAGCATTGCTTTTAAAATTTAATGGAAAAGCCAATACAGACGATAAATTATCAAATGCGTTTAAGGTTAGTAATTTAGGAATAAACTCTCCAAAATCAGATTATGGTGGAACCTTTAAAGGGGATACTTTGGTTTTTGCAAGCGCTAGAAGTCAGAATATTGGAAGTTTAATTTACAAAAGAACCAATCAATCGTTTACTAATTTATATTATTCATTGATTAATTCATTAGTTGATTTTCCTGAACCAAAGTTATTTTCTGGTAAAACATTTTCTAAATTTCATGAAGCTACACCAACTTTTTCAAAAGATGGAAAGACGATGTATTTTACACAAAATGAATTAAAACCAAATAATAAAGGTAAAACTGTAAACGGTTTGTATAAAATATATAAATCGGTATATGAAAATGGAAATTGGAGCATTCCAGTTAAAGTTTCTATCGATGCAGATCCTACTCATAGAATTGCACATCCAGCATTAAGCTTTGATGAAAAATACTTGTATTTTGCTTCCGATATGACAGGAACGCTAGGTGCTTCGGATATTTTTAAGGTAAAAATTAATGAGGATGGAAGTTACGGAAAACCAGAAAATTTAGGTCAAATAGTTAACACAGAAGGAAGAGAAAGCTACCCTTATTTAACAAGTGATAATAAATTATTATTTGCCTCAGATGGTCATCCTGGATACGGTGGTTTCGATATTTTTGTATTAGATTTAGATAATCCAAATGCCTTTCCAATTAACCTAGGTGCACCAATTAACTCATCTATGGACGACTTTGCAATGGTTTGGGATAGAGAGAAAAGATTAGGAGTATTTACCAGTAATAAAAAGGGTGGTTTAGGAGATGATGATATTTATTATTTTGAAGAAGTAAATCCTTTTTCGTTTGATGTAGATGCTATCGTTAAAGGTACATTACAAAACAACATAAATAAACAATTTTTGCAAGGTGCTCAAGTTGTACTTTTGGATAAAAATGATATTGTTATTTCTAAAACTACTACAGATGAAAATGGTAACTATTCATTTGGCCCAATAAAATCGAATCAAACGGTCAAAATCCGAATTGAAAAAGAAGGCTATGACACACAACAAAGTTTGGTTACAATTTCACAATATCAGTCACAAGTTACTGTTCCCTTTGTTGTGTCCTCTCAAAAAGTTAAAATTGAAAAAGGGGTTGATATTGCAGATGTTGTTAAATTTAATTCTATTTATTTTGATTTAGATAAATACAACATAAATAAAAATGCCAAGGTGGAACTTGAAAAGATTGTGGAGGTATTAAAATCGTATCCTACAATTAAAATTGAAATTGGTTCGCATACTGATTCAAGACAACATCGAAAATATAATAAACTACTTTCTCAAAAAAGAGCCGATGCAACCATGAAATATTTAATTTCAAAAGGAATTAAAAAAGAACGATTAACGGCTAAGGGTTATGGTGAATCTAGGTTGGTAAATAAATGTGCTGATGCCATTTATTGTACAGAAAAAGAACACCAACAAAACAGAAGAAGTAGTTTTATTATAGTTGAAGAATAAATTAGATAAGTACATTTTAATATAGTCATCTAATAATTAGTAGTTATGTGTTTTTTCAAGAAAAAAAATAAATTAGAAAAAAGGCAATATTCTGAAAAGGAGATGATAGAAATTACCAATTTATATAAAATGTTGCTAAAGATGAAAAAACGCCGTCCTGATTTAGATGCAAATAAATTAATTGATGATCTGTATCCAAATAATGGAATAACTAAAGAAGAATAAATGAAAAATATTTATTCTAATTGAATAAATTTATTCTCACATAATAAAGACTCCTAATTAGGAGCCTTATTTATAATGAAGTTATAAATTTCAAGAAACTCAATTATTTGATTTGAATAAAGGTCTATATTGCTCACTTGTACCAATAGCCTCTAAATTTATTTTTAGGGGCTATTTTTTTTGACATTAAGTTATAAAATTTTCAAGAAACTCAATTGTTTGATTTGAAAATAGGTCTATATCGCTCACGAATAAATAGAAAAAAATAAAAAAAAACGCCAAGTTTACTTGAGCGTTTTTTTTGATTTTGGTATTTTCAAAGCGGAGCTTTGAGGGATGCTACCAACTTCTGTTGGAACAATAAGTGCCTTAAATTCATCTTTATGTGCAGCCACAGGAACTACTTTAACACTTAGTTTTGCAACGGGTTCTATTGCGTGGCAAAAGGCAACTGTTACAGGTGGTGTAATTGGAACATTCAGTGCTGTTTCAGGAAATACAAGTACATCATTAATTACAGGAAACTTATCAACCACTAAAGCTTATAAGGCAATAGTATCTAACGGAGTTTGCTCTTCATCTTCTTCACAACCTATAACAATTACTGTTAGCCCTACTGCTAAGGTTACCGCTATTACAGGTTCTAATACTATTACCACACCTGCGTGTATAGGAGCTACACAGACATTGACATTAACTGCCGGTTATGCAGGTACAATTGAATGGCTTTCTTCCAATACTTTAGCAGGAACTTATACAGTTATTTCAGGAGCAACAAGTGCTACATATAACTATGTTCCTACATCAACAACTGTTAAGTATTTTAAAGTAAGGTTAACAAGTGCACCTTGCTCTACCGTTCAAAAAAGTGCGACAGGAATTGCTGTATATTCTAAAAATTGTCCAATAACAAATACAACAACGAAACAAATTATTGATGAATTTTTTGAAAATTCTACTATTAAAGTTAACGCATACCCTAATCCATTCATTGACTTCTTTAAATTAGGGATTGAAACCAATAGCTTAGAAGTTGTGGAATTAAATGTATATGATATGACAGGAAGATTAATTGAAACTAGTAAAGTAGACCCTACTAAATTGTATACTCTTGAACTAGGTTTAAATCTTCCTACAGGTGTTTACAACATTTTGTAATACAAGGAGATCAAGTAAATACACTTCGTGTTATTAAGAGATAACCTAATTTATAAATAAAAAAAGCAGACTATTGTCTGCTTTTTTATGGTTAAAAAGTTAGTATTAATTAAAGTAATTTCTGTATATAAAATTAGTATATTTTCTAATAGTTTGAAATAAATCGTTTTTAATTAAAACAAAACAGTAACCAATAAACTTTTAAAGGAGTAGTCTAATATAACTATTATTGTTTAAATGGTTTATTGTTTTTTTGAAACTTTAGTCCAATCAGTATGCGTTTTTTGCTTACCGATAGCATAATTTATTCCTAAAGAACCATTTATTAATTGACCTGTTAAATTATCTGATCTACTTGCACTGCTTCCATCATAATTTAATTTTTGGTGGTAATTGTTTTGTATATAAAAATCAAATTTAACAGCTAATTTGTTGTTAATTCGGAATTGGGGAGTAATACCATATAAAATTCCTAAGTTATTAGCAAATTCATCAAAATTTTGATCATCACCAACAATATTTGGAGTTTTTGAAACCATATGATCAAATTTTAAACCAGAATGAAGCAATATTCCAAATCTTCCAAAGGTATCTTGTAAGTTAACTAGCTGAAATAAATTTATTACTCCCTCTACTGAAAATCCATATTGTTGCATTAAAAATTCTTTACTGCTATTATTTGGAACGGGTCTAAGAAATTCGCTATTTAAAGCTGCTTTCACCCCAAATTTTTCATTAAACATATATCTAGCCCCTAAGGAGTAACTATTAATGTCTATGTTTGGTTTATAATTGCTAAAATTGCTTGAGAAATATTTTGTAGAATAAGGACCAATCCCTTTGGCATTTCCAACAGATAATTCAATTGTCCATTTGTTATGGCCATTAAATGTTGAATCCGTAGGAACTAAAGGAGCATCTGGTTCAGTTTGAGCGCTTATACTTAATGCGCAAAGTAATAATAAGTTTAAGAGTAATTGTCTCGTTTTCATGGAATTGAGTATTAGGTTTGATTATTTATTATTTTTAAAAATAGAATTTAAT
>CAMBTV010000143.1 GCA_945870835.1 Chitinophaga pinensis
AATTCTAGTTTAGAATAGCGTCCATTTTAATGGCTCTTTTAAATTCAGGTTTAGGGGTTTAGTCTAGAGCGTTTTTATTATTTGCACTTTTTGATTCGGGTTTAGAAGTTTAGATTATACACCATTGACCATTGACCATTCACCATTGACCATTCACCCTCTCGCCGATTTTTCATTGCTCAATTATCTTTGCTCTTATCTAGTAAAATGATACGTTCTCTCCGATTTATTTCCTACGCAGTCTGCAACACTTATTTTTAATTCATGTGGACCGGGCGGACAATGTTCATCTAACCTATAAATAAATACAGCTCCTTTATCATTGGAAAATCTTATCCATTTTCCATCTAGCAAAGCAGTAAAATTTTTCAGTTCTTCCGTATCATCTTTAATTACAAATGCTAGGCGATTTTGTTTACTAATATTCATACCTTCTTTAAATCCAACGGCTGTGATACTAGGCGGAATGGTATCTTCTATCAGCTGATAATTTCCAAACGCTCTAAAGCTAGCTCGGTACCAATCTTTTTCATATCCAGTTTTTCCATGCTCAGCTTTTGAATAATCATTTTTATTTCTCCAAAAGCGATGCATTACCATTTTATTGGGATAGGTGGCTGCTGGATTTTTTATGTTGATTGCAAACATGCTGTGAACGGGAATATCGCCATTGTGTAGTTGATAAATAGGGTTCCCTTGGGTAGGTATAATTTCCTTGAAAGTAAAACGGATGGAGTCATACAAAGCATTTTCGGGCAGATAAAATCTTACTTGGGCATTTTCAAATACATTCATAAAGCCTGGTCGAAATTCATTTTTTTGTCCATCCGATTTTGCCAGCGTTTTTTTATCTTCTTGTTTTGGACCGATATATTTAACATTCAATTTTAAAACGGAAGTATTGCCATTGGCATCCTTTACTGATATCTTAATAGGGTGTACTAAACCATCTTCAATATTGACAACCCCATTTCCAAATTGATTATTATAAATGCCGTTGGGATAGCCGGGAAGATACCCCAGGTGCTGAACATAGGAGCCTCCGCTATTGTGTAATTTGTAATCAATGTGCGCATTCAAATACCTTGTTTCATCGTAAGTAATACCATCCATCTGGAAGCCAGCCAAGGGTTTTTCATTTTCGGAAAGTATCGCCTGAAAAATGCCATTTTTGTTGGTAGATCCAGAATAACGATCATAAGCGGTAATGGCAAAACTTATTTTAGGAATGTTTACAATTAAAATCGAAGGGCTGGTTGTAAGCACTCCATTTATTTTTTTTACTGAATAAAATCGTGGAGACTGCTCATAGGTGCTGATCGTTCTATCGTAAACGGCTACACGCAATATATCTGGAGCAATACCATCCTCCAATGGAAACCCAAATAATAGCGGATTTAGTACCTTATCAGTTTTAGTTTCTCTAATTTCAAAATGAACATGCGGTCCCTGCGAGCCTCCCGTATTTCCACTGAATGCGATGAACTGACCCTTTTTAACAGGAAACATTCCCATAGGCAGGTCTAAAAAAACATCCCAGCTTTTTAATTGAAATTGTTTGTTGGTGATGTATTGCTCTAGCGAAGAGTAGAAATCATTGAGATGGGCATATAGAGTGGTTAGGCCATTTGGGTGATTGATATAAATGCATCTTCCAAATCCAAAAGGCTCAATTTTTACCTTAGCGACATAACCCTCTGCTGCTGCCATAACGGACCTATTTTCCACCTGATCTGATTTACAATCTAAGCCCATGTGGTAGTGATTGGGTCTTAATTCACCAAAGTTGGCTGCCAAAGCTATCTTGGCGTCTACCGGCCAGCTGAAATACCCTTTTGGGTAATTTTTTGCTGGAAATAATTGAGAATAGCAAACCAAATTCATTAGCAAAAGACAAACAAGAGAAAACTTCATTGGTAATATTTTGAAATATTGTAATAAAGGCAAATTTAATCCATAAATAATGCATTAAAAGGCGGTATTTTTTAAAATTAGGTTCAAAATCAAATAAATGAAGATTGGGCATTATTCTAAATTTACTTAGCTGAATAAAAGAAGGGGTTGGTGTGCAAAAATTATTATGAATCTTACTGCTAAAACCTTCCTAAAACTGTTCTTTTTTCTTTACTTTTGCACGCCACATTAGAAGCAAATTACAATATGCCAATAGACAAATCAATCAAATCAGTACTAATAATTGGATCTGGCCCTATCGTGATAGGTCAAGCCTGCGAATTCGATTACTCTGGTACACAAGCAGCCAGAAGTATTCGGGAAGAAGGAGTAGAGGTTGTCTTAATAAATAGCAACCCTGCTACTATTATGACAGACCCTATGATGGCAGATAGAGTCTATCTATTGCCGCTTACTGTTGAAAGTATTGAGCAAATTTTGGAAGAAAATCAGATTGATGCGGTTTTACCTACTATGGGTGGTCAAACAGCATTGAATCTTTGTAAGGAAGCAGATGAATTGGGCGTATGGGAAAAATTTGGCGTTCGATTGATTGGTGTTGATATCAAAGCAATTGATAAAGCAGAAGACCGCGAAAAATTTCGCAACTGGATGATAGAAATGAATATTGCTGTTTGTCAGGCAAAAACTGCTAACTCATTTTTAGAGGGCAAAGAATTTGCACAAGAAATTGGTTTCCCTTTAGTGATACGTCCTTCTTTTACATTAGGTGGAAGTGGTGGAGGTATCGTGTTTAAAAAAGAAGAATTGGATGACGCACTTAATAATGGATTAACGGCTTCTCCTATTCATGAAGTATTGGTTGAAAAAGCGGTGCTCGGTTGGAAGGAATTTGAACTTGAATTATTAAGAGATCTAAATGATAACGTGGTAATTATTTGTGGGGTTGAAAATTTTGATCCTATGGGAGTGCATACTGGCGACAGTATTACCGTAGCGCCCTGCATGACATTGAGTGATACTGCCTATCAAGATATGCGTAACACAGCGATTCGTATGATGCGCGCTTTAGGAAATTTTGCTGGTGGTTGCAATGTTCAATTTGCATTGAACCCGCAAACAGAAGAATTGGTGGTGGTGGAAATCAATCCTCGTGTAAGCCGGTCTTCTGCGTTGGCTAGTAAAGCGACTGGTTATCCAATTGCAAAAATAGCTGCTAAACTTGCTCTAGGCTTTAATCTAGATGAATTAAAAAATCAGATTACCCAATCTACCTCGGCTTATTTTGAGCCAGCATTAGATTATGTGATAGTAAAAATACCGAGATGGAATTTTGATAAATTCAAAGGCGCCAATGACACTTTAGGTTTTCAAATGAAAAGTGTGGGCGAGGTGATGGGTATCGGTAGAAGTTTTGCTGAAGCAGTTCAAAAAGCTTGTCAAAGTTTGGAAAACGAAGCGGTTGGTTTAGGCTACTACGGAAAAAGCTTAATGCATGCAGATGAATTGATTGAGTATATTAAAATACCAAAGTGGGATAGAATATTTAGAATTAAAGATGCCTTGATGGCGGGTGCAAGTATCAAGCGTATTTGTGAAAGTACAGGTATCGACCGTTGGTTTATTTATCAAATTCAAAAAATCTGCGAATGCGAAAAGAAGATTGCAAAATGCGATTTGAAAACGCTACCAGATGACCTGTTGACTGAAGCGAAATTATTAGGATTTAGTGATGAGCAAATCGTTCGCATTATGAACGAAGAAAATAGCGAGCTGATTTATGAAAGAAGAAAAGTAATGGGGCTAACCAGAGTGTTTAAAATGGTGGATACTTGTAGCGCAGAGTTTGAAGCTAAGACTCCGTATTTTTATTCAACCTTCGAAAAAGCGCCAGCTAATCTTCCAGACGGAGGAGTGCAGATCCTATCTAACGAATCTAAACTTTCTGATAAGAAAAAAATTATTGTGTTAGGTTCTGGTCCAAATAGAATTGGCCAGGGTATTGAGTTTGACTACTGCTGTGTACATGGTTTATTAGCAGTGAAGGAAGCTGGGTTTGAAGCGATAATGGTAAACTGTAATCCTGAAACTGTATCCACTGATTTTGACATCGCAGATAAATTATATTTCGAGCCTGTATTTTGGGAGCATCTCTGGGAAATCATTGAACATGAAAAACCAGAAGGAGTGATTGTTCAATTGGGAGGACAGACTGCGCTTAAGTTAGCAAAGAAGTTGCATGAAAAAGGTATCAAAATAATAGGGACTTCATTCGACAGCATGGACATCGCTGAAGATAGGGGAAGGTTTAGTGATAAATTAAAAGAGTTAGGAATTCCTTACCCTAACTACGGCACCGCTTATAATACAGACGAAGCAATTGAGGTAGCTAAAAAAGTAGGCTATCCAGTTTTAATCAGACCGAGTTATGTGATTGGTGGTCAGCGGATGCGTATTGTGCTAAATGACGAAGATTTGGAGAAAGGCATTTTGAGTTTGATCAAACATTTACCTGGTAATAAAATTTTGATCGATCACTTTTTAGATCGTTGTCAAGAGGCGGAGATAGATGCAATTTTTGATGGAGAAAATTTCCATATCATGGGAGTAATGGAACACATTGAACCAGCGGGTATTCATAGTGGAGATAGCAATGCAGTATTACCAGAATTTAATTTATCTCCATTGGTAGTTCATACAATGGAAGAGTATGCAGAAAAAATTGCTCGAACTTTAAAGATTAAAGGTTTGATCAATATTCAATTTGCAATTAAAGATGGCAATGTGTTTGTGATTGAAGCGAATCCAAGAGCAAGTCGTACTACACCATTTATTGCTAAAGCCTATCAGATACCGTATCTAAATATCGCTACTAAAATAATGCTAGGTGTGGCTAAGGTGACAGATTTTACCTACGAGAAAAAATTGATTGGTTTTGCCATCAAGGAACCAGTTTTTTCCTTTAATAAGTTTCCAGGTGTAAGCAAGGAACTAGGTCCAGAAATGAAAAGTACAGGTGAAGCCATTCGCTTTATCAAAGATCTTAAAGATCCTTACTTTAGGCAGTTGTACAAGGAACGTAGCATGCATTTAAGTAAGTAATTGTAAATATTCTTTTAAGTTTAAGCGAATCATATGATTCGCTTTTTTTATTGCTAAAGCTGATTGAATTGCCAATAGTTTTTAGTGTATTTTGTTTATATCTTAGGGTGTGTCTACAAATTATTCCGTGCCCATTTGGCGAAAAGCACCTTTTATAAGGTTGTTGCTACCATTGGTTCTTGGAATATTTTTGCAATGGTATTTGGCTATTCCAGTTTACAGATCCCTATTTGCTTTGTTGTGTTTTGGAATTGCCTATTGCATTTTTTTATTTCTCCCTTTAGTACTACGGTATAAATTTCAATCTCTTCAAGCCATTATTATCAACTTACTGCTGGTATGTTTGGGACTACTAATTACTTGGCAAAAGGATATTCGAAATAGCAATGCTTGGATGGGGAGATACTATCAACAACAAGATTATTTGGTGATTCGTATAGATGAGTCGCTGCAACAAAAAGAAAAATCATGGAAGGTTAATGGTCAAGTAGAAAAAATTATTCAAAAGGATAGTAGTATCAATTGCAAAGGAAAATTGCTATTGTATTTTTCTAAAGACAGTATCTCTTCTCAATTGAAATATGGAGATAGAATAATAGTTCATAAAAGTTTGCAAGAAATTAAAAACTCAGGTAATCCTGGAGCGTTTAATTATCAACAATATGCCGCGATGCAATTGGTCTTTCATCAGCTATATTTAAAACCCAATGATTGGGTTAAGTTGGAGGGAGAAAATGTAAACCAGTTTAAGCAATTTATCATCAATGCTAGAAATAAAATTCTATCTATTCTAAGAAAAAATTTACCTCCGAATAAAGATGAATTAGGTATTGCAGAGGCCTTGCTCATCGGTTATACCAGTGATTTAGATAGAGATTTAGTAAAAGCTTACAGCAATACAGGGGTAGTCCATATTATTGCTATTTCGGGTATGCATTTGGGATTAATTTACATTTTGCTCGGCTGGATTTTTTGCAGAATACCGGGCATAAAAAAATCAAAAATTTTACAGCTGGTATTCATGTTGACATCCCTTTGGTTATTTGCAATATTGACTGGAGCGGCTGCTTCTGTTATTCGATCAGCTGTGATGTTTACTTTTATAGCTATTGGAAAAACTGTTTCTAAAAAGTCCTCTATTTTTAATTCAATGGCTGCTTCTGCATTTGTAATGCTTTGTTACAACCCCTATTTTTTATGGGATCTAGGATTTCAATTGTCTTATTTAGCGGTGATCGGGATTATTATTTTTCAAGCCACTTTTTATGACTGGATCTATTTTAAAAATAAGGTCGCAAATGAGGTCTGGAAAATGATGGCCATTTCTTTAGCAGCGCAAGTTTTTACTTTTCCTATTTGTATTTATTATTTTCACCAGTTTCCTAATTATTTCCTCATCACCAATATTATTGCAGTGCCCTTATCAAGTGCTATTTTATTTATGGAGATAGGCTTAGTGGCATTATCTTGGATACCTTGGTTGAGCGAATGGCTCGGTAAATTGGTGGGCGGAATGTTGTGGCTGATGAATCAGACTATTCTTTGGGTAAGTGAATTACCCTTTTCTGTTTGGGAAAAAATACCGGCTACTTTAGTTTCCACAGCTTTACTTTATTTAATAGTATTTTGCTTGTGTAGTTGGTTGATGAAAAAAAGTAAAATTGCCTTTAGGCTTTTCTTGTTTTCTCTATTGGCTTTTACGCTGCTTCAGTCCTATGGCGAATGGAAAATAAAAAATCAACAGAAGGTGATTGTTTACAACATTCCCCAGCACCAAGCGATTGATTTTATAAATGGTAATCAATTTAAATTTTTGGGTGACAGCGAAATTTTAGGAGACAAAGCATTGCAAAATTTTCATATACAACCAGCTAGGGTAGCTTTACAATTAACAAAACCATTGGATACTTTCTCTATATATCATTTTCCGCCCATGTTTTATCAAATAGGGTCTCAAAAAATAGTCGTGCTGGATCGGCCCATGCAATTGGACGCATTACTTTCAAAGATTGACGTGGATATGATCATCCTTTCCAAAAACGCAAAAATTGTTATTTCACAGTTAGACAGTGTTTTCAACTGCAAGCAATACGTTTTTGATGCTTCTAACAGTTTGTGGAAAATTGGTCAATGGCAAAAAGAGTGCGAAGAACTACATTTGCGCTCTTATTCAATTCCTGACAAAGGAGCATTTGTACTAACAGAAAATCAATAGTTCCGAAATAAAGTAAAGAGCGATTTAATTATAATATAATACCTAGTTATCATGCAAAAAAAAATCAACACAGCACTTATTTCTGTTTTTTATAAAGATGGGTTAGAAAACATCGTTCAACAGTTGCATCAGTTAGGTGTAGTTATTTATTCAACTGGAGGTACTCAAAAATTTATTGAAGATTTAAAAATACCCTGTGTAGCGGTTGAGTCATTAACGACCTACCCTTCTATTTTAGGAGGCAGAGTAAAAACTTTGCACCCTTCCGTATTTGGAGGAATTTTGGGTAAAAGGGGGGATGCAACGCATGTGGAAGAAATGAAACAATTCAATATACCTGAATTGGATCTAGTAATTGTTGATTTGTACCCTTTTGAAGAGACAGTAAAAGCTACTTCGGATGAAAAGTTAATCATTGAAAAAATTGACATTGGCGGACCTTCCATGATTAGGGCGGC
>CAMBTV010000144.1 GCA_945870835.1 Chitinophaga pinensis
GGTAATTTTTTTATTCCTGCAAGCAGAAGTTTTCAATTTTTAAGCGCCTCCGGAACCGAAATCTTACTCCTATAATGGGTAATAGCTGCCATTCAATTGAAATTTGCTAAGACAAGAGGCGGGTTATTTCTACATACAATATACTCAAATATTTCGAGTGCTCTTATTCAAAAATTTCTTGTTATGGCTGATTACTGTAAAAAAGATGAGCTAATAAGTCCCTTCATAAGAACCATTTATAGAAAACTCTTTATACCTGCTTTTCGATTTATTAATATCTTTAAACAATACAACGCTTACTTATGAAACAGAACAGACGATCTTTTTTACAGAAAACCAGTATCCTAGCAGGTGCCCTGGGTATAACCCAAACCGGATTCGGAAATACCCTTTCCGACGAAGAGCAGGATACTCCACTTCCCCGGGAA
Source organism: Chitinophaga pinensis (assembly GCA_945870835.1). GTDB lineage: Bacteria > Bacteroidota > Bacteroidia > Chitinophagales > Chitinophagaceae > Ferruginibacter > Ferruginibacter pinensis_A. The sequence goes on from CAMBTV010000144.1 coordinate 429, forward strand.
ATTCAAGCACTGCAACCCGCTTTAGATGGCGTAGTGCCCATTTCCGTTGAAGAAAGAAAACAACGGATTGCCAAGGCACAAGACCTGATGCAAAAAAATAAAATAGATGGTATTTTTTTAGAAGGCACTACTTCCTGTAACTATTTTACAGGGCTTAGGTGGGGACAGAGTGAACGAACTTTTGGAGTGGTAATTCCTGCCAAAGGGTCCATCGCCTATGTTTGTCCGCAATTTGAGGAAGACAGAGCCCGTGAGTTGATTAATCCGGTTTTTGGAGATGAAGTGAGATGCTGGGAAGAACATGAAAGTCCTTACGCCTTAATACTCGGTATCATAAAAGACCGCGGAATTCGCTTTAGAAGAATCGGCATGGAAGAAAGGGTACGATTTTTTATTGCAGATGGTGTGAAGAAACTAGCCAGTGGCATAGAAATAGTAGATGCTACTCCAATAACTGCCGGATGCAGAATGTATAAATCTGCAGCAGAACTTGCCCTGATGCAAAAAGCCAATGATGTTACCATTGAAGCATATAAAGCCGCTTTTGCCTCTATTCAACCCGGCATGACGCAGGCACAACTTGGCAGAAATATTTCGGCAGCTTTTGAAAAGCTGGGATACACCGGTGGAGCTTCTGTTCAGGTGGGTAAATACTCAGCCCTTCCACATGGAAGTATTGTTCCTCAAAAAATAATGGAGGGCGATGTAGTGATGGTGGATGGGGGAACTTCTTGCCAGGGCTATGCTTCAGACATAACGCGAACCATTGTAGTAGGCAAGCCCACCGACAAACAAATAGCAGTGTGGAATCAGGAGAAAAAAGCCCAGGATGCCGCTTTTGCAGCCATTCGGTTAGGGGCACCTTGTGAAATAGTAGATGCTGCAGCCCGCGCAGTTATTGAAAATGCTGGCTATGGTAAAAATTATAAATTACCCGGACTACCTCATAGAACCGGACATGGCATTGGCATGGAGGGGCACGAGTGGACCAACTTTGTAAAAGGCAATACAACCCCCATTGGGGTAGGCATGTGTTTTAGTGATGAGCCTACTATTTCTATTCCGGGTGAGTTTGGGATACGGCTGGAAGATTGTCTTTATATCACCGAAAATGGCCCCCGCTTTTTCAGTGCGCAAAGTATCTCTATTGATCAGCCTTTTGGATAAGTAAACAGGTATATCGAAAAAATTATCGCTGTTAGCAGCACTTACAGATTGTGCTAAGTTATTTTAGAAAATATTACTGGCCGTTGGGAGTACTATTCCGGCGGCTATTATTATCTCATTTATTGGAGAGTGGTACTGATTTGAGGTATATACAGGAGTTATGGGGCATAGCAGTAGCAAGACCACTGAGATATACACACATTTGAGTACAAAGAGTTTGCAACAGGTAAAAAGTCCTTTTGATGATCTATAGTAAATTAATTACATTTGAATATCCCGCAACAAACATGCGCATATCTACCTTTTTTGGATGTATATGCGCTATAGAGTAGCGGGTATAAGCTAGTTAGCGGTCAGGCTAAGACAACAACCCGAACAACAAAGTTGAAAAATAATTTTAAGACACGACAATGAAAAAAGCAGCAATCGCAATATACAGTTTGACAGTATTTTTATTTGGTTGCAAATCAAGTGTAAAAAATATTGAAAATATAATCCCTAATAGTTTAACAGAGAAATTTTATTGGAGCCCAGCTGAAATCAGTGGTAGACAATTTGACAAGGCAGCAATGTACCTTCCAATCAGTTTAGACACCGTGACTGAATTACATTACTCTCAATTCGACCTAGGTTCTGATGCAACAATTTTATATCAAAATAACCTGAAAAGCATCGCTGAATACAATTATTTAAAATTTGATTCTTTGACTGATGCGAACACAGAAAGACCATTATTTATAATTAAAGACGTAGATCTTAAAATTGGCAAAATCAATTTTGGAAAGCGAAATGTCCTTGGGTTTTACAACTATGGTGAGCCTATCGTAAAGAAAAAGAATGCATTAGTTTCAGAAAATAGCATCGGAACTATTGGAGCTGACATTGTTCAAAACAAGTTTTTAGTTATTAGCTTTCCTAACCAAACAATAAGTATTTTAGATAGCACCAATACTGATATAGAAAACTATTTCGATTTTGAAAAATGTAAAATTGAAAACAATAGAATTATGGTTCCGATTATAGTCAATGGAAATATTCTTGACTTTATGTATGATACAGGCTCAAGCTTATTTCCAATGATGACTACTTTTAATAATTGGAAAGAAATTACATCGCAAAAAACCAATGACACTTTAAGTGTTACGAATTTTGGCAATCCTATTTTAATGGTTGGTTCAAAATCTTCAAAAGAAATTAATATTGGAACCAATTCACTTATGGACTTCACAGTTTACTATGCAAAAGACAATAATTTTGATAAAATGTTTGAGCAATTAAAATGTGACGGAATTATTGGTAACGCATTTTTCTTTAACAAGACAATTTGTATTGACTTTAAAACTAAAAGATTTGGAATTGAAAAACAAAGCCCGAACCGCTAACACGGGTTTGGCAAAAGTGGCGGTTCAGTTCTCCGCAGATACATTTGTGGTTAATCAAAGTTTGGTTCTCCGCATTAACATTAATGGTGAAAATCGCCACCTTCGCCAAGCCCGAAACCGTTAGGCGTCATTCTGTGGCGACAGTGCTACCTTTCAGCCGACCGACCGGCATTAAATTTTTATTGCTAATTTAGCAACTGAAAACAACGACAGAATTTAATGAAAAATAAATATGTAAACTTCATATCGGACGACCATTTGCTAAAATGTGTTGGCAATCTTCATAAAGCTTATTTGAAGGCAAAAAATAATATCACTAAAAAGAATTTCTACTCAAACAAAGTTGATACAATCAAACTTACATTTGATGCGAAATTTAATGACATAGATGAAGAAAGTCTTATTCAGGCAGAAATTTTAAGACAGATAGATAAATCAATTAATAATTCGATTGGAACATTTCACGAGCAAGTGTTGGGCGGAATAAAAGGTTTCGAAATAGGCAATTTGAGTGGCTTTGACATCAAAGCAAAAGACAACAGTTTATTTGCTGATATTAAAAATAAGCATAACACAATGAATAGCAGTTCGGCTGAAGCACTTTTTCAAAAATTGGCTCGTTATGCAAATGATTACAAAAAAGCAAAATGTTATTGGGTTCAAATTTTAGCTAAAGGTAGTTTCTGCGAATTGTGGACTGGTGAAATAAATGGAAAGGAATACAGCCATAGCAGAGTTTACAAAATTTCAGGCGACCAATTTTATTCTTTACTTTCCGGACAGGATGATGCTTTGTTTAAACTCTATAAGGCGTTGCCAATAGCAATCAAAGACTATTTGAAATCAATAGACCAAGGCGAAGAAGTAGCCGAGAACTCCGCATTAGAAGAAGTAAAATCCGAAATAAAAAAATCTAAAAGAAGTATTTTAGACCAAATTACTTTTGAAAACTTTAGCTACTATTTAGGTTTTGATAAGTTGTAATATTGGTTTAAGAATTTCACGATAGAATGACCAACTTCTTTTCCCAAATTTACAGGAACCGCATTTCCAATCTGTTTGTATTGCTGTGCTACTGAGCCTTCAAATTTCCAATCATCAGGAAATGTTTGAATTCTTGCATATTCACGAACTGTAAACGGGCGAGTTTCTTCGGGATGACATCTTTCTGTTTGTTTTTGTGCAGGGCTGCAAGTAAGTGTTAGACAAGGTTCATCCCAACCAATTCTCCTTGCAATACCAGTTTTTCCTCCACCTAAATAAAAACTCCCGCCCATAAATTCCTTTTGGATTATCAGAGGTAAGTCTCTCCAATAACCCTTTTGAGGAACTAAATCCAAAACATCAATTTTGCTTTGTGGGTATTTTGCTCCAGAGGATTTTGGGACATTACAATTAAATAATTCGCCCTTTTTCAAAGCATCTTTCAAGTTGTAAATTTTCTTATATGGTTTTGGGTATTCATATTGCAAATCAATATCTTTTCTAATTCCTACTAAAATTAATCTTTCTCTTTTCTGAGGCACTTTAAAATTAATTGCTTTTAAAACTTGAACAGGGACAACATTGTATCCAATTTCATCTAAAATAGAAATCATTCCTTGTAATGTCTTGCCATTTTCATGACTTAACAAACCACGAACATTTTCACCTATACAAATCGGAGGATTGACTTGCTTTACAACTCTGGCAAATTCGTAAAAAAGTGTTCCTCTTGCATCAGCAAGACCTAACTTTTTTCCTGCATAACTAAATGCTTGACAAGGAAAGCCACCAGTAACGACATCAATTTTATTTTTATATTCGGAAAAATCAAAAGACTTTATATCACCTTCTAACACCTTCCAGTGCGGACGATTTTTTCGCAAAGTTTGACAAGCCCATTTGTCAATTTCATTCAACGCGACACATTTCAATCCCGCTTTTTCCATGCCGACTGCAAGACCACCGGCACCAGCAAACAGTTCTAAAACAGAATAATCATTATGAGGCTCGACATGGTTAGAAACATCACCTTTAACGTCTTTGCTAACAAAGTCCGAAAACAACATTTCGACCTGCTCCCGTTTATAGACACGATAGTTACTCATTGGTTCACGGACAGCAGACAACTTGCCTTCTCTATCCCAACGTCTGAGAGTTTCTTTACTTTTACCAATGAGTTCAGAGGCTTCTGAAAGCGTCAAATATTTATTCATAACCATATAGTTTAACGTTATACAATGGTTACAAATTTATAACTTAAAATGACATTAACAACACTGACCGAAAAAAAAGAACGAACGCCTAACATTACCTAAGCAAGATGCGGAGTTTCTGCAAGTTGCAAATGCCTTTTTAAAGGTGCGCTCCGCGCATCATTTTTTGCATTTGCCATTTAGTTTAGTACATTTAATAAAGTTTATCGGTTAAGACAGTTTTGTGCTTTTAAATTCCGCACCTCGCTTAGCTAAAAACCGTTGAACTAAACCGATTTTCACAAATCGGTAATTCTCTGATTAATTTAAGTGTTTATCAAACCTTAAAAATTAATCAAATGAAAAAAGAATTTTCAGTATCCGTTCTTCAGTTAAAGCAAGAATTAGCTTACCGAATTTACAGCTCAAGAACCATTACCAATTATTGTGAATGCATGATGGCATTGGAGACAAGGCTGAACAAACCACTGGATCAAATATCGGAATCTGAGCTAAAATCATTTTTACATTATTTGTTGGTTCATCAAAAAAATCAACATCGTTTATCAACCAAAATATCAGTGCCTTTAAAATCTATATTCAGGATGTACTCAAAAGACCATGGGAGGATATAAAGATTAAAAGACCTCTCCGAGAAAAATAAATGCCTGTTGTTATTTCTGTAAAGGAAATAGAAAGTTTGATTTTCCATACATCAAATTTAAAGCATAGAGCAATGCTCGGGAAGATAAAATTATCCGCTTGAAGCCAGAGTAAATTTGTATCATTTTTTAAATAACAAAATAGCCTTTCAAGTCAGATTCGTGGATATTTTATTGGTTCGAATTCTACAATTTCGACCAAATCTTCCAACAAAGGGCCCTTCTATAATAAATAGGATTATTTACTGCGGGTTGATTGATAAAACCAAGTATTTCTCTATCTTAGAGATTCTTTCTTTATCTGAATAACACTTGCCCCATGAAAAAAAAAATGCTGTTAGCAGAAGAAAATTTCTGCAATCATCCGGAAAATTCGCTGCCGGAACCTTAGTAATGAGTCAATTTCCTACCATTGTTCCTTCCTCTGTATTTGGTAAAAATGCACCCAGTAACCGAATTAATGTTGGGGCTATTGGCTGTGGACGGATTGCCGTTCAACATGATATTGCTTCTATGGCCCGTTTTAATAGTGCCCGTATTATTGCTGTATGCGATTTAGATAGGAACCGTGCCGACGCTGCCCCTGCTGCAGTAAAAAGCAGCTACAGTAAAGCAGCCAAAGAGAATGGCGGTTTAACCGGCGATTGGGATATGAAAGTGTATTACGACTACAAAGAGCTATTGCAAAATAAAGATATCGACGCAGTATTGGTAAGTTTACCCGATCATCATCATGCCATTGTAAGTACGCATGCAGTAAATGCGGGTAAGCACGTATACCTACAAAAACCGGCCTCCCTTACCATTGAAGAAGGTCGCATACTGAGTAATGCCGTTAAAAAGAGCGGAAAAATATTACAACTGGGAAGTCAGCAAAGATCAGCCGATCCCTGGCCGCAGTTTAAAAAAGCTGCTGAATTAGTAAGAAACGGCAGAATTGGTCAATTAAAAACGGTTGAAGTGGGCTTACCTGGTGATCCGGGTGGTGGCAATAAAATAGTAATGCCCGTTCCAGCATCCTTAAACTACGATGCCTGGCTGGGAGCTACCCCGGAAGCATTTTATACCGAAGACCGGGTACATTCGCAAGAAGCAGGCAGTAAAGGAATCAATAGCCGACCAGGCTGGCTGCGCTGCGAGCAGTTTGGTGCCGGTATGATTACGGGTTGGGGTGCACACCATATAGATATTGCCCACTGGGGTATGGATATGGAATACAGTGGCCCAATAGAAATCTGGGGTAAAGCGAATTTCCCTACAGATGACCCTAACTATACTGGCTTATGGAATGTTCACGGGATCTTTAGAACCGAAGCCCTGTATGCAAATGGGGTAACCATGGTTGTATCGAATGAATTGCCGAATGGCGTTAAATTTATTGGAACGGAAGGATGGATATGGGTAACCCGTGGTAATTATCGCGTAACCGATACCGATCCGGTAGCAGATAATAACGGAGTAAAACCCATCGATGCCAGTAACCCTACTATACTACAATCGGTTATTGGTGCTAATGAAATTCACCTCTACGATAGTCCCGAACAACACCTAAACTGGCTAAACTGCATTCAATCGGGCAAACAACCGGTTGCTCCTGTTGAAATCGGACATCGTTCTTGCAGCGCCTGTTTGTTACACCAAATAGCCATGAAGCTAAAAAGAAAAATCTACTGGGATCCTGCAAAAGAGCGTTTCAGCAATAACGACCCAGAAGCAACTGCCATGCTCTCCCGACCCAGAAGAAAGCAATACGATTTTTAGAATAAAAAAATGTTTGTCCTAGCTATGAATTATGATAAACATATACAACTGAATGATTTTTCTAAAGGTTATCTGCAATCATTTAATAATC
>CAMBTV010000145.1 GCA_945870835.1 Chitinophaga pinensis
TGATGCAGCTGAAGATGGATTTGAAGTATTAATATTAACTGATCGTTCGATTGATTCTGATCATGCACCCATCCCTTCTTTATTAGCAACAGCAGCAGTTCATCATCATTTAATTCGAAAGGGTTTAAGAGGAAGTGTAGGCTTGGTAGTAGAGTCGGGTAGTGTTTGGGAGGTCCATCATTTTGCTTGTTTATTGGGATATGGTGCCACTGCTATTAATCCATATATGGCATTATCAAGTATCCGCGATATGAAATTGAGCGGAAGAATACAGACTGACTTAGAAGTAGAACAATTAAAAAAGAATTATACAAAAGCTGTTAATGATGGGTTGTTAAAGGTATTTTCAAAAATGGGAATTTCTACTTTACAATCTTATCAAGGGGCACAAATTTTTGAAATTCTTGGTTTGAATCAATCAGTGGTAGATAGATATTTTACCGGATCTATTTCTCGTATTGAAGGACTAGGGTTAGATGAAATTGCGAAAGAAACTTTAGCAAAACATGCCTTTGCATTTCCTAAAAAACAAATACCAGTTGATCGTCTTCCGGTAGGAGGATTGTATCAATGGAAGCGCAAAGGAGAGTTTCATTTATTTAATCCACAAACCATTCACTTATTGCAATACTCAACTCGAATGAATGATTATACTTCATTTAAAAAGTATTCTAAATTAGTCAATGATCAGGGAGAAAGAGCTTGTACTTTAAGAAGTCTTTTTCAATTTAAAACACAAAGAACTTCTATATCAATAAATGAGGTAGAACCTGCAGAAGCTATCTGGAAAAGATTTGCAACTGGGGCTATGAGTTTTGGTTCTATATCTCACGAAGCACATAGTACATTGGCAATTGCCATGAACCGCATAGGTGGAAAGAGTAATACTGGTGAAGGAGGTGAGGATGAATTTCGATATGAAACCATGGAAAATGGAGACTCTATGCGGAGTTCTATTAAGCAAGTAGCTTCTGCAAGATTTGGAGTTACCAGTAATTATTTGACACAGGCAGATGAATTACAAATCAAAATGGCGCAGGGTGCAAAACCAGGTGAAGGTGGACAGTTGCCGGGTCATAAAGTGGATGATTGGATTGGCAAGGTTCGTTATGCTACTCCAGGTGTAGGATTAATTTCTCCGCCGCCTCATCATGATATTTATTCTATTGAAGATTTAGCACAGTTGATTTTTGATTTAAAAAATGCCAACCGAGCTGCAAGAATCAATGTTAAATTGGTATCTAAGGCTGGTGTAGGTACTATTGCAGCTGGTGTTACAAAGGCCAAAGCTGATGTGGTATTAATTGCTGGATTTGATGGAGGTACTGGTGCATCACCGGTAAGTTCTATCAAGCATGCAGGATTACCATGGGAGTTGGGCTTGGCAGAAGCACATCAAACACTAGTAAAAAATAAATTGCGTAGTAGGGTAATCTTACAAACGGATGGTCAGTTAAAAACTGGAAAAGACATTGCAATTGCTACTTTGTTAGGTGCTGAAGAATGGGGAGTAGCTACCGCAGCATTGGTTACAGAAGGTTGTATTATGATGCGTAAATGTCATCTGAATACTTGTCCGGTAGGAGTAGCTACACAGGATAAACAATTGCGTGAGCGCTTTACTGGTGATGCTGATCATGTGGTGAATTTATTTAAATTTTTAACGGAAGAATTGAGAGAAATCATGGCTCAGTTAGGCTTTCGTACTATTAATGAAATGGTTGGTCAGGTTGATTGTTTGGAAATTAGGGAAGGGATTGATCATTGGAAATATAGCAAGTTGGATTTGTCACCTGTTTTGTATAAGGAGCCAGCCTCTCAAAATACGGTGGTTTATAATAATGAGCAACAAGATCATGAATTGGAGAATGTGCTGGATTGGAAATTGTTAGAAGCGGCTCAACCTGCCTTGGAGAGTCAGAAAAAAGTATCAGCTTCTTTCGCTATAAAAAGTATCAATCGAACAACAGGTACAATTTTGTCAAATGAGATTTCAAAAAAATATCAATCAGTAGGTCTTCCAGATGATACCATTCATTTTAAATTCACGGGCACTGCTGGTCAAAGTTTTGGTGCATTCAATACAAAGGGCGTTACATTGGAATTAGAAGGAGATGCAAATGATTATTTTGGAAAGGGATTGAGTGGAGCCAAATTAATTGTTTATCCATCCTCTAAATCAAATTTTGTTCCCGAAGAAAATATCATCATTGGTAATGTTGCTTTTTATGGAGCTACTTCAGGTGAGTCCTATATTAGAGGAAAGGCGGGTGAGCGATTTGCTGTTCGTAACTCAGGCGCTACTGCAGTTGTAGAGGGAGTAGGTGATCATGGATGTGAATATATGACAGGAGGAAGGGTGGTTGTATTGGGAGCAACAGGAAGAAATTTTGCTGCAGGAATGAGTGGTGGTATTGCTTATGTGTATGATGTGAAGGGGGAGTTTCCATTACAATGTAATACTGAAATGGTTGATTTGGATCCAGTCTCTGAATCGGATAAGGAAGAATTATTTAAAATGATTAGCGATCATTTCAAGCATACGCAAAGTACAGTGGCAAAATTTGTGATGGAAGATTTTGATAACCAGTTAAAAAACTTTATTAAAATATTCCCTAAGGATTACAAAAAAGTTTTACAAAAGCAATCTGAGAAAGTAAAGAACGAAGTAAAGAAGTAATATTTATTTTTCAGATACGGCACTAAAATAATTGTTTAAATTAAAAATTTCCACTTCGGAGATATATTAAATATGGGCAAACAAACAGGATTTTTAGAATTTACTCGGGAACTTCCCTCTAAGCGTTTACCAGAACAAAGGGTGGGAGATTACAAAGAATTTACCGAAAGATATTCAGATGAAAAATTAAATCAGCAGTCATCAAGGTGTATGGATTGTGGTATTCCTTTTTGTCACAATGGTTGTCCTTTAGGTAATGTGATTCCTGAATTTAATGATGCGGTGTATAAAAAGAACTGGAAAGAAGCTTATGATATTTTGTCATCTACTAATAATTTCCCTGAGTTTACTGGGCGTATTTGTCCTGCACCTTGCGAGACCGCTTGTGTGCTAGGGATCAATCAACCAGCGATTGCAATTGAAGAAATAGAAAAGCACATTATTGAAATTGCTTTTGACAAGGGATTTGTACAGGCTGAAAAGCAGATTATGAGAACTGGTAAAAAAGTTGCAGTAATCGGAAGTGGTCCAGCAGGCCTTGCTGCCGCTGCACAGTTAAATCTTGTTGGACATTCAGTAACAGTATTTGAGAGAGACGATATGCCAGGCGGTTTATTACGTTATGGCATACCTGATTTCAAACTAGAAAAATGGGTAATTGACAGAAGGATAAAATTAATGGAAGAAGAAGGTATTGTTTTTAAATGCAATACCAATGTAGGGGAAGATGTGAGTATGAGTAATCTATTAAGAGAATATCAAGCGGTGGTAATGGCTGGTGGCAGCACCATTCCAAGAAATTTGGATATACCAGGAAGGGAATTAAAAGGAGTTTATTTTGCTATGCAATTTTTAAAGCAACAAAATAAGCGGGTTAGTGGAAGTCCAATTGCTGAAGAGGAGATTATGGCTACAGATAAAAATGTAATTGTGATCGGAGGTGGAGATACAGGAAGTGATTGTGTAGGCACATCTAATAGACACAAAGCTAAATCCGTCACCCAGTTTGAACTTTTGCCCAAACCTCCTGTTCAAAGAAATGAAGTAATGCCTTGGCCTTCTTTTCCGATGTTACTTAAAACAACTTCATCTCATGAAGAGGGTTGTGATAGAAAGTGGGCAGTATCTACAAAAGAATTTATAGGGGATGAGAAGGGTCATTTGAAAGCAGTTATTATGGTGGATTTAGAGTGGAAAATAGTAGACAATAAACCTGCTCAATTTGTGGAAGTAAAAGGTAGTGAAAGAAAAATCCCTTGTGATCTTGCGTTTTTGGCTATGGGTTTTAATCATCCCCAACATGAAGGTATGATTGTTGATTTGGAAATTGAGTTGGATGAAAGAGGTAATGTACGAGCAACAGAAAAAAATTATCAATCTAATATAGCCCGGGTATTCACCGCAGGTGATATGCGTCGTGGGCAGTCATTAGTGGTATGGGCAATTAAAGAAGGAAGAGATTGCGCTCAAAAGGTAGATGAGTTTTTGATGGGACAATCCTTATTGGAAACTGCCGACAGGAATTCCATTGCTCGATATTTGTAGTTTAATTAATTTTTATTAAAAGGGATGTAGTTTACTACATCCCTTTTTTTTGGAATATACCTCTCTCAATAATTTAGAGTTTTTAAATTCTATTTTTTGGTACATGTAGTGCTATTTATTTTCGTTAATAAATTTTAAGGTAAGTACTCTTTTAAAAAGAATAAGAAGCCTAAAATATTTTAAGTTTAATTAATTTAGGATATTTAGTCGACCCTCAACAGCCATAAGTTTCTATTCGGTAAAGCTTTTGTTCAAAATGAATTTATAAAGAACTACTAGATAAACAGTCAAATGATTAATAATTTCTTCTAGCTGAAACTTAAAAAAAAGGATAGTGAATTTGAGATAAAAGTATTTTTCAACGCTATTTAACAAAAAATGCTAGAAATGATAAATATCGGCCGTTGAAAAAAAATCACGATAATTAAAGCAACGTTGTTTTTTAATTCAGCCTTTTTATTCGCAGGCTTGATTTTTTTTGTTACTTTTTTGCATCAAGGCAAAAAAGTAAAAGCACTCTATTCCGAAAGGAATTTCAGTAATATATTGCTGACCTTTATTTTACTAGAAAGCTATTGATTAAGGAGAATCATTTAGAGTAAAAGCCTTTTAAAATAATAAATAAAATGAATGTGAATAAAAAACTGTTATTTCTTACAATTATAGATGAATTAGAAAAATAATAAAATATTAAGATATTTTATTATTAAAATTTAAAATTGTTCATTTACCAGCTTTTTTATTGAAAAATATACATTATGACTTCAATATTTATAGATTTTAGGGTTGTTTATTTAATATAGTAATTAAAAATATATAAATGTTTTGTTCGTTGAATGCTCAATAATTTATATTTTTACTGAATAAATATCATATATCAATAAATTAAATGTTTTATTGATTCTTTAAAAACCAAAAATTAAATAAGTATGAAAAAAATTTCAATCCAATCTGTCCTGCCCTTTCTGGTGCTGGTTGCCGTTGCAGTGGCGGCTGTTTTTGTTGCCCCCGAGGCGGATTTCGACCCTACCAAAATCGCAGATGGTCCGCAATACAATTCTTCTGATATTGCCTGGGTACTTGTATCAACTGCGCTAGTTTTTTTAATGACACCAGGACTTGCTTTCTTTTATGGCGGTATGGTTAATCGTAAGAATGTAATTTCTACCATGATCAAGAGTGTGGTAGCTGCTGGTGTGGTTGGTGTATTGTGGGTTGTAGTTGGATTTAGTTTGAGTTTTGGAGATTCGATTGGTGGTTTTATCGGTGATCCAAGAACATTCTTATTTTATAAAGGTGTAAAGTCTCATGCTGCATGGCCTTTGGCTAACACAATGCCGCTTACTTTATTTTCATTGTTTCAATTAATGTTTGCAATCATTACTCCAGGCTTGGTAGTGGGTGCGGTAGCAGAACGTATTCGCTTTACTGCTTATGCAATGTTTATAATTTTATTTAGTTTGTTGGTGTATGCACCAGTTGCACATTGGAGCTGGCATCCAGAAGGATTCCTTGCCAAAATGGGCGTATGGGATTTCGCAGGTGGTACAGTAGTTCATATTACGGCAGGTTGTGCTGCGCTTGCAGGTGCTTTGGTGTTGAAGCGTAGAAAATCACATGAACAAAAAGCAGAGATTCCTCCAGCAAACGTTCCGTATGTATTAATTGGTACTGGTTTACTTTGGTTCGGTTGGTTTGGTTTCAATGCGGGATCTGCAGTAGGTTCTACTCCTTTAGCAGTGAATGCATTTGGTACAACTAACACAGCCGCTGCAGCTGCAGGTTTGGCATGGATGTTTTTTGATGTATTGAAAGGTAAAAAACCTTCTGTTCTTGGATTTTGTATCGGTGCAGTAGTTGGTTTAGTTGCCATTACTCCTGGTGCAGGTTTTGTTGGTATCCCTCAAAGTATTATCATTGGAGTGGTAGGTGCAATTATTTCCAATATCGCTGTTAGTATCAAACAAAAATCTAGTTTGGATGATACGTTAGATGTATTTCCTTGCCATGGAATTGGTGGAATGGTAGGAATGTTATTGACTGGTATTTTTGCCAACCAATTAATTCATGGTATCAAAGATGGTCCTCAAGGTTGGTTCTATGGTAATTTTTCTTTCTTTTTAATTCAAGCTAAGGCGATGTTGATAGTAGTTGTCTACAGCTTTACAGTTTCATTGTTAATCTTTAAATTCATTGATTTCATTTTACCAATCAGGGTAAGTGCTCAAGATGAAGAAGAAGGTTTAGATGCTTCACAACATGATGAAAAATATGTTCAAGGAACCCTTTTGGTGAATTCTGGAAATGGTCTTGAAGAAAAGCAAAATGCATAGATCTAATATTCACCGGGGTTTTTCCTATGAATTACCCTGGTGTTTTTAAAATGTTGCTCTTAAAAAAGTATAACTTTATTTTATTTAAAAATTCGTTTTATAATTTTTTTGCAACTAAGTTTTAACGATGCTACATGAAAGTTTACCCACAATATGCTGGGTAAGTCAACCAATTATTCATAAAAAAACTTACAAAAAATGATTAAAAAAATTTTAGCGACGTTAGCGATTACTGCAACTTTTTTCAGTAGTTCAATTGCCCAAGATTCAACCAAGACATTAACTTTTTCTGGTTCTGTAGATGGGTATTATCGTCACAACTTCGCCAATGCTTCTGATGGAATCAATAGTAATAACAGAACGAGTTTTACCAATTCTCAAGCCGCTTTTGCACTTGGTATGGCAAGCATTAGAGCAGATGCTACCGCCTTATCAGGAAAAATTACCGGTACTGCTGATTTAGGTTTTGGAACAAGAGCAGAAGAGTTTTCTTATTATGAAAATGCTACTGGTTCAACATTGAGATTAGTAAAGCAAATGTATTTGAGTTATGCTTTGTCAAGTAAAGTAAAAGTTACGGCAGGTAAATTTGCAACTCACGTTGGATATGAATTAGTGGATGCTCCCTTGAATAGAAATTATAGCATGTCTTATATGTTTACCAATGGACCTTTCTCTCATACTGGTGTAAAGATGGATATAACAGAGGGGAATGTTGGTTTTATGGTTGGGGTTGCTAATTTTATTGATCAGACTGTTTCCACAACAAGTACTCGATCATTGTTAGCACAATTAAGTGCTGGTTCAGCGGATGGCAAATTCAAAACTTACCTTAATTATGCAGGTTGTTTTGGTTCTAAAGGAGGTACAAATCCTCTTGGACTTAAAAGCTTCAGTCAGTTAGATTTGGTAGTAACTGGAGTGGTTTCAGACAAATTTAATATTGGATTTAATGGAACAGTTCAAGGACGCGGTCAAGTTGATGGATCTGCAATAGCTAGTGGAAGTTGGAAAGCAGCAGCGTTGTATTTAAACATTGATCCTTCTTCTAAATTGGGTCTTACCCTTAGGAGTGAATTAATAAGCGATAGTAAATTAATCTATTTT
>CAMBTV010000146.1 GCA_945870835.1 Chitinophaga pinensis
TTAAATCTAAAAAAGCTTAACCCCTACTCCTCCTCATCTTCTGTATAAATTCTGGTTAATTTTATTTTGCTTACTGGTGCTACAATCAAAGGGTATTTTTCTACGACCACATTACTTTGCTGAAGTCCAAAACCCTTTTCCTCACTTAAAGAAAGTTCCTTTATCCAAAAATACAACTGCATAATAATGCGTTCCAAAAAGGGAAGTTCATTATCCTGAGCTAAAAACTTTTCTAGTACAACGAATTGAAAATCTCCTACTTCATTATTACGTTGCTGACTTTCATATCTACTAGTTACATTAACTTCTTTATTGGCTACCAAATCTTCTACTACTTTTTTAAACATTAAGTTTACTCGAGGGGCCACTCTAAATCCTAATCTAAATTCAACCCTAATGATATCATTAGGAATAATGTGCTCAACAACGTACTCACTGGTATAGGGCTCATCAAGAGTATCGACGTGAACAAACCAAAATATATCTGCCCGTTTTGGTTTTCCACTTAAAATAGAATAGATAATCTTATGCTCAATTTCTTTAGGATTATTAGCACTCGTCATATACACTAAATGGGTAGCATATTTGGGCACCGAATTGTCATTACTTAATTCCTCTAATTTAGAAATATATTCCTCCATCCTTACAAACTCAACATAACGATTTTTAATTTTTCTACTACGAAACCAAACATACATTACTATAAACAAGCCTCCGCCCACCATCACAGCAATATATCCCCCATGAGAAAATTTATCCAAATTAGCGAATAGAAACACACACTCTAATGTTAGATAAATAAATAAGTATAAATAAATAAGCAATGAATTAGTTCTCTTTGATACCAAAAAATTGGCAAATAAAATGGAGGTAGATAACATGCACAAGGTAATGGCTAAACCATAGGCAGCTTCCATTGCACTTGCTGATTTGAAATAAAGAACGATGGTACAACAGCCTAGAAATAGCATTAAATTAATACCTGGAATAAATAACTGCCCCTTCGCCTCGGAGGGATAATTAATTTTCATTCGTGGCCAGAGATTTAATCTTATCGCCTCACTGATAAGGGTAAACGAACCACTTATTAATGCCTGACTAGCAATGATGGCAGCAAAAGTAGCTATCACCAATCCTATCAACCTAAATTGATCACTCATCACTCCAAAAAAAGGATTAAAGCCACCTTTGATTATTTCATCAGTAATTATTTGTCCCTTGAAAGTAGCCAATAACCAAGCTCCTTGGCCTAAATAATTAATTATTAAACAAGTCTTTACAAAAACCCATGAATAACGAATATTTGCTCGGCCGCAATGTCCAAGATCACTGTAAAGTGCTTCTGCTCCAGTTGTACAAAGGAAAATAGCTCCCAATATCCAAAATCCGTTGGGATACACCGTTAATAATTTTACAGCATAATAAGGATTGAATGCTTTAAAAACACTCAAATCATCTTGGAAATGAACGATGCCCAAAATAGCGAGCATCGCAAACCAGATCATCATTATTGGACCAAACAATTTACCAATCGATGCAGTACCGAACTTTTGAAGAAAAAATAACAATGCCAAAATACTAAGCACTATATAAATTATGTGTAACTGACTGATATCTTTAAAAGCATCAATTTGTTTAAGCCCTTCTATTGAAGAGGCCACTGAGATCGCAGGGGTTATCATTCCGTCGGCTAGCAAGGCAGCTCCTCCAATCATAGCTGGTATAACCAACCATTTTTTTTGACGTCTAACCAAAGTATACAATGAAAAAATACCCCCCTCTCCTTTATTATCAGCCCTCAAGGTAAGTACCACATATTTTAAAGTTGTCTGAAGAGTAAGGGTCCAAATAATACAAGAGAGACCCCCTACCACTAGCAACTCAGAGATTTCTTTACTATTTATAATTGCATTGAAAACGTACAAAGGAGAGGTTCCGATATCTCCATAAATAATGCCCAAAGCAACTAGCAATCCTGCTGATGTTACTTTATTAACTTTAGTTGACACTAGACTCAATTTTTTGGTAAAAAAACATCCTTTACAAGTTATCTGAGAAGTATGAAGGAAATAAAGAAACAAAAGTAAATGTAAAAGGAATATAAATTATAAAATATAATTTTTTAAGTTATGTATTTTTTAATAGCTCCTTAGATTGTTTAAAAATACTTGAAACCAATATTGAGTTTTACTCAAAAGGAAATGGTCAAAAGGAATCGCTTTAAGCTTGGTTTTTCAAAGCTAATTCCACTTCACTTTACCAAAATTTAGACCTAATTATCAAAAAATAAGCAGGCACGAACTACTCTTTTTTCCTAAATAAAGATTTTCAGGCTTTTAAAAGGTGTATCAATACATTGGTGCGAATAATAAATTTAGCCTAAAGAAAATTTGCTATTTTACTGCCCGAGTAACAATTTGACACATTTTTGAAGACTGTCTTTCCAATTTGGAATAACTAAATGGAAGGTTCGTTCAATTTTACTTGTGTCCATTACTGAGTAATTAGGACGTTTTGCAGGCGTAGGATAATGCGAAGAAAGTATTGGATTCACAACACAACCCGTTCCAGAAAACTCCTTAATGGCTAAAGCAAATTGATACCAATTGATTACCCCTTGGTTAGAATAATTAAATATTTGACCAATTTCTCTGACCTCATTCAATAAAAATGGAGATTGTTTTAACTGGTTAATTATTTGCATAATTGCTGCAGCTAAATCTGCTGCATACGTAGGAGAACCCAATTGATCACTTACCACCTGTATGCTTTCCCTTTCTTTCATTAGACGAAGCATTGTCTTTACAAAATTATTTCCGCTGAAAGAATATACCCAAGAAGTACGAATGATAATAGAATCGGGGTTATTAAATATTGCAAGCTGTTCCCCTTTTAATTTTGACGCACCATACAAGTTTACTGGATTTACTATATCCTCTTCCTTGTAAGGACTAGTGGCAGTTCCATCAAATACATAATCAGTAGAAATATGAATAAAAGTTGCTCCCTGCAATTTGCAATACTTCGCTAAATTACCTACTGCAGATCCATTTATGATAAACGCATTTTCGGAATCTGTCTCAGCCTTGTCTACAGCCGTATATGCTGCACAATTCACGCAATAATTTATTGGATGATTTGAAAAAAAATTCTCTACCGCTTTCTCATCATCAATTGGTAATTCACTCCTTGTAACAAATAAAAATTCATATTCTGGATAACTACCCGACAACATCTGCATTTCGCTACCCAATTGTCCATTTGCACCCGTTACTAAAATGATTTTTTTGTTTGACATTAAAAATTATTAAAAATAAATTTACTTTCAAAATTTTCGATTCCAGGAAGTAGAAGATCCTTTTCAGCTACTAACGCCTTAGCTGCTGGAATACCCCAATCAATTGCTAGCATTGAATCACTATACAATAAACCACCCTCAGTTTGCTTATTATAAAATTCGTCACACTTATACATCACTTCTGCTGATTCACTTAAAACCGAATACCCATGTGCGAAACCTTTGGGCACCAATAATTGTTTTTTATTTTCAGCAGTTAATTCAATCGTAAATACCTTTCCGTAGGTAGGAGAACCCTTTCTAATATCAACTGCAACATCTAATATACTTCCAGATAATGCTCTTATCAATTTAGTTTGCGCAAAGGGAGGTAATTGAAAATGTAATCCGCGTATTACGCCATAGGATGACCTAGCCTGATTATCCTGTACAAATTTCATACTGATACCCTGTGCTGAAAAAACTCTTTCATTATAACTTTCATAAAAATAACCTCTGCTGTCTTCAAAAACTTGTGGTTCAACAATTAACAAATCAGGAAAATCGGTTTGGATGATAGGCATTAATAAATGATTTTGTATAAATTAAAAGCGGTTAGAGGTTGAAATAAATTATGGCGTCACTTATGAATATTTTTCTTTAAAAAAATCAATCGTTTCAATTAACCCTTGTTCAAAATTTTTAGTTGGTGAATACGCTAATAAATTTTTTGCCAGAGAAATGTCTGCCAATGAATTTTTAATATCTCCTGATCTTGATTCCCTATTACAGGCTTCAAAATTACTTTGTAAATGTTTTTTACAAGCATTGAATAGATAATTAACTGAAAAATTTTCTCCCATTGCTACATTGTATACTTTATTCAAAGCTTCTTTTTTATCTGTCAACATGCCTATAATATTCGCTTGAACGGCATTTTCTACCGGTGTAAAATCTCTCGTTTGTTCTCCGTCACCATTGATATATACGGGCGTTTCTTTTAAAATACCTTTTATAAATAATGGAATCACCGCTGCATAATCTCCGTCAGGGTTCTGTCGAGGTCCAAAAATATTGAAATAACGAAAGCCCAACAAATTTAAACCATATACATTAGCAAATACATTGGCATACAATTCATTCGTTTTTTTGGTAGCGGCATAAGGCGAAAGACAATTACCCAGTCGTCCCTCGATTTTAGGCAGATTTGGCTCGTCGCCATAAACTGAGGAGGAAGATGCATAAACGAATTGTTTTACTTTATTATCAGCAGCGGCTTTTAACATATTTACAAAGCCTCCAACATTTACCTCATTAAAATAGACGGGTTCCTTTATTGAACGTGGCACTGAACCTACGGCAGCCTGATGACTGACATAATTCATATCTCTGCATGCCTTTGAGCAGGTGTCTTCATTTCTTATATCTCCTTCCACAAATTCAAAAGAAGAATAGGAACGAAGTAAATCAAGATTGCTTTGAAAACCATTAACCAAATTATCCAATACCCTTACTTTCTTTGCTCCATGTTTAAGAAGGTAGGCCGCAATATGACTCCCGATAAAACCAGCTCCGCCAGTAACCAAAAAAATTTTCTGACTGAGGTCTTTTGTATGAAAAGAAGGAGCCATGATGAATACAAATTTGATTTTTAAAATTAAATTACTTTTTTCATCATTAGAAAGAGAAAAAATCTTATTTATTTAGATAACTAAAGACTCCAATAATGCCTGTTGTATATTTTGCCTCTGAAAATACCTTTTATATCTGCAATCATTGCTGAAGGCTTAGTGATGCTAGAAAAATAATCATCATCTAAATTTTTATACTCTTCATGCGGTACAGCAACTAGTACTGCATCATAGTCATCCGCTATTTGCTCGGTAAGTTCAAATCCATACAATGCAGAAAGCTCCTCGGTTTTCGCAAATGGATCCGTAATTTCTACATTCACTAAAAATGATTTCAATTCTTTTATCACATCAGCTACTTTACTATTTCTTATATCACTTACATTTTCTTTAAATGTAGCACCCATTACCAATACCTTGATTCGCTTAACATTGCCATTGTGTATGATAATATGTTGCAAGATTTTTTTTGCAATATAACTTGCCATCCCGTCATTAATAAATCTTCCCGCTAAAACCACCTGGCTGTCGTGCCCCAATTCTCTTGATTTGTAAGTAAGATAATAAGGATCTACGCCGATACAATGTCCACCTACTAAGCCAGGTTGAAATTTTAAAAAATTCCATTTTGTACCTGCAGCTTCCAACACTTCGTAGGTATTGATTCCCATTCTGTCAAAAATTATTGACAGTTCATTCATGAGTGCTATATTTAAATCACGCTGCGTATTTTCAATTACTTTAGCAGCTTCTGCAACCTTTATACTAGAGGCTTTGTGTATTCCTGCAGATACCACTAGCTTGTATACTTGTTCAATTTGCTCTAAACTCTCTGCATCACAGCCACTAACAATTTTGATAATTTTATCAAGGGTATGTTCCTTATCTCCCGGATTAATTCTTTCAGGAGAATAGCCGCTTTTAAAATCATCAATGTTTTTTAAACCAGAAATTTTTTCAATAATGGGGATGCAATCCTCTTCTGTACAGCCAGGATATACCGTACTTTCAAATACCACATAATCCCCCTTCTTGATCACTTTCCCAATCGATTCACATGCTTTTTGAATGGGGACTAAATAGGGAATATTATGATCATCCACCGGCGTAGGAACCGCAACAATAAAAAAATTAGCCTGCTTTAAAATATCAAGATTCGATGTAAATATAATATCGCTATTCTCAAAAGCTTCTTTTTCTAATTCTTGACTAGGATCAATGCTGTTTTTTAAAATTTCCACCCTCTTTTCACTAATATCAAAACCAATTACTTTGATTTTTTTTGCAAATGCCAATGCAATCGGAAGCCCTACATAGCCGAGTCCAATCACTGCGAGTTGGTTATTTTTATTGAGTAAGTCTTGATACATAAATTTTACATCCTTAACCTTTGAATAAGAAATCACTTATTGCCAAATTACAAAAGGCCTTTTTGTAATTTTTTTGTAAAAATATTATTTTATTATTCAATATGTAAAATTAATCTTATCCTATTTCTGACAGTAGCAACAAACATTAATTTTTGTTGCGAGAATTATTTTAACGTCTTGGAGAATTCTTTGGGAATTTTATAAAGTTCTTCCTTTGGCAAGGACTTAAAATAATCGAAGGTGATTTTTAATCCCTCTTTTCTACCAATAGTAGGCTGCCAACCCAACACCTCCTTAGCTTTTGTAATATCAGGCTGACGTTGCTTTGGGTCATCGGTTGGCAAAGGTTTGTATACAATTTTTTTATCGGTTCCGGAGAGCTGAATAATTTCCTCTGCAAAATCATTCAAGGAAATTTCATCTGGATTACCAATGTTTAACGGTTGAGTATAGTCGCTAAGTAACAATCGATAGATTCCTTCCACTAAATCTGATACATAACAAAAACTCCTAGTTTGACTTCCATCGCCAAATACAGTTAAATCCTCTCCTCGCAATACTTGTCCAATAAAAGCAGGTAAAGCACGTCCATCATTTAAACGCATTCTTGGCCCGTAGGTATTAAATATTCTGATAATTCTGGTTTCTAACTGATGAAATGTATGATAAGCCATCGTAATGGCCTCTTGAAATCTTTTTGCTTCATCGTATACACCCCTTGGGCCAACTGGATTAACATTTCCCCAATAAGATTCATTTTGTGGATGTACCAATGGATCACCATATACTTCGCTGGTACTTGCCACTAAAATTCTTGCTTTTTTAGATAGGGCCAATCCCAAACAATTATGTGTGCCTAGAGAACTAACTTTTAAAGTTTGTATAGGAATTTTTAAATAATCTATCGGACTAGCGGGAGATGCAAAATGTAAAATATAATCTAGCTCGCCAGACACATGTATATATTTAGATACATCCTGTTCATAAAATTCAAATTCTTTTAGTTTAAAAAGATGCTCAATGTTTTTCAAATCACCTGTAATTAGATTGTCCATTCCTATCACAGAATAACCCTCTTTTATAAACTTATCACAAAGATGGGAACCCAAAAAACCAGCAGCTCCAGTAATCAATACACGTTTTGAATTCATATAAATTATTATTTGAAAATGTCTGAATTAATTATTTATTCTCGACTACTTTCCTTCCTATACTCACATAATGATAACCCAAATCTCCCATCTTATTTAAATCGAAAAGATTTCGACCATCAAAAATTACTTTGTTTTTTAGCAATGAGCTTATTCTATCAAAATTGGGTGTTCTAAATTCACTCCACTCAGTTGCGATAACTAGCGCATCTGCATCCTGCAATG
>CAMBTV010000147.1 GCA_945870835.1 Chitinophaga pinensis
CCTCAAAAATTCGTTTGCTCCTTTCGGTATAGTTTTTGGTCAAAATGAATTGATAAAGAACTACCTAATAATCACTCAAATGATTAATAATTTCTTCTTGTTTTTTGTAAAATAAAATTTAGCTATTTAGGTCTGAGATTTCCTTTGGAATAGAGTGCTTTTACTTTTTTGCCTTGATGCAAAAAAGTAACAAAAAAAATCAATCCTGCGAATAAAAAGGCTGAAATATTAAATATCAGCCTAAAATCAAGGAACTCGCGGGTAGAGTAAGTTACTTTAAAGGGAGTGCTCGCTCAGACAGCCTTGATTTTTTAACGTCTGCTATTTAATATTTCTAGCACTTTTTATTCGAGGGCGTTGCTGAATGAGCAATTGCTAGTTTTTGAACATCTACTGTCTATCAAGGCTAAAGTAAAAAACAACTTTACTTTATTGGACGTTATTTTTTAACGGCTGCTATTTAATATTTCTAGCACTTTTTATTCGAGGGCGTTCAAACAACCATTATGTAAAATTGACTAACATTACTTTTTAAGGGTCAATTAAATAATCACAGATGCGCTCAACTTTGAACAATGTCAATTCTTTTTGTGCCTGCATACAGCTCATATTCAAACAACCTACAATCAATTTTACTGGTATAAAATTCAATACGCCTTTTTGGTTTTAGCCCAATTTTTTT
Organism: Chitinophaga pinensis; assembly: GCA_945870835.1. Taxonomy (GTDB): domain Bacteria; phylum Bacteroidota; class Bacteroidia; order Chitinophagales; family Chitinophagaceae; genus Ferruginibacter; species Ferruginibacter pinensis_A. Next base: position 683 of record CAMBTV010000147.1, read on the forward strand.
TGCAAGTTCTAAATTACCAGTGAAGATATATCCGGTATATCCTTTACACTGTTGCTTCATAAAATCTCCGATTCTGCCATAGGTAATTTCTAGTTCAGCTTCTACCCCTAGGCGATCTCCATATTCTGGATTAAAATAAATAACCCCACTTTGATCCGCTGGAATCATTGTTGATGCAAAATCACCTACTGCAAATTCAATCAAATCTTCCACCCCTGCAGCTGCGGCATTAATTTTTGAAATGTTTACTGCATCACTACTAATATCAGTTGCTATAATTTTTAATCCACTCACTTCTATAATAGCTTCATCTAATTTTTTTCTTTGTACCTCATACATTTCTAAATTAAATCCTACCAAGTGCATGAATGCATAATTATTTCTAAATAATCCCGGCATTCTGTGGGTAGCCAACAATGCAGCCTCTATCGCCAATGTAGAAGAACCGCACATTGGATTAATGAATGGAGATTTTCTATCCCACTTGGTTGCCAGTAAAGTAGCAGCAGCCAATGCCTCTAACATTGGTGCCTTTCCTGGAATTTTTCTATAGCCATGTTTAGAGAGGGTTTCGCCAGAAGTATCAACAAATAATTCTGCTACCTCTTCCTTCCAATATAAATGAATCACTACCTTATCCAACTCCGGGCCTGAATTAGGACGTTGACCTGTTCGATTCCTAAATCGATCAGCAATTGCATCCTTTACTTTCACATTGGCAAATAAAGAATTATTAATGGTCGCATTATCAACATTGCTTGTGATGGAAAAATATCCATCCACCGCAATTATATCTTCCCATTCAACATGTAATAAATAATTATATAACTCTTCCGCATTTCGTGCAGCAAATTCATTGATAGAAAATAAAATCTGACTTGCACATCGAAGATGTAAATTGAGTTTTATGCAATCTTCTAATGTACCGTTTAATTCAACCCCTGTTTTAAAAACACGAATGGGCGTAAATCCAAGTGCAATAATTTCTTGTTGCAGAAATGGTGATAGCCGATTACTACAAGTAACAATTATACGGCTGGTAATTTTGAAGAGTTGCATAGTAGCCGCAAAAATAGGCAATAGAAACGGCATCAGGAGAATGAGTGAAAAATTACTTTTTTATAATTTTTAAGAGGCCGTTGAATTGATACTATTTCATCAAAACACAAGCCCCTCGCTTTTCAGCAAGGGGCTTCACAAACTATACATTATAAAAACACTTCACCAAATCCTATTCTAAAAAAATGATTGATTTTTAATCTGGCTTTTTTCCATCTAAAAAAGAATTAATCGAGCCTGGTTCAATCAAATTATTGTCATCTGATTTAACAGTATAATTACTATAAAAACTTTCTACATCTGCAATAGAATTATGTAGCTCCATATTTCTTCTGAGATAAGCAGGTACTGATTCAAACTCATTATTTGGATCAGCAGCATTTATATTAAATGACAAATTACGCAGCTTAGCTATACGATCTGTTGCACGGCGTCTTAGCTCTTCAGTTTCATCGGGTATTGGCTGCTCCTCTGATCTAGCCATCAATATCTGTTGAGTTTCTACATCATTCGCTTTTTCCTCTGTCATCGAATAATCATCCTTAATTACCACATGCATTTCCATTGAAGCGTCTTCCTCTACTTCTTTGTCCTCTAAAGAAGAAATGGTTAAATCTTGAATAGGTGGTTTTGAATTCGTTTGTTCTGAAATATAAATATTTACAGGCTTCTCCAAATATCCACCTGTTGTTATATTAGTTGGAGTATTATCAGTTTGTTTGCTATTAGAAGCAATTTCAACTACCTGCGTCATTACCTTTTTCTCCGAATTCGGCATCATTTCTGGTATATCAAATTCAATCACTGGAGCTTGATCAGCAACAGAAGAGATTTCAAAAAAAACTTTCTGTTCATCCTTACTTTCAACAGCAATTTCAACTACTGAATCAGTTAAAATTTCCTGTATTGATTCCACTACTAATGTAGGTGTCATTGATTCTGAAATTGAAGATTCAGAAGTCTTGGAGATATCTACAGGCACTTCTTCCACTTCAGGTGCTAGGTTTTCTTCAAATGGCAAACTAGGTTGTTGAAGTATTTTTTTCTCTTCCTTTACAGGCATTTCTAAAGTCATTACTATTTTTTCATCCTTTTTGTCCTCTTTAGAGAGACTACTCTTTTTTGCAAAAGGATCTTTATGTTCAAAGCCAGTAGCGATTAATGTGATGCTAATACCTTCAGCTAAAGTATTGTCATATCCCAACCCTAAAATCACATCACTATCTTCCCCAGCTTTACTAATCAAATAATTTTGTATAATCTCCACTTCATCCATTGTAAACTCATGTTCGCCTTCAGCAGAATTAATATTGATTAAAATCCATCTTGCACCACGAATTTCACTATCGTTTAATAAAGGTGAATTCAATGCATTTTCAATAGCTAACTGTGCCCTATTTTCACCCGCTGCAATTGCACTACCCAATATTGCTACACCTCCATTTTTCATTACAGTACATACATCTGCAAAATCGACATTAATTTGACCAGTACTATTAATTACATCTGTTATACATTTTGCCGCAGTTGCCAATACATTATCTGCTTTTTCAAAAGCTTCTTTCATCTTTAAATTTCCAAACTGATGACGTAGTTTATCATTACTAATAACTAGTAAAGTGTCCACATGGTCTTTCATCATTCTTACTCCTTCCTCTGCCTGAGCCAAACGTTTTTTTCCTTCATAAGCAAATGGAGTAGTTACAATACCTACTGTTAGAATTCCTAAATCTTTACAAATTTTTGCTAAAATAGGAGCCCCGCCTGTACCAGTCCCACCGCCCATTCCGGCTGTTATAAAAGCCATTTTGGTATTTACTTCCAAAATTCGTTTGATTTCTTCCAAACTTTCTTCAGTAGCTTGACGACCAATTTCCGGATTAGCTCCAGCACCCAAACCCTGTGTTAAATGAGGCCCTAACTGGATTTTATTAGGTACTTTACTTTGGGCAATGGCCTGTGCATCTGTATTACAGATGATGAAATTTACGCCTTCAATGTTTTGCGAAAACATATGGTTTACGGCATTGCTTCCGCCACCACCTACACCAATTACCTTGATGATGGATGATTGCTCTTTTGGTAAATCAAAATGTATCATAATTATTACTATTTAAGTAAATCCAAATTTTCTGTTAGTAAGGCAGTCAATTGAAAGTACTGTTGCTAATGGGTTAGTATGCTTATTTTAAATATTATATTGGGTAATTGACTTCAAAACTTTTTTGATTGATAAGATTTAGAGTTTTGAAATTATAATTTTCCGTCTTCCTCTTCTTTGAACAAATCAATCAATCCAATTTTGAAAGAATCCATAAATCCCTTTAATGATTTACGTTCATTCATTTTTTTATTACTTGATAGTTGATCAAATTCTTCCTCAGCTATTGAAGTTTCCAAAGCTTCCGAAACAGTTGGTCTTCTTAATGAATTAGGAACAGTTATTTTATGAAATGATTCATCCAAAGGCCTATTTTTATTTTCATAATCATTATATCCTTTCAATATTAAACCGATACAAGTACTGTACATTGGCTTTGTTAACTCATCAATATGCCCACCTGCTAAATGCTCGTTCGGATAACCAATTCTTGCATTCAACCCTGTTACATATTCAGTTAATTGTATCAAATGTTTCAATTGAGACCCTCCACCTGTTAAAATAATTCCACCATTCAATAAACGAGTATCCAAACCTACCTGCTTTAAATGATAGCTTACAAAATCCATAATTTCACTCATTCTAGCCTGAATAATTGCTGCAAGGTTTTTTACACTAATTTCCTTAGACTGCATACCGCGTAATCCTGGAATGGTAATGAAAGCATTAGATTTTGCCTCATCACTCAATGCGCTTCCAAACTGAATTTTCATTTGCTCAGCCTGTGTTTTTAAAACGCCTAAACCATTCTTAATGTCGTTGGTAATATTCTCTCCACCAAAAGGAATTACAGCTGTGTGTTTTAATATTCCTTCGTAAAATACTGCTAGATCAGTAGTGCCGCCACCGATATCTACTATCGCAACCCCAGCCTCTAAATCCTGTTCACACATAACTGCAGCAGCTGACGCCAAAGGCTGTAAGACCAAATCTTTAGTGGACAATCCAGCTTTTTCTACGCTTCGATTAATATTGCGAATCGCATTTTTATCTCCAGTGATAATATGAAAATTAGCACCCACTTTCACTCCGCTGTATCCAATAGGATTAGGAATATTTTGAAAATTATCAACTGTAAACTCTTGTGGAATTACATCAATAATTTGATCTCCCGCAGGAATATAAGTCCTATATTGATCTGCAACTAGTCGATCTACTTCTTCCTGGCGAATCTCTTCTTCAGTAGCCTGACGAACAATATCACCTCGTGTTTGTAAACTCTTGATATGATGGCCTGCAATTCCTACATATACTTCTTCAATTGATAAATTAGGATTAGAATCGTAACAATTTTTCAACGCCATTTCAATTGCCTTGATGGTTTGATCAATATTTAAAACCATTCCATGCTGAACACCATTGCTATTGGCACGGCCAAAACCTAGGATTTCTAGTTTGCCGTATTCATTTTTTCGGCCAGCAATAGCAGCTATCTTGGTAGTGCCAATGTCAAGACCAACAATAACAGGATTGGTATTTATTACCCCGTTATCATTTGTTGTGTTTTGTTCTTGTGTCATAATTGTATGTTTGTGTGTGTTTATAAAAATTAATAATTTATAATAGATTTTTTTTTGATACTGCTTTTGGTAATTGTTGATTTGTCTTTTTTTGTTTATCCAAATTTTGTTTAACAACTACTGCTGATTTTTTATTATCCACATTTGCCTCGGAAGAAACTGGCTCCAATACCTGAGTAGAATCACTATTCTCATCTCGCTCCATTGATTGCTGAATCATATTACTATTGGACGAATTTTTTTCATTGTCCTGTATGATTGTCTGCAAAGAATCTTCTGATAACCGTTTAGCATTATCAGCAATCAGCTGTATCAACTGCAAGGTGCGCAATGAATCTGCTATCACATCTTCAACACCCTTTCTCTTTGCTACCACCTGATTATTGTATTGAATATTAATTTCACTATACCTACTCCATCCCGCCTTTACAATAATCTCTTTATAAAACAATCGTAGGTTAGCTAGTTTTTTTTCAATATTTTTCGCATCCCCAACCACAATCACTGCATTACCAAGCTTAGGAAGCATTTCAAAAGTATTTTGCGGGGTTATGTCAATTTGTTCGATCATCGCCATATAAAATGAATCTTTTTGAATAGCTTGACTGATTAAAATAATATCTCTCAACAAACTACTATCTGATGGCAGGAGGACTTTTTTATCAGATGGAAAATTTGTAAATACTGGCAATCTAGCAGAAAACTTATCACTCAATGGAAGCATCGATACCTCCTCATCAACATAAAATGTTGTTCCATAACTACTAAATACCCTCGCAACTGGCTCCCTTTCTGTAACGTTTACTTGTAATTTTTCATTGTTATCAAAAAATAATTGTGCTTTTTTAATCCAAATGTTTTTTTCAAGTTCTATCTCAATATTTTTCAAATCAAAAGAACTTACTTTATTATCATTCACTTCACCATTTAATTTAGCAGTAATAATTTTAAGTATATCATCCTTATCAACAAAAAAATTATTAGTCATAGCTTTTATAGTAATTTCTACTCCTGAGCATTTTTTTGAATCCTTGATACGAATTGCTGCAGCAAGCAAAACAATAGTACCCGTGCCTAATACCGTCCAAAAAATGGCTAGTAAAATATTTATTATAATTTTCTTTTTTACCATACAATCAACCCTTTAAATATTTTTTTAAAAGGATATTTTAATTAATTTCTTTTTATCAATATTTCTTTAATCGGTTCAACCAAGGTATCGATATCTCCAGCTCCTGCTGTTATCACCATATTACCCTCAAAACCCTCCTCAACATGAGCAGCTTTTTCGAATTCAAAATGTTTTAATAGATTTTCTTTACTCAACAACATTCTATTCTCACTATGCATTCTATTTAAAATCATTTCACTATTAACTCCGTCCATCGGTAATTCCCTAGCCGGGTAAATCGGTAAAAGGATAATCTCATCAGCTAAATCTAATACCTCAGCAAAACCATCCGCAAAATCTCTTGTCCTGCTAAACAAATGCGGTTGAAAAACCACTGTGCACTTTTTATTAGGAAATAAATTCTTTGCCCCTGTTATCAATGCCCTTAACTCCTCTGGATGATGGGCATAATCATCTATAAAAACTTGATGACCCGTTTTTAAAATATATTCAAAGCGCCGCTTAACGCCCTTAAAATCAGCTACCGCATTAATTATTTTATTATCCTCTATTCCAATGTGATGTGCAACAGCAATCGCTGCAATCATGTTTTCAATATTATGCTTGCCCCCCATATTTAAAACTACTCCCTTTAATATCCAATTACCTGCATCGGAATCATTGAATTCAACATCAAATTGGTAACTACCATTATGCATAACTATATTGGTTGCAAAAACATTCGCTTTTCTATCTGTCACATGATAGGTCAACATGTGATCAGCAGATAAATCAGGCGCTCTATTTAATCCATATTTACTAATTAACAAACCGCCTGGTTTAACTTTTTTTGAAAATTCAATAAACGCCTCCTCCATATTTTCGGCTGTACCATATATATCCAAATGATCTGCATCCATTGAACTAATGATGGCTATATCTGGACTTAATTTCAAAAAACTTCTATCATATTCATCCGCTTCTACTACACAAACATTTTTACTATTACT
>CAMBTV010000148.1 GCA_945870835.1 Chitinophaga pinensis
AGGTTGCCCAATAGGCCAAATCATACCAAAATTACGAATTGAAGCACCCACAGCCCTTTGCGTTTTTTCTATAACTGTAACCGCATACCCATTAATACTTAAAACTCTTGCAGCAGCAAGACCAACAATTCCAGCTCCAACAACTATGGCAGATTTTTTCACAAAACTTTTTTTGATAGTGTATAATATTTTATATGGCCTATTAAAGTAAATAAAACTAATATAATACCAACTATTGAAGAAATAGTAAATAAAAAAGAAAAGAAGTAAACCCAACTAAATTGCAACGAAACAAACTCTTTAATTAAAAGTACTATAACCGTACCCAAATAACCGAAGGAATCTGCTATATACATTACAAAACCAACATTTCCATTAACAGAATAAGTGGAAATCAATCTTTCAAAATACAAACAATTAAAAGGTAAATACGCTATATATAATCCAGCAGTGGAAAAAATCATCCAGTAAAACGGGCTTATTACATGTTGGTTAAAAAGGATAGTAGATAGCAATGACATTATTAACCCCGCAATTACTAACACATGTGCATAAATGAATGCCTTAAAATTTGATTGTATTCTAAAAAAGGAAGCAATAATAACAAGCACTAAAATAGTAATAATGGTACTTGATTGTACAAATATTCCTGCATCAGACACATACCCAGTTTCTGCCCACAATTCGTTGGCAAAATCTTCACAAAAGTCTCTTACAATAGTAAATAACATATAACTAATCACAACAGGCAATAACAACCAACCAAATTTCAATACAAACTTCAACCTATCCTCTTTATTCATAGGTACTCGTTCAGAACGATGTATTATATCTGATTCATTGGGTACGGGTGTATGTTTTAATAACCATAAAGCAACAAGAAGCGGGACTAAAAAAATACTACCCGCAACAAAAGGCATCCAAAATTCGTGGATATCAATATTAATTAATAACCACTTACCTACTGTTTTTGCAAGCCCTGAAGCGAAAATAATACTGCTTGCTAAAAAAGCACCCATAATCTCGGTAGTTTTTCTACCTTCTAAAAAACCAAAAACCAAACCAAAAACCATACCTAAAGGGAGACCATTTAAGAACATGCAAATGATATTATACGGAGCAGGTACAATGGCAAATAACAATAAAGCAAACCACGCTGAAAGTATACAAATTAGTATCCCTTGTATTCTAAACTTGGGATTCATTGAAGCAATAACCCTTATCCCTATAAACTTACTCAACATATATCCAATAACTTGGGCTATCACTAAACAAACTTTATAAGATATGCCTAAAAATGTCCAACTATCATATAACCCAACGGTAAATGGTTTTCTAAATCCATACATTCCGGTGTAAACAACAAATGCTGCGAATGAAACAACTAATAGCAATACAGCTGGAGAACTTTTCATCCAATTATTGATATACGGATTGTGTTTACTATTAAAAAAAGTCATATCACAAAATGTAAAAAAAAGTCATCTAAATACTTAATCTGAGAATAGAAATTACCGCAATAAAGCCTCCTCTCATTAGCATATCTGCAGTAGTGCCAATTGAAAATATGTAATCTTCATCTCCACCGTATTTATTTTAATGATAGAATCTCCAACTATAACTTATTTACTTGCATATTGAATAGTTAGAGTAACAGGCTTTGTAAATATTGATAATGTGAAGTAGTATTCAATTGAAATAATATTTATCAAAAAAAGTCACAATCAATTAAAGCTGAAGTTTGTGTAGCTACTAATTGTATCGCTGCAACAATAGGGAAATATTCTTTTACAGCTTATTCTATTTGACTCTTTTGTAAATGGCGAATCATCATCTGCTTGAAGATATCAAAACTTTCGGGCAAGGCCTTATTAGGAATTTTTGCTTGTTCATCTATTCTACGAATAGTAATAATATCATTCATGTACGGATTCTGTTCAAAAACATTTGCTTCTGATTCACTCATAGATCCGCCTTGCAAAGCCAAAGTTTGTAAACTAGCATCCGATAACAAAGACAGGTATTCGGGAAACTTGTAACAGAGATAGCGCTTTGCAGCAACATGCAATGCAACTGATTGTATTACGATATCAGAGAAGCCCCTTGACTGTAAAAAAGTTGCTCCAAGAAATTCATGATCTTGCAATCCTAAACCGCCCATATTATTAGACTCGGTAGTTGGAACACATATATGACCGATATCGTGTAAAAGTGCAGCTAATACCAAATCTTCACCGAGGCCCATTTCGGCAGCAATTTCAGCACTTTGCACCATATGCTCCAGCTTTGTAACTGGCTCACCTATGTATTCAGAACCACCATTAGAAATTAATAAATTGATTACTTCTTCTGCGATTTCTGAAGCAGTTACTCTTTCCATTCAAAGTATTTTTTAAATGTAAGATAGGAAATCAAATTGGTAGGTTTTGTAAGATTAAAAAAATATGAAGGAATTGTTAGCAAATTTATACTGACTCGTATTTATCCATTTTATAAAATACCTCACCATTGTGATTATTTTACCCTTATGCAGCTGACTTTTACCTATTAATATCTAATGAGCAATATTATGAGCCTTCGGTTAATTGAACTTCAACTGATTACTAAACTGAAATTTATTGTATCATATGCAATGAGAGAGCCGGATAACAAAATTAGTCCCTATTTGGCAAATACTTATTTTGGCAGAAATATCAGGGTGATTGCTATTAAATTGGGTGGATAATTTATCTAATTAATAAATACTTTCTTGCATACAAGCTGCTAAAATTTCAGATACAAGCCCGCGGAAGCCCATCTTCCCGGCATAGCTGCCCCCAACAAATCACTGTATTGTGTATTAGTTATATTGGTACAATCAAGCTGCAAGGAAAGCTTTTGATGGAAGGTATTAAAAGCTATTCGGCTATTTAGTAAAAAATAGGAAGGGGTAATAGCGGCTTTGATAGCGTTTGCCTGTTGTGCATTTCGCTCTTTATATACAAAAGTAACGGCTATTTCAAAAGCACCCACCCGCCAAATTAATTGCGTATTCCATAAGAAGCGGGCATGAGAAGACAAATAAAATGAGGGGGTTTGTTGATTACTGAGTGATTCCATCCATACCAATCCGGATAGTAGGGTAAGCTGCCGATTATTCCTCATTTTTTTTATATACTGAAAATCCAATTCCAAACCCTTGGTAGTAACCTCCCACAAATTGGTGGCCAGTGCATAGTTACCGTTGGGTAAAAGATTGGTTGTGCGGGGCATTTGAGAAAAAGGGGTGGGTGTCCAGTCAATCAAATTTTGCTGATTTCTAAAAAAAGCTGTAAAACTCATTTTCAGTTGTCTCAATACCCGATAATCGAAGCCTGCCTCATAATTCCACGATTTTTCTGGCTGAAGTTGTGGATTACCAATGTTACCAGCAGTTACCAGTACTTTGTTATAATTATTGTAGCGTTCGGTAAAATCGGCATCCCGTATCCCCTTTCCTACTGAGGCTCTTCCGGTAAAAGATCCTCTTGAATACGCTGCATTAAATTGAGGAAGCAATTGCCACCCATAACTCTCATCCCAATCTAACCGTACACTTTCATTGATATGTAAGCGAGGCATGAGTTGATGGGAAAGAATCACATATCCACCCGCATGTGCCAGGGAATGATTTCCCCGATCGTTAGACATGATTTTTTTATGAAAATATTGTATGCCAGTAACCAGGCTATTTTGTTGATTGATAGTATGACTCAGCTTGGCTTGGGCTATATACATTTCGGTTGTATTCAAATTGGGAGAACCGGAGGGATTAAACTGAAACTGATCGCGTAAGATTTTGTAAGACCCCTCAGCTGTGAAAGTTGTATGCGAACCCGAACGAACTAGACCAACCCGCAGCCAGTCGGAAACAACTTTTTCACGGGCTGTATCTGAAAGAAAGGGTGTGTAAAAATTTTGTGCATTAAAATCTCGACTATCCTTTGCATATCGAAGCTGAAGCTGCCAGTTGTTGGCAATTTTTCCGGCATAAGCTACCGAAATAGTTTGGTTATCAAAAAAACCATTAGTTCCACGTAAAGGATATCCAGCGGCTTTATTTTTCATCTCAGCAACACTAAACCTTCTCTTACCAATTTTACCAGCTACGCGAAATTGCCGATTTAAGAGAGATTGATCGCCCCATTGAAGTCTGCCCGAAATAGAAAGTGGGGTGCTATCTGTTTGGATGCTACCAAGCTTTGTAATAATATTCACCACGCCACCAATCGCATCTGCCCCATACACGGCAGCGGCAGCTCCTTTTATAATTTCGATTTTCTCAATATCCTCAGGATGAAGCGGTATATAGGTGCTAAAATGTCCGGTTAGCGGATCATTTATCCGAATACCATCGATTACAACCAATACTTGTTGAAAAGTACCCCCTCTAATAATAATATCACTTTGTGCGCCTTGAGGGCCTCGCTGTTGCACTTCTACCCCGGGCACATATCGCAACCATTCATCAATACTGCTTACCGGAAGTTTATTAAAATCTGCCCCACGAAGCGTAATTATATTTCTGCCCGTGGTATAGTCCTTTTGTGGAATAAAAGTGGCACTAACCACCACTGAATCTAAGGCTCTTTGCTGAGCAAAGCTTACAATGGATACTGTCAATTGAATTAAAATCAATAAATATACTCTTCCCATATAATTACGAAACTAATACTATTTAATATTATGATTCCAACTAATGGTCTGGAAAAAAAATACCCTTGTGGAACTTCTAAAATATGAATATATTTTTTAATGTAAAATATGTGATTTCCAATGGCGAAAAAGCATTATTCGGCGTACATAAAAAAACATCTGCTTTCAGCATTTGGTAGATGCATTTAACAAAGTGGCATGCCGGTAGTTATTGGGAAAAATGCTCACTTATTTCCTCCAAGAATTATGGACGCTGATCAGTATTCGCTGGTTGCTTTTGATGAAAGAGTTAATAAGCAACACGAAGATGATTGTAAATTAAGTTCAAAAATGTTGAGATTCAATGGATTTGCAACCCTAGAATTTCAACAAAAGCAACATTCTATTAACTACTTTTCTGTGAATCATTCAGAAGCCTTGATTACTGAAAAATGGGAAGTTGACCTCATTAACTGACAGCTTAAAGGAAATATTCAAGAGAGTATTCCCGGAACCCTCACTCTTTACAAAAACGAATCACTAGAAAATTCGGTTCGGATTCAACTAAATATATATTCAATTAACCTAAAAACGGAAGTCATCTATTGGCTTACTGATTGGTTCCCTCTACCATGGCATACTTTCGTTGATAGTAATAATCGGTTCTTCTACCCCTCACCAACCGCCAACGAATCAAGAGAAAAAATAGGCTCTCCGCATATGAACTAAACATTAAAGCTCTATAATGATAGCAATGGCTGGAAAGTATAAATGAATTACTTTTACGGTATAATTTTCGTGTTTTTTTGGTTTCAGATTAAAAGTTTCGGGATGATAAATGGAAAAAAAGTAGTGGTTGTAATGCCCGCATACAATGCGGAAAAGACCTTGGAACAAACCTATCGCGAGATTCCCTTTGATGTAGTAGACGATATTATTTTAGTAAATGATGCTAGTAAAGATAATACCGTTCAAGAGGCTGAGCGCTTGGGTATCCAACACATTATTACACACCCTCAAAACCGAGGTTATGGAGGGAACCAGAAATCATGTTACAACAAAGCGCTGGAAATAGAAGCGGATATCGTAGTGATGCTGCATCCGGATTATCAATATACGCCCAAACTTATTCTTGCGATGAGCAGTATCATCGCCAACGAATTGTATCCGGTAGTATTTGGTTCCCGAATATTAGGTAAAGGCGCATTAAAAGGAGGCATGCCCTTGTATAAGTACATAGCGAATCGCCTGCTCACATTCACCCAAAATGTGTTACTAAATCAAAAATTGAGTGAATATCATACAGGATACCGCGCTTTTAGCAAAGCTGTGCTTGAAAAAGTAAATTATGAGAAAAACAACGATGATTTTGTTTTCGACAATGAAATGGTAGCACAGATATTTGATGCAGGATTTGATATTGGTGAAGTTACTTGTCCTACCAAATACTTTAAGGAAGCCTCCAGCATCAACTTATCTCGCAGTATAACCTATGGTATTGGCGTATTAAAAGTTTCCTTTGGCTACTTTTTCAAACAACTAGGGCTGTATAATTCTCCCATTTACCAACACAAACAATAATTGTATCAGGGTGCCATTGGTAATCGCCGGTAAAAAACAAAACCATTTTTTGCATATAGCTTGGTAAGCGTAGGAACAGAGTCGTAAACAGATTGATCGTTTATTTTAACTGAAAAATAAACCGGCTTGTTGATATTTCCAGAGAGCAACCAATTTTTATAGGCAACTTCTTTCTGATAACTACTCAGGGTATCTGGCCTCGAAGAATTGTTAGATCTTACAGTCAACAGTAATTTTGTCTGCTTTATATCAGGTGCAGGAATTGTTCCATAAAAATAGGGTGCATAGCTTTTATAACCGAGCGTTTCCAGATAACAATCTTCCCCGGCATGCGCCTTAAAAAAATCAATATTTGCTCGCTGACTAATGGCTTCAACTGAAGGGAAAATAAATAAGATTAAAAAATAGGTAGCGAGTGTAACAGATCCAAACAAAACCGGTATAGATAGTTTACGATTTTTGCTAAACAGAAAAAAGAGTGTACCTGCCACCAATAGAATACCACCTAGCGATTGCCAATAATGCCAAGTTACATCCGCCTGTAAATTCGCCTGTGCGAATGGATCATCCAGTAAAGTATACCAGTTTGCCTTATTCATCATAATGATGGGAATAGCCGCAAACAAACATCCGATTATTAATCCCACCAATGCCAACAAAACAATCATTACTTTATTCAATTGGATTTGGATGGAATATAAATGTGTATGAACGAATAAAGCAGCTATAAAAGTTAAGGGCAACCAACAAAGGGATGAGTAGTGTATAATCTTAGTTGTAACCAATGAAAACAGCAGGAGGGTAACCCAGAATAATGAAGTCATCCATTTTTTAAAAATAAGGGCACCGATGCTTTCAGGCTTCAACCACAAACCCCGGATAAAAAAAATAGAAGCAGGAAAGCATCCCAACAAAAGTACCCACCAGTGATAGAAAAAAGGCTCTCCGTGATCTGCATCAGAGGTGCTGAAAATGGCAATCTGGCGCTGAATAAACTCTACCATAAATTGTGGGCCATGCTGAATTAGATCTACCCCAAACCAGGCAAAACAGGTTACAAAGCAACTGAGTGTAATTAGCAGGAAAGATTTTATTGAGATAATTCGCTTTCCTTTTTCTCTCACAAGTATAACCAGAAAAGTTAGCAGGCAAATTAATAAAGCCACCGGACCCTTAGTTAGAATGGCTAAACCTAATAAAAACCCGGTAAGCAATGCACGAGTAGTTCGGCCATTTTCTTCTGTTTGCAATAAAAAAAACTGATAAATGGCTCCGAAAATAAATAAATTGAACCAGGG